>JAWWBR010000096.1:0-12844 GCA_033720855.1 Alphaproteobacteria bacterium
CATAAGGCGGACGGTAGCGGTCAGATAGACTCCCTCCGTCAGCGCTCGTACTATCCTGCCTAACCACATGTCCGGGGAGGCATTAAACGAAAAATGGCCCAGGAACATGTCCAACGCAGGTTAGCCGCCATCCTCGTGGCCGACGTCGCCGGGTACTCGCGGCTTATGGGCGAGAACGAAGAGGGCACGCTGGAAGCGCTGACCGGCCATCGCAGGGCGTTGATTGAGCCCTGCATCGCCGATCACCAGGGCCGGGTGGTGAAGACCACGGGCGACGGGTTGCTCGCCGAGTTCGCCAGCGTCGTCGACGCGGTACGCTGCGCGGTGGCGGTCCAGGACGGGATGCGGGAGCGCAATACGGACATTCCCGATAACCAGCGCTTGGAATTCCGCATCGGCGTTAATCTCGGCGACGTGATCGTCCAGGATGACGACCTCTTCGGCGACGGCGTAAACGTCGCGGCGCGGCTGGAGGGGCTGGCGGACCCGGGCGGAATCTGCGTCTCCGACATGGTCCATCACGGCGTCCGCGCCAAGCTCGACCTCGCGTTCGAGGATCTCGGGCCGCAGCGGGTCAAGAATATCGGCGAGCCGGTGCGCACCTTTCGCGTTCGTATGGAGTCTGGGGTCGGGATGTCGTCGCCTCTGCAGAAGGAAGCCCCGCCGCTTCCCGACAAGCCCTCGATCGCGGTGCTGCCGTTCGAGAACATGTCGGGCGACCCGGAACAGGAATATTTCTCAGACGGCATCACCGAGGACATCATCACCGAGTTGTCCAAGATCTCCGGCCTGTTCGTTATCGCCCGGCATTCCTCCTTCACCTACAAGGGGCAAGCGGTGACGTTGAAACAAGTGGGACAGGATCTCGGCGTGCGCTACGTGCTGGAAGGCAGCGTCCGCAAGGCGGGCAACCGCCTCAGGATCACCGCCCAGCTGATCGACACGACGACCGACCATCACCTGTGGGCCGAGCGCTACGACCGGGATATGGAAGATATCTTCGCGGTCCAGGACGAGGTTGCGCAAAAGGTTGCCGAAGCCTTGGAGGTCGCGTTGACGCCGGGCGAAAGCCGGCGGCTAGCCGCGGTCCCTACGAGCAATCTGGATGCCTACGACGCCTTCCTGCGGGCAGGCAGAATAGCCTGGCCGCCAACCCCGACCAGCGTCCGCTCTGCGCTCGCGGCCTACGAAGAGGTCATCAAGCTGGACCCCGGTTTCGCCGGCGGCCATGCGGGCAAATCGCTAGCGCTTTCCATGGCCGTGCTTTGGGACTACAGCGACGATCCAAAGCGTGACACGGCGGTGGCCATTGAGACGGCAAAGCGCGCCATCGAACTGGATCCGAATTTCGCGCGGTCGTATTCGGCGCTGGGCTTGGCCTATTCGGCAGCGGGGAACCATGAGGAGGCGGTCATCGCATCGCGGCGCGCCGTCGAGTTGCAGCCGAGCGACGCCGACAGCCATTCCTTTTATTCCCGCTGCCTGCTCTGGGCGGAATCGGTCGATGAGTCTTGCACTGAGACTGAAGCGGCCGTGCGGCTCGACCCACATAATGCAAGTGGATTCCACCTGAATATGATGGGGCGCTCGATGTTTGCGGCGGGGCGGTACGAGGACGCCATGAAGGCCTACGAAAGGAATTCCTTGCTCGGCGGCCCGACGACGCTCCGCACGCTCGCGTTATGGGCGGCTGCGAGCAGCCTGGCGGGGGACCTCGAGAAGGGCCGCCAACTGATCGCCGAGATGCGACGGGAACGACCGGGGCTTTCCCTGAGAGAGATCGCAGAAGTTCGCCGTCCCGGCGGCGGCAGCGACGAGGAAGTGGATCATGTCCTCAAAGGGCTGCGTTTGGCCTGGCCTTCTGAATAACGCTCTGTCTTTGGTCGGATGCGGCGGCCTAATAACCCGATGACCGCTTGTGTCCCGAAACCGACGTCGTGTTGACGCCGTTTTTTTACCCTTTCTCGCGCGGCGACCCATTCCCGTCCTTGCCCGGGCGGGCGATCCCGAATAGGCTCTCAGGCGGACCACAGGCAAACCGGCGGAACCGAGTTCGATGAAGGTCATTCGCGGCAAGCTCAAGGGGCTCAAGGGGATCCCCAAGAACGAATTGTGCATCGGCGTGCACCGCGCCGGCATCATCCACAAGCGCCTCGCGGAGAAGCTCAACCGGCCGCTCAAGATCTGGTCGCTTCGGCCCGACAACGAATTCCTCGCCTACGACCGGGCCGATTACCAGGATAAGGGCATGAGCGCCACCGGCGAGCTCGACGAGATCGAGGACGGCCTCATCTTCGGCGTCCGCGGCGCGCCGCCCCAGGTGCGCGAGGAGGCCGAGAAGCGCGGCCTCGAGGTCATCGCCGACGCCACCTGCCCCTATGTCACCGAGCAGGAGGAGGCGGCGGAGGAGTTCCTGGAGAAGGGGCTCAACCTGGTGATGCTGTCGGACCCCAACCACCACGGCATCCCGCGCATCCGCGGCATCGCCGAGAAGCTCGGCCGGCCGTTCTTCATCGTCCCCGACGTGGCCGCGGTGGATACCATCAACCTGACCCGCAAGGAACCGATCGGCGTCATCGTCCAGACCACCTTCTGGATCGAGACCTACAAAGAGATCATGGCGGTGCTGCTCGACCGCTTCGCCGACGTCCATGTCCGCAACACCGCCTGCATCGATTCGCTGCAGCGCCTGCCGGTGGTCGCCGAGCTGGCGCGCGAGGCCGAGGCCATCGTCATCGTCGGCTGGACCGAGGGCATGACCACGCGCATGGTCGAGACCGCCCGGTCGTGTTCCGACAAGGTGTTCGAGATCAAGCACCCCGACGAGCTCGATCCGGCCTGGTTCGCCGGCGTCCGATCGGTCGGCGTCATCGGCGCCAACGAAACGCCCGAATGGATGGTCGAGGAGACCGTGATCCGCCTCGAGGCGATGGCCTAGAGGGCGGCGCGGACATGCCGAAGATCACCTTCCTGCCCGCGGGCCAGGTCATCGAGGTCGCCAAAGGCACCACCATCCTCCTCGGCGCGACCCGCGAAGGCATTACCATCGCCCACGACTGCACCGAAGGCATCTGCGGCACCGATATCGCCCGCATCACGGCGGGCGCGGGCAACCTCTCGGAGAAGACCGAGGCCGAGGACATCACCCTGGAAACCATGGACGCCGGGCCCGACGACCGGCTCTGCTGCATGGCCAAGGTGCTGGGCGACGTCACCGTCGAGCTTAGCGAGGACGAGGGCTGAGGGGCCCGCCCGGGCGGCCGCCGCGCGCTTGACGAGGGCCCAGGCGGCATTTATTTGCAATTTCAATCATTGCATTTGCAAATAATATTGGTTATCATCTGTCCATGAGCCGGCGGAGACCGCGCCCCCTTTATTCCGGACCGAAACACCCGATGACCGACGCCCGCGCCGAAGACCGTTCGATCCCCTTCCTGATGCACCAGATCGTCGGGCGGGTCGAACGCCTGGTCAACAAATGGGCGCGCCCGCTCGGCCTCAAGATCGAAGGGGTGCGGGTCCTGTTCCGGCTTTTGGGCGGCGAGCGCTCGGTCAACGAGCTGGCGCGGCTCACCGGCGTCGAGATCTCGACCCTGTCGCGGCTGCTCGGGCGCATGAGCGCCATGGGCCTGCTCACCCGCCGGCGCGATCCGGCCGATGCGCGCTCGGTCATCGTCAGCCTGACCGATACGGGACGCAAGCTGGCCCTCGAACACCAGCCGGTCTATTTCAGGGACTACGAGGAGGTGCTGCTCGGCGGGTTCACCGGCGCCGAGGCCCAGGCCCTCCGCCAGCACCTGATCGACATGATCGACAACCTTGACGCCGCCGGCGACGAGACCAAGCCCGGCGCGGGCGAAACCGCGGCGCGCGCGGCCGGCGGCTGAATGCGTTTACATCACCCGTTTGACCTCAACCGGAAACACAGAGACACCACCAAATTGGCGAGAATGGAGCGATAAATGGCTACGAGGAACATTCAACACGCCTTCGCATACGATGATCTGCGCGAGTTCATCGCGGAGGCCGACAAGCTCGGCGAGATGCGCTATCTCGACGGCCTGAACTGGGAGCGGGAGATCGGCATGGTGACCGAGCTCCTCCACCACAACGACCCGGCGCCCTGCGCGCTGTTCGACAAGGTCCCCGGCTGCCCCGAGGGCTTCCGCGTGCTCACCAACTTCTTCGGCGGCAAGCGCAAGGGGCTGACCATCGGCTTCCCCTCCGACATGTCCAAGCTCGAGCTCACCGAGGGGCTCGCCGACATCACCGAGACCAAGAAGCCGATCAAGCACGAGATCGTCGAGGACGGCCCGGTGCTGGAGAACGTGCTCAAGGGCGACGACATCGACATGTACAAGTTCCCGACGCCCAAGTGGCACGAGGAGGACGGCGGCCGCTACATCGGCACCGGCTCCTACAACGTCACCCGCGACCCCGACGAGAACTGGATCAACACCGGCACCTACCGGGTCATGGTCCAGGACAAGAACAAGGTCGGCTTCTACATCTCGCCCGGCAAGCACGGCCGCATCCACCGCGACAAATACGCCGCCCGCGGCGAGAAGATGCCGGCGGTGGTGGTCTGCGGCGGCGATCCCATGATGTTCCTGATGGCTTCGACCGAGGTGCCCTACGGGCTGTGCGAGTTCGACCTCGTCGGCGGCTACCGCGGCAAGCCGATCAAATGCGTCAAGGGCGAGGTCACCGGCCTGCCCTTCCCGGCCAATGCCGAGCTGGTGCTGGAAGGCTGGGTCGACCCGGTCGAGCAGAAGATGGAAGGCCCGTTCGGCGAATGGACCGGCTATTACGCCTCCGACACCCGGCCCGAGCCGATCATGCATGTCGAGCGCGTCTACCACCGCAACGACCCGATCATCCTCGGCTGCCCGCCGCAGCGCCCGCCGGACGAGCTCGCGCGCTACCGCGCCGTCGCCCGCTCGGCCCTGCTCAAGCGCTCGATCGAGGCCGCCGGCGTGCCCGACGTCCAGGCCGTCTGGGCTGATGAGGTCGGCACCGCGCGGATGCTGGTGGCGGTCGCCATCAAGCAGCGCTATCCCGGCCATGCCCGCCAGGCCGGCCACGTCGCCTGCCAGTGCCATGTGGGCGCCTATGCCGGCAAATACGTGGTCGTGGTCGACGAGGACATCGACGTCTCCAACCTGGAGGAGGTGATGTGGGCGATGGTGACGCGGTCGGATCCGGCCACCTCCATCGACATCGTCAAGAACGCCTGGTCGACGCCGCTCGATCCGCGCCTGACCCCGGATCAGCGCGAGCGCGGCGACTTCACCAACTCCCGCGCCATCATCGACGCCTGCCGGCCGTTCCACTGGCGCGACGAGTTCCCGATGGTCAACAAGCCGTCGAAAGAGCTGCACGACGAGACCCGGGAGAAGTTCTCCTGGGTGCTGGACGAGCCCAAGAATTAGGGCCGCGTCGCCGCATAGGGGGCGCGTGGCTGCCGACGCGTAGAGTAGCGTTGAGTTGAGTAGCGTAGAGTAGCGTTGAGTAAGGCAGGCCATGCGCGAAAGGGGCGGTCCCGGGACCGCCCCTTTTCTTGTCCGCGGCGACGGGCGAGAATGACGCGAACTCGCGGGGGAGGATCGCATGCTCAAGCTCTATCACCACCACACTTCGGTCTGCGCGGCCAAATCGCGCCTGGCGCTGGAGGAAAAGGGACTTGAATGGGAGGGCGAGATCGTGCGCCTCCGCGAGCGCGACCAGCACGCGCCCGAATACCTGGCGCTCAACCCCTTCGGCCTGGTGCCGATGCTCGATCACGACGGGCGGATCGTGGTCGAGTCCAACGTCATCAACGAATACCTCGATTCCGTCTTCGACGGCCCGGCGCTCAGGCCCGAGGATCCTTACAAACAGGCGCAGATGCGGACCTGGACGCGGATGACCGACGAGAACATCCATGCCGCCGCCGGGGTCATCACCACCGCCATCGCCTACCGCCACGTGCCGAGCCACGGCAACCAGATCTCCGGCCAGCTGGATCCCTACAAGCAGGCGCGCAAGATCGCGAGCTTCGAGGACGGCATCGACAATGTGCATTTCCGCACCGCCATGCGGCGCTACGACATGCTGATGGGCCAGATCGACGCGGCGCTCTCCGGCGAGGGGCCGGGCAAGGCGCTGGCCGGCGGCGGGCCCGACTGGCTGATCGGCGAGTATTCCCTCGCCGACATCGCCATGGCGCCGTATATGGAGCGGCTCAACTGCCTGGAGATGGGCTTCCTATGGGAGGACAGGCCCCGGGTCGCGGATTGGTACGCCCGCCTCAGGGCGCGCCCGGCCTACGAGCGGGCGATCCTCGAATGGTTCGACTGGGACATCTCCTGGACCGACCTGATGCACGCGGAAGGCGCCAAGGTTTCCAACCGGGTCCGCGCCATGGTCGAGGAGATGCGCGATCCCGCCTATGGCGGCTGGGCCCCGCCGGGCGGCCAAGCGGACGCGTGAGCCCCGGCGCGCCCGTCTCCGCGCCCCCGGCGACGCACCCCACCCCTCAAGGCCCGTTCGCCCGTCAACCCGGTGCCCGCTTCCGGCCCAGGCGATCGTCACGGGATTGCGGGGTTCAGTTGCTGGGCGGCCGCGTGATCGACCCTCTGTGGCCCAACAGCTCCTTGTTCACCATGGAGCGGCGCGGGCAATAGGTATACTCGTAGACCTGCGTCGTCCTGCGCTTCGTGCCGGCACGCCATTTGAATTTCAGGCAGTGCTCGATGCCCTCGTAGGTGAAGTCGATCTGCGTGATGGTCATTTCGAACAGGCGCGTGCGGGTTCGCGTGCGCGTGCGGTCGATGGTATCGGGGTCAGTGGTGGGCGGCCCGCCGGTCTCCTTGTAGACGCGGGGCATCACCGTCGCGGAAAGCACGCGGGTTTCGCCCTGGGTCCAATAGCCCAGCGGGAACTTAGCCCCCGGCGAGAGGTAGGCCAGCGTCCGCCTGGAATCATAGACGCGGCCCATCCCTTGCTTGTCGGGCCGGACGGTGAAGTACATGTATTTGAATTTTCTGCGGGCGCGGCGGCGCTTGCGCTCGATCCGGTGATCGTAGATCAGGAATTCCTCGCCGCTCACATTGTGGCGCCAGGTCTTCGGACCGAAGAAATGGCGGATCGTATGGTCCCGGTCGTGGGAGATATCGGCCTTGCCCATCTCGATCTCGCGCTTTCCCGACCACGGCGCGCCGGTCCACAGCTCGACCGGTATGAAGCGGCGCTTGGTCTTGGGATCGCAGGATTTCGCCCAGGCCTCGGCTTCGGCCGCCGGCATGTCGCCGGCGATCGCAGGGGCCGCAGCCCCCGATGCCGCAGCCAAAACCGCGAGGCAAGACCCAATACCCAAGGCCCGCCTCGAAACGCAGCGAATGCTCGGCCATTCGGTCATCTCCGCCTCCCCATCCACGCAACGGCGCGTTCAGTGAAGGCGCACTCCCGACCCCGTGCAACTCCCAAAAATTGGGAGCGGTTACAAATTTTTGGGAGGGCGCCTTTCCCAGAAATTAGGCGGCGCTCCCGGATATTGGGAGTGGCTTCCAACAATTAGGACCCCCTTACTCGATGTGATCCTCGATCACATCTGAGAAGGAGAGGGGTTATGGAAGTCTCGAAGAGTAGGAACGTATTTGTTTTCTCAACGGCGTTCTGTCTGGCGTTTTCGCTTTCCATCGGCGCATCCTATGCGGATCACGAGGCCGGGCACGACGAGGTCGCCCGCGGCGGCATCAAGGCGCTGGAACAAAGGGTCTGGGACCTTGAAAACGGGATCACCACGCCGCTGCCCCAGCCCAGCGTCAAAGCCGTCGACTGCGGCTCGGAAAGCCTTCAGGACGCATTGGATCAGGCGGTTGAAGGCGACACCCTCAACGTCACCGGCACCTGCAACGAGCAGATCGTCATACGGCAGGACCGGGTGACGCTCGACGGCCAAGGATCCGCCATAATCGACGGTACCGGGCTCGGCGGAGCCGGTACTTTAGTCCGCGTTCGCGCCATGCTCGTCAGGTTTCAGAATTTCACCGTGAAGGACAGCCCGAGACACGGCATTCAGGTCCATCGCAGCGGATCAGCCATCATCGAGGGAAATACGATTCAAGATAGTTCCGGGGACGGTATCATATTGAGCAACAGCGCCTACGCACAGATCGGTCCGGGCAGCGGCGATCACCCTGCGGCAGGCACAGGCCGCGGCAACCTGATCCAGGTCAACGGGAGACACGGCATCAACGTCCGTGGCGCAGCACATGCCAGTATCTTCCACAACAAGATCGCCAACAACGGAATTGACGGTATCCATGGCGAAGTTGGTGGCGTCGCCGATATTGACGGCAACGAAATCACAGGGAATTCCAGAGGCATTCGTTTGCGTACCAACGCCGTCGCCAAGCTATCCGACCACCCCAATCACTATGACACCAACCCCGGCCTGGGAAGCATTGAAAACAACAAGATTCAGGATAACGGGGTCGGACTCCATTGTCGGCTGGGGGGTGCCCTCAATGGCAATCTCCAGAACTTCGGGACCGGCAATACCGCGGATACCGATTTTACGGGCAGCTGCCACGTTAACTCCGACGTCCACATACCTTAGGCCCCAATATCCGGTGTCGGCCGGCTTCTTGGCGGCCGACACCGGACAGGGCCGGCCCGAGCGATTCTCATCGCAAGGGGCCGGGCTCCGAAGCCGACCCCTCCCAAAAATTAGGAGGGGCGATCACCCAACTGTCTGTTGATCCGATGGTGCGAGGTGGCTAGCCTTTCTCCATCCCGGCCAGCACGAACCCCGACAGTCCGGTAACCAACAGGGGGATTGGCCATCGGTTCAGCACGTCGGGGGACACGCATGAGGATCGACATAGACAAACAGCCGGCGGCGGAGCTCGAGGCCGATCTGGCGCTGTTCGAGGAGATGTTTTCCGCCAAGGCGCGGTTCTTCGACGAGGTGGTGGACAACCGCCGCCCGGAGAGCGGCGTCGAGGTGAGCGAATTGCGCCAGGAAACGGTCTACGCCCTCGCGCATTTCTTTTACCTGCTCAAGGTGTTCAAGATCGATACCCCGGAAAAGCTTCGCAACTTCGCCCTCGCGCACAATCAGAACATACGCGACCTCCTCGAAGACCGGGACGAGCGGGAACGGCTCGGCATTCAGCCGCAGCGCCTGGAGGGGGCGATGTTCAACACCGACGACAACCTCCAGCGCCTGGAGATGAACTGCGGCCCCAAGGGGATCAGGCTGTCCCAGTCGGATCTGGCGCGCTTCCTGGTGGAATACATGAGCGCCGAGACCTGCCGTGGCGGGATTCAGGTGCTGTGCGAGGCGGGCTATCTGAACCGTTCCAAATCGGCCATCGGGGCGGTTCTCATCACCTCCAACGGGGTGCTGGAAGACCTGTTCGCGGGATACATCCGCTCCTTTCGCGAAGCGTTGAACAAACATGCGCGGGGAGCGGTGCCTTCCCTGCGCGTGGTGGAATAGGGGGGTCGACATGAAAACGCCGAAGACGGTGCTCGCTTGCGCCCTGGGTTTCGGGCTTCTGACGTCGGCGCTTATGACGCCGGTGGCGGCGGCCATGGAGCGGGCGGAGGACATGATCCGGGCCAACGCGCTGCTGGCGGCGGTCCATGAACGGAGCCCCGCGGCCGCGCAGCAATTCGCACGCGAGATCAACGGGTTCCTAGCCGCCGCCCGGCAGGGCGAGAGCGTCGATAAGGAACCTCGCTTCCGGAGGCGCGGTGGCGAGGGAATCCAGCCCGGCGATCCGGAAAGCGAGATGGAGCGCCAGAACCGCGAGGTTTTGGAGCGGAACCCGGCCCTGCGCCGCATGTTCTTCCATTCTCCGGTGGCGTATCTGCGCATGCTCAAGCGCCTGCGCCAGGCGACGGCGGCGGGTTCCAAGGCGGCGGCGCAGTAAGCCCGCGGAGCGAGGGCTTGCCCGCGGGAGGGGCGTTCGTCATGGAGAGAGGCTGGCAAAACGCGAATCGGTCCAGCGCCATCGGCGCAGGGGGTGTCCTGCGTGGGCTTACCCTGGGCGGCCTGCTCGCCGTCGCACCCGCCGCATCGGGGGCGGAGGAGTCGCCGGCCACAGCACCCCGGGTCATCGAAACGCCGGGCCCCGTCGGTCCGTCCCGGACCATCGACGACATCACCGCGATCCTCGATGCGCAAAAGCTCGACGATCCCGCGGAAATGAAGCGCACCCGGCGCGCAGCCTCCCGCAAGCGCCCCGAAAAAGCAGACGACGCGACCCTGGCACGATTTTATTTCGAACGCGGGATTGCCGCCTCCAGCGTCGGCAAGGTGAGCCAAGCTATCGCCGACCTGGGCGAGGCGTTGATGCGCCGCGCGCACCTCTCGGCAAGGCGACAGGTGCGCCTGCTCAGGACATTGTCCCGCGCCGAGCTGGAAGCGGGAGACCACGCCAAGGGCATCGCCCATCTCCGCGCCGGGGTCGTGCTCTCCGATGCGCTAGAGAGGCCACTCAGATCCAAGGTCGATTTCCTCGGGCGTCTGGCCTCGGTCCTGGCGGCCCGCGGCGAGATGGGCGAGGCCGAACGCCATCTCGCAAGGGCCAAAAACGTGATCCGGCGCATGGAGAGTTTTACCGGCAGGATGGGAGGCAGGGTCCATTTGCACCCTGCGCATCTAAGCTCCACCGCACTCGGTGTGTTGCACGGGAGCGAGGGCCGTGTGTTGATGGCGGCCGGCCGCTATGTCGCGGCGGAGGCGGCCTTGCGCAGGGCCCTCGAGGCGCATGTGGAGGGGCAGGATGAGAACCGCGAACACACTGCCCGCAGCGGACTTGCCCGCATATTGAGCGCCCAGGGCCGGCAACTGGAGGCCGAGGTCGAGATGCGTCGGGCTCTGCTTTACCTGCTGCGCCGTTCCGGCCGCAGCCATCCGCGCACCGCTCACCGGGTCGTGGGGCTCGCCGGGATCATCGAGGCCCAGGGCCGCCTCGAGGAGGGCGCGCGGCTGTACCGTGCGGCGCTCGATATCCTCAAGGCCATCGGCGCGGATCCCGCGTCGGCGGTCTTTTTGCGTGCGCGGCGGGGCCTGGCGATCAACCTCGCGCGCCGGGGCCACTTCGGGCCGGCCTTACGGCAGTTCGAGGCCGCGGCCCGCGCCAATCCGGGCGCGGCGAGCCGATCCCGAGACACCAGCCACGCATTAATCCTGATCCGCACAGGGAATGCGCGGGAGGGCCTCGGCGTGGCCCGCCGAGCGGCGCGGCGCAGTGCCAGACTGCGGGGCGAGGATCATGTCTCGACCCTGGCGGCAAAAGGCACCGCCGCCACCGCCCTGCTGGCCATGGGCAGGGAGGCGGAGAGCCTGGCGCGGCTGAAACCATTGGTCGGGAAAATCTTGCCGCGGCTGCGCCCTAGCGATGGAAGCGGCGGTGCCGTCCGCCAGTGGCAAATGCGGCTGGTGCTTGAAGGCTATATGGCGCAGCTGATGTCCCGAGAGGGAGCCGCCGGTGGCGAACCCGCCTTTCCCATCGCCGATGGCCTGCGCGACCGCAAGGTCCAAAGGGCTTTCGGCTACGCGGCGGCACGGGTGGCGGCGAAGAGGCCCGAACTGGGCAAACTGATCAACCGCCAGAAGCAGCTCGCCGAGCATCACGCCGCCCTTAAGGCGCTTTACGCCGACGTGCTCAGCCGGCCGATGGCTGCAGACCGCTGGAAAAGCGAGCGGGATTGGCAGCTCAACAGCGATCCAGATTATCCTGTCGGAAACACGCCTGCCGGTTTGCGGTTCCTCGCCAAATTGAAACCTTGGGACGAAGCCACGCGCGCGGAAGCCCTGGACGACAAGATTGAAAAGTTAGCGGCCGAACGTGGCCTCACGCTCGGTTTCGCGGAACAAGAGTGGGAAAGGCAAGGCCGTCAGGAACCCGAATATCCCCTCATTCAAGGCTATCCTTTCCCGCGATGGCAATCAAAATACCCGAGCGGTATTCCGGGCCAGAGCGTTAACGCTCCCTCCGACCGGCTCAGCAATGAAATTACTGCGGTCCGCAGCGCCCGGGCACGGGTGGCGACGCAAATCGCCCGCCGTTTCCCGGGTTATGCCGCGTTGATCCACCCGCCACCGCCGACGATGGCCGAGGCTCGGGCAAGCTTGCGGCCCCACGAGGCGCTGATCGCCACCTACGTGGCCGAGGAGGCGACATATGTCTGGGCCCTTGGCAAACAAGGCCCGCACGCCTTCGCCGCCGTGCCCATCGGCCGGGTGCGGTTGGCGCAGATGGTGGAACGTCTGCGCAAGGGACTCACGTTCCGCGGGGACAGCCTCGTCGACATCCCGGTCTTCGACGTCGATTTGGCCCATCAGCTCTATGACAGGCTGCTGGCCCCGGTGGCCGGCGCCTGGCGGGGGGCGCGGACCCTGTTGATCGTTCCTCACGGGCCGCTCGCACAGCTGCCGTTCTCGCTTTTGGTGACGGAAAAGGCCCAGGTACGTGACGGCAATCGGCCGCTGTTCGCGGGGTATAGGGATGTGCCCTGGCTGGTGCGCCGCCACGCCATCGCCACCCTGCCGAGCGTGGCCACCCTGAGGGCGCTGCGCCGCTATCCACAGGCCAGGTCCAAGGATCTCAAATTCGTCGGCTTCGCCGACCCCATATTCAACAAGACCCAGTTGGCCGAGGCCGCGTCCGCGGAGCGCGTGGGGAGCCGGGGCAGGGACGCAGCACCGCCGCTCCTCCTGCGCTCGGCCCCCGATCGCCGCCGCAGGACGCTTTCGAGCCTCAGCGACCTGCAACGCTTGCCGGAAACGGCCCGCGAGGTCCGTGGCATCGCCGGAGCGCTCGGCGTCGAGCCCGGAAAATTTATC
>JAWWBR010000097.1:0-12814 GCA_033720855.1 Alphaproteobacteria bacterium
ATCGATCCTCCTGCGTGCGGACGAGGTGATCGAGTGAACGGGGAAAGCAAAATCCAATCCTTGGACCAGGCCGGCGGCCCGTTGCGGGGGCGGCTGTTCCGCAAGTTCGCCATCATGTTCGTCGGCCTCGTCGGCAGCGTGCTTGTCGCCAGCGGCGCCATGCAGGCCTATTTCTCCTACCAGGAGAACACCGACATGCTGGTCCGGCTGCAACGGGAAAAGGCCGTTGGCGCGGCGACCGTCATCAAGCAGTTCACCCAGGAGATCGAGAACCAGATCGCCTGGTCGATGCATGCTTCCTTCCTGCCGGCGGGCCAGGCCCTCGCCCAGCGGCGAATCGATTTCCTGCGGCTGCTGCGTCAGTCCCCGGCGATTACCGAGATCAGCCTGCTGGACGCCAGCGGCAAGGAGCAGTTGAAGATCTCCAGGCTTTCCATGGACGTGATCGGCAGCGGCAAGGACTTCTCCGCCGATCCCAAGTTTACCGCCGTCAAGCGGGATGCGCCCTATGTCAGCCCGGTCTATTTCCGCCAGCAATCGGAGCCCTACGTGACGCTCTCGATGGCGGGATCGAGACGGTCGGCCGGGGTCACGGTGGCGGAGGTCAATCTCAAGCTGATCTGGGATGAGATTTCCAACATCAGGGCGGGCAAGAAGGGCTACGCCTATGTCGTCGATTCCCGGGGGCTTCTGATCGCCCATCCCGATATCGGTCTGGTATTGCGCAAGACCAACCTCAGCAGCTTGAGCCAGGTCAGGGCAGCGCGGGAGGATGGGGGCGAAGGCGCGGGCGGCGCACCCCAGGTCGAGATCGCCGAAGGCATCAGCGGCGGCAAGGTGCTCACCGCGCACGCGCGGATCGAGCGGCTGGGCTGGACCGTGTTCGTCGAATCCCCGCTCGGCGAGGCCTTCGAGCCGATCTACGATTCCCTTTTCCGGACCGGGGTCTTGATCCTGTTCGCGCTTGTGCTGGCGGCGATCGGTGGCGTCGTGCTGGCGCGCCGCGTCACCGTGCCCATCCAGGCGCTGCAGGAGGGGGCGACGCGCATCGGCGCGGGCAATCTCTCCTCGCGCATCGAGGTCAGGACCGGGGACGAGCTCGAAGTTCTGGCCGAAGAGTTCAACGCCATGGCGTCGGACCTCCAGGCGTCTTATGCCACCCTCGAGAGGCGGGTCGAGGAACGGACGGCCGAGCTCAGCGAAGCCCTCGAGCAATTGGAAGCTTTGGGTGAGGTCGGCCAGGCGGTGAGTTCGACCCTCGATCTCAATAAGGTACTGGAGACCATCGTCGCCCATGCGGTGGAGCTTTCGGACAGCGACGCCGGCAATCTCTGGGTGCGCGACGAAGTCAGCGGCGAATTCCAAGTCGTGTCGAGTCATGGCTTTAGCGGCGAATACATCGAGACGATGAGGGGCTTCAAAGAGCCACCGCAGGGCGGGGCCTCTTACCTAGCGATCAAACGCCGAGCCCCGGTCGAGATTTCCAACATCCTGAACTTTAGGACCGCCAGTCCAGTCCGCGAATTGATGATCAAGGAGGGTAACCGGGCAGTTCTCGCGGTGCCGCTCATGCGGGAGGATCAGGTCGTCGGCACATTGGTGATCAGCCGCAAAGTGCCCGGTCCCTTCGGTGAAAAGGTAATAGATCTGATTCAGACCTTCGCCAACCAGTCGGTGCTGCCGATCCAGAATGCGCGGCTGTACCGGGATATCGAGGAACGCACGGCCGAGCTGAGGGCGGCGCTGGAGCAGGTGAGGGCGCTCAGCGAGGTCGGCCAGGCCGTGAGCTCCAGCCTCGACCTACAGAACGTGCTGGATACCATCGTCGCCCACGCCGCGGAGCTTTCCGACAGCGAGGCCGGCACCATTTGGGTGCTCGACGAAGAGATGGGGAAACTGAAAGTGGCTGCCACCCGAGGTTTCAGCGATGAGCATGCCCGGGAGTTGATGAAGCTCACTCGTATGCCCCAAGGCGGAACCTCTTACAAGGCCATGCAGCGGCGGGTTCCGGTCGAGGTCCCGGACATGCTGGACGAAACGGGGACAAGTCCCGTTCGCGACCTACAGATCAAGGAAGGCTTTCGAGCGCATCTTTCGGTGCCGCTCGTTCGCGAGGACGAGGTCGTCGGCACCCTGGTAATCAGCCGCAAGCGGCCGGGGCCGTTCGGCAAGGAAACCATCGATCTCTTACAGACCTTCGCCAACCAGTCGGTGCTGCCGATCCAGAACGCCCGCCTGTTCCAGGATATCGAGGAGAAGGGCCGCCAGATCGAAATCGCGAGCCAGCACAAATCCCAGTTCCTCGCTAATATGAGCCACGAATTGCGCACGCCGTTGAACGCCATCCTCGGCTATACCGAGCTGATCCTCGATGAGATTTACGGCCCGGTGCCGGAGAAAGTGCGCGAAGTGCTCGGGCGCGTCACCACCAACGGCAAGCATCTCTTGGGGCTGATCAACGAGGTTCTGGATCTCTCCAAGATCGAGGCCGGCGAGTTGGAGCTCGCCATCGAGCCCTATTCCATGGCCGATGTCGTCCACACGGTGGCAATCGCGACCGAGTCGCTTGCCAAGGAAAAGAACCTCGGCTTCACCATCAATGCCGCGCCCGGTCTGCCCACGGGCAAGGGGGATGAACGCCGCATCGCCCAGGTCCTGCTCAACCTGGTGGGTAACGCCATCAAGTTCACCGATGAAGGTTCCATCGGGATCACCGTTGCCGCCGAGAACGGCAATTTCGAAGTCGAGGTAGCCGACACCGGACCCGGCATCACTGCAGACGAACAGAAGAAGATCTTCGAGGAATTTCATCAGACCGACAGTTCCAACACCAAGGAAAAAGGCGGGACGGGACTGGGGCTGGCCATCGCCAAGCGCATCGTCGAGATGCATGGCGGGCAAATCTGGGTTCGGTCGGCGCCCGGCGAGGGATCGACCTTTGGATTCGACCTCCCCGTCGAGGCCACACAAAGGGAGGCGGTAGCGTGACACAGAGAATCTTGGTGGTCGAAGACCAGGAGGACAATCGCAGCATCCTGCGCGACCTCTTGACCAGCGCCGGCTACGAGGTGATCGAAGCACTGAACGGTGCCGACGGCGTCGACCTCGCCGCGGCAGAAAATCCCGACCTCATCCTGATGGATATCCAGCTGCCGGTGCTCGACGGCTACGAGGCGACGCGCCGCATCAAGGCCACGCCCGCCATTCAAGGGACGCCGGTGATCGCCGTGACCTCCTACGCGCTCAGCGGCGATGAGGCCAAGGCCCATGCGGCGGGCTGCGACGACTACGTCACCAAGCCATTCAGCCCGCGCCTCTTGCTCGCCAAAGTGCGGGAATACCTGGACTGATCGGCGGGAATGGCGGTATGAGAACGCCCGCACGGATCCTCATCGCCGACGACAACCCCGCCAATGTCGATATCCTGGCGGCGCGCCTGGAGAGCCAGGGGTATGAGATCGTCACCGCCTTCGACGGCGCAGAGGCGCTCGCCAAGGCGCGCGAACAGCTTCCCGACCTCATCCTTCTCGACGTGATGATGCCGAAGATGGACGGCTTCTCGGTCTGCCGTGAGCTCAAGGGCGACGACAGCCTCCCCTTCATGCCGATCATCCTGGTCACCGCCAAGACCGAGTCACAGGACATCGTCGAGGGGCTCGATGCCGGGGGCGACGAGTATCTGGCCAAGCCGGTGGATCATGCGGCGCTGGTGGCGCGGGTGCGCTCGATCCTGCGCATTAAGGAAATGCACGACACCATCGAGGCGCAATCGGCGGAGCTGCAGGGCTGGAATCGGGAGCTGGAAACGCGGGTCGCCGCCCAGGTGACGGAGCTGGAGCGCATCGGCCGGCTCAAGCGCTTTCTGTCCCCCCAGGTGGCGGACATGGTGGTCGAGGCCGGTGAGGACAAGCTGCTGGAAAGCCATCGCCGCGAGATCACCGTCGTCTTTTGTGATCTCAGGGGCTTCACGGCGTTCTCCGAGATCACCGAGCCCGAGGACGTGATGCGCGTGCTTGGTCAATATCACGACGCTTTGGGGGCGAAAGTGCACGAATTCGAGGGCACCGTGGAGCATTTCGCCGGCGACGGGGTGATGATCCTGTTTAACGATCCCTTGCCCTGCCCGGACCATGCCGAACGCGCCGTGAGGATGTCTGTCGCCATGCACGACAGCATCGGCACACTGGTCGAGGACTGGCGGAAGATGGGCTACGACCTTGGCTTCGGCATCGGTATCGCCCAGGGCTACGCGACCCTCGGTCGCATCGGTTTCGAGGGCCGCTTCGACTATGCCGCCATCGGCAGCGTCGTCAATCTCGCTTCGCGCCTGAGCGACGAGGCGGAGGACGGCCAGACTATCATCAGCGAACCGGTTTGGGCCGCGACCGAAAGCATCACCAAGACCGAACCGATCGGCCTGTTGGAACTCAAGGGCCTGCATAGACCGATCAATGCCTTCAACGTGACCGGATTGGAGACTTCCGGAGACGGACCCGCCGCCCCCTAGGCCTCAAGAGCGTTCCCTTATTCGATCAATTCGTCGGCGCGAAGGAGAAGGTGTCGAGGCACTGCGATGCCGAGCGCCCTCGCTGTCTTTAGGTTGATCACAAGTTCAAATCTGGTGGGCCTTTCAACCGGCAGGTCGCCCGGCTTGGCACCATTCAGAATTTTGTCGACGTAGGTCGCCGCACGGCGGTACATCCATGGTTGGCTAGGACCGAAGGAGACGAGCCCACCCATCTTGACCATCTCTCTGTTGGTTAGCATCGTAGGGAGATGAGCCGCGAGTGCCGCGTCGACGACCTGTCTGCGGTGTGCGTTGGTGAAGAATGTGATCGAACGGACGATGACGGCTTCGGCACCGGCCGCAGCAACTTTCCGAAATAGTGCGTCGAAATCGTCTCCTCTCGCGGCGCGAAATCTAGCAAACTGGATGCCGAGGGCGTTGGCGGCATGGTCGTCTGCCGCCGCCCATAGAGGACTCAACTTCCCGGTGTTAGCCGGCGGTCGTCCTCTCCGGATTTCCGCAACGCGCCGCAAGGCCGGAACCATCTCTTTCAGAATTTCCATCCGTTTCAAATGAACGTCTACCGTGGCCGATGTCATGCCGGTGATCTGGCCACCCGGGTTGGCTAAGGATTTGACCAGACCAGTGCGCAACGGGTCGGCGCTGGATGCCATAACAACCGGCGTCTTTGGCGCGGCACGATTGGCGGCCCTTGCCGCCCGCCAACCCGCGGTGACGAACAAGTCTACACCACGTGACGCCAGCTTCTTGGCGAGGGTCGAGAGCTTTTCACGCTAGGCACCCAGTGTCCCCCAACCCGGGATGAGCACATAAGATTTGCCTTCCTTATGTCCGAGGTCTCGCATCCCATTTCGAAAACCAGCCAAGTAACTCGATTGGGGCTGAACAAGGCTCAAGAAACCGATCCGCACAGGCTTGCCCGACTGCTGTGCATGGGCTGGTAGAATCAACGCAAGGATTGCGAAAGCCACAACGGTTATCACCTGGCGTCTCATTCGATCACCTCGTCGGCGCGAAGAAGCAGGGATTGAGGGATCGTAATGCCGAGTGCCTTAGCGGTCTTCAGGTTGATCACGAGATAGAATTTCGTCGGCTGCTCGACAGGCATATCAGCCGGTTTGGCGCCCTTGAGGATCTTGTCGACGAAATTCGCCGCGCGTCGATAAAGATCATGATTGCTTCTATTGTATGTCGAGAGAACGCCATGTCGCGCACTGGCGGGATCAAGAAATATCGCGGGCAGCCGAGTCGCGGTGACCAACCGGCTAATCCTCTTCACGCCGAAAGTGGAGGAAATACCGGAGGTCCCTATGAAAGCGCCGACCCCTTCCTTAACCGCATCTTGTAATGTCTTTCGAATATCGCTGTTTCGCCGCAACTCGACCGAGGTCAGTCGTAGCCCCAGTTTGCGCGCAGGGTCCTGGATGGATTTCCAGGCATAGGTCGAAGCCGGAGCGTTTGGCGTCCAAATGACTCCGACGCGGCTCAAACCGGGCACGATCTCCTTCAGAATTTCCAGCCGTTTTGCCGCCAAGACCGGAGTGATTGAACTCAGCCCGGTAATGCTGCCGCCCGGTTTGGCCAGGGATTTTACGATCCCACGACCGACGGCATCCGACGCCTCGGCCATGACCACTGGCAAGTTAGGGGCCTTTTTTTCTATGGCCCGTGCGGGATGGCCGCCATGGACGACAATGAGTTCAACTCTTTGAGCGATCAACTCGTCGATAAGCATCGGGATGCAAGCGCGGCGACCGGAGACCTGACACTCCCGTCGGCTTCGTATCCAGCGATACACCAGCGTTATATTTTTTCCCGGAATCCATCCTTTCTCGCGCAAGCCGCGACGGAAGGATTCGTGCCAACTTTGGGA
Source organism: Alphaproteobacteria bacterium (assembly GCA_033720855.1). GTDB lineage: Bacteria > Pseudomonadota > Alphaproteobacteria > SMXQ01 > SMXQ01 > SMXQ01. The sequence goes on from JAWWBR010000097.1 coordinate 6,402, forward strand.
ACTGGGATCGGACTCGCCGTAAACCGATAGGAAGCCAATCCTGCGAATTGGATCGGCCGTTTGCGCCCCGCTCGATTGAACGGATATGAAAACCATAAGCGCAAATAGACCGGAGATGGTTTTGCTGAGCATGGTCTCTTCTCGCAGTTTCCACCGAAACCGTAGACTGATTTCAGCCAAACCGGATGTGGCATTTCCCACATCCATCTTCGATCACTTATGCGATGATCTTCATGCAGTCTGGGGGAACATGTATGCTCAGAAAGATCACGTTTATCGCACTCGCGGTTGCCCTGCTGGCGTTTGCCCAGCCCGGTTTCGCGCAGAAAACGGGAAAACTTCATCGGATCGGGGTCCTCATGAGCGGCACCCCGGCGAGCCACAAGTTCTTCGTGAACTGGTTTCGCGAGGGGCTAAGCGATCTTGGCTACCGAGAGGGCAAAAATTACGTGATGTTGAATCGCTGGGCGATGGGAAAGAGCAAACGCTTGCCGGTGCTCATGAAGGAGCTGGTCAGGGCCAAGGTTGACGTGATCGTGATCAACGGCTCCCGGTCGGTAAGGGCTGCCGAGAAGTTACGCTCTCCTGTTCCTGTCGTCGTTGGGCTGTCGGGGCGTTTGTTCACCACTATTCCCAATTTTTCGAGGCCGAACGGCAACATCACGGGATCGACATATGATCCGCAAGCTTTGGACCCGAAGCGGCTGGCACTGCTCAAGGAATCCCTGCCCAAGGCGCGGCGCTTCGCCTATCTATTCATGCCGCACACAAAGAACGTCATCAAGGACGTAGAGGTAGTAGAGGCCAGCGCCGAAAAACTGAGGGTCGCGTTACAGGCCCACAGGGTGGAAAACTTGCGGGATATCGAGGGGGCATTCGCATCAATGGCAAAGCAGCGCGTCGATGCCATGATCATTCGCCGAAGCGGTTTGACGATTGCTCACCGCATGAGACTTGCCGAGCTCGCGATTCAACACAAGCTGCCCACACTATGTGATACGGGGCAGTTCGCGGAGGCAGGGTGCCTCCTCACCTACACACCGGACCTTCGCTCGATGATGCGCCGTGCCGCCGTGTTCGTGGATAAGATCCTCAAAGGCCGCAAGCCCGCCGATCTGCCCATCGATGTGGTGACCCGGCACAAGATGGTGATCAATTTAAAGACCGCAAAGGCGCTCGGCATTATCTTGCCGTCATCTATCTTGCTTCAAGCAACGGAAGTGATCGAATAGCCAAAGCTCTTATCTTTACTTTCGGCTATTGACGGACATTAACTTGATGTCCGCTTCTGACCGAAAGCGGACATAACCCCTCCGATAGACTCCGATAGGCATCACCCCTACTATTTCCGCCGGGGAAATAAGAGGGGAGGCACCGGTAGCTCAATGGCCGAGGAACGGGTTCAGCGCAAGCTTGCAGCCATCCTTGCCGCTGACGTGGCCGGGTATTCGCGGCTGATGGGTGAGGATGAGAGCGATACGCTTGCCTTGCTCAAGGTGCTCCGAAGCGATGTTCTCGACGCCAAACTTGAAGAGTACGGCGGCCGCATAGTCAGCACGGCGGGCGACGGACTGTTGATGGAGTTCGCGAGCGCCGCAGGCGCGCTCGAATACGCCATCGACACCCAACAAGGGCTGGCCATGCGCAATGAGGCCATTCCCGAAGATCGCCGCATACAATTTCGCATGGGGATCAATTTGGGCGATGTGATCGTTGATGGGGACGAGATCTATGGCGACGGCGTCAACATCGCCGCCCGCCTGGAGGCGCTGGCAGAACCCGGCAATATATGCGTCTCAGCAATGGTGCGGGCCAGTGTGCGCGGTAAACTGGACATCGACTTTCAAGACCTTGGTGACCAATCGCTTAAGAATATCGCCGAGCCAGTGCATGTTTACACAATAAGCCCGAAACTTAGGGGCCTTGATCCTGCGGCAAACGGGATTGGGAAAAATCTGGCGTACCGGCCAGCGGTTGCCGTCTTGCCATTCGAGAACCTGAGTGGCGATCCCGAGCAGGAATATTTCGCAGACGGTCTGACAGAAGACATCATTACCGCTCTCTCACACTGGAGATCCTTTCCGGTGATCGCGCGCAATTCTGCCTTCGCCTACAAGGGAAAGTCTCCCGATATTCGAAAAGTCGGGGAAGAATTGGGCGCGCGCTACGTTGTGGAAGGCAGTGTAAGAAAGGGCGGGAACCGCGTTCGTATAACTGCACAGCTCATCAACTCTGACACCGGCCACCACATATGGGCGGAACGATATGACCGCGAACTGAAAGATATTTTCGAGCTTCAGGATGAGATCACCCTGTGCATTGCCGCGATCATCGAACCTGCCATTAAGAGTTCGGAGCACAAACGCCTTTCATCCAAGCAGCCGGCAGATATGAACGCTTGGGACCATTGCATCCAAGGCTTCTACCTCATTTATCAGGGAACGAAGGAGGGTAATCAGCGCGCTAGAGAGCAATTTCAAAAGGCTCTTGAACTGGATCCCAATTATTCCCGCGCGTGGGCAGGGTTAGCCTACACATACGGCCGGGATTTCCGGCTGGGTTTTTCAGATGATTCCAAGTGCGCCGCAAATAATTGTCTGGAGGCGGCACGCAAGGCTGTTGCTTTGGACGAATCCGATTCTGAAGCCCGTGTCATGTTTGCGCGAGGGCTGAACATGACCGAACAGTATGAAAATTCATTGCTGGAAATACGCCGCGCTGTCGAACTGAACCCTCAAGACTCAATGGCATGTTGGACGTTGGGCGTCTTCTTGTATACGCGAGGCCAAGCCGAGGAGGGCATTCCGTGGATTGAAAAAGCGTTGGAAATCAATCCACTCGATCCACGAGACTATGTCATCAGAACTCATCTCGCGACCGCGAAAATGTGTGCCGGCGATTACGAGGCAGCGGCACAATTGGCTCGCTCTGCCATGACTCAACGCCCCGATTACATCGATAGCCGAATTACCTTGGCAGCAAGCCTTGGATATCTGGGACGTTCCGAGGAGGCGCAGGACATCGCCGGCGAATATAGCGACGAGATTTGCGATTACATTGAAAACACTCCGCATCAAATACGTCGAAAATATATTTCCGGCAGTTTTATCGACGGCCTCCGGAAGGCTGGCCTGGTCGCTTGAACCTTCAGCGCTCGGGTTATCTCGGCAACAGCCTAATGTCTCCTTCTGGCTGATAGCGGACGTTAGAAGATTTCGAGCCGCTGTGTGAGAAATACCACTTTTTGCTCTTCCCGCCTGTGCAATGATCCTTTTGCATCCAAGTCCATTGAGGGGAGGGCGTCATGCTCAAGATCATTGGTATGGTTGCGTTCGCGTTTTTAGTTTCAACCTTCGGGCTGCCCGCTTCCGCGCAGCCAAACCAAAAGATATATCGGATCGGCACACTTTTACCCGGCGCCGCGGATACAGACCAATTTATGACCTGGTTTAGAGCGGGCATGCAGGATCTAGGCTATGGGGAAGGCCGCGATTATGTCCTCATTTCTCGTTGGACACGCGACAATCGGAAGCGCGTCCCGGCGCTAGCGAAGGAACTCGTTGGCCAAAAAGTTGACGTGATCCTCACGAGGGGTAGCCTACAGACCAAGGCTCTACAGAAAGCCACGAAAAGCATTCCCATCGTTGTGGGCTCTTCGGGGGCGTTAAGGCGGTTTGTAAAATCCTTGGCTCAACCGGGCGGCAACATCACAGGGCTGACCTATAATTCCCGGGCGATACATACCAAACGGTTGAGCCTGTTGAAGGCAGCGCTGCCTGGCGCCCGTCGCGTCGCCTTCCTCTCCTTCTCTGCTGGCAACTTGGCCGGTCGACTAAAAAGAGACCTTAAGCGGCTCAAAGCCGCGGGACTGGCACAAGGCATCGATATTCTGCCCTACAGTGCCACGACACTGGGTGCCGCCGAGAAGGTGTTTCGCTCGATGGCAGGCGGGATGGCCGATGCCGTCATCATCAACAATGAGCAATTCTCACATTTTAATCAGAGGAGCCTTGCCTCTCTGGCCGTGGCCAACAAGGTTCCCACCGTCTGCGATCCCGTTTCATTTGCCAGGGAAGGATGCCTAATTTCCTATGCGCCCGATCGGACTGCCATGGCGCGTAGGGCGGCGGCTTATGTTCATAAGATCCTAAAAGGAGCCACACCAGCCAACCTGCCGGTGGAGATCTCCACGAAGTACCACTTGGTCGTTAATTCTAAGACCGCCAAAACCATTGGCGTGACTCTTCCCGCTGCGATCCTCCTTCTGGCTGACGAGGTGATCCAATGATGAGAAGCACAGCAACAGCGATTGTGATCGGGTTCACCATTGTTACCGCGCCATCGTTTGGCGCAATGGCACAAGAGGCGAAGAAAATAGCGCGCATTGGGACACTGTTCAGCGGCACCATGGAAACTCACGGAAGTTTTCTAATCTGGTTCCGCCAGGGCCTGCGGGCTCTTGGGTATCGGGAAGGGAAAAACTACGTATTTGTCTCTCGATGGGGCCAAGGTAACCCTAAAGCGGTGCCTGGGCTCGCGAAGGAACTGGTTGCTGCGAAGGTCGACGCCATTCTCGTGAATGGAAGCCCGAATTTCAGAGCGGTCATGAAAGCAACGCGGACCATTCCCATCATTGTCGGCTCGTCTGGAATTCTGACTCGGTACGTGGCCAGTGTCGCCAAGCCAGGAGGTAACGTCACCGGCTCGACCTTCGATGCCCGTGCGCTTTACACCAAACGCCTCGGGCTCCTCAAGGAAACGCTCCCCAATGCACGTCGTGTTGCATTCCTACATTTTGCCCGTGCGAAGACGCCGAACAAACGGCTCAAGCGAGACCTAGAACGGCTTAAAGTATCCGGGGAATCTTTTGGTATCGCCATTAAGCCCGTGCGGGCCCCAACTTTAGCCGGCGTGGAAGTAGCATTCCGATCAATGGCCAAAGATCGGATTGATGCCGTCGTCATCAACAACGAGTCATTCTCACGTTTTCATCAAAAACGCCTCGCTGCGCTCTCTGTTGCCTTCAAAATCCCGAGCGCCTGCGATCATGGATCTTTTGCACGAGCTGGGTGCCTGCTGTCCTATTCACCCGACCGAGTACACATGGCTCGCCGCGCTGCCGTATTCGTGGATAAGGTGCTGAAAGGGGCAAAACCTGCTGAGCTGCCGGTGGAGATTTCGGCGAAATACAAGCTCGTAATCAATCTTAAGACAGCTGAAGCTCTTGGTCTTTCGCTTCCCGGCCATCTTCTATTTTTGGCTGATGAAGTGGTTGAGTAGACAAAGAATCTCTCTCTAATGTCCGTTTTTTCGCTAAGAGCGGTCATCAACCTGATGTCCGGTTCTGACCCAAAGCGGACATTAGAAATATTCAGCCCGCGGATGAGAGATTTTATGCGGGAGTAAAAAGAAGGGGCCGCGAAACGCGACCCCTACATATCTGAATATTAGGCTACTAAAGCGGACTAGAAACCGCCCATGCCTCCCATGCCACCCATATCTGGTGGCATAGTCGGCCCTTCATCCTTTTCGGGATGTTCGGCCACCATCGCCTCGGTGGTGATCAAAAGGCCCGCGATCGAAACGGCGGCTTCCAATTCCGTACGGACCACTTTGGTGGGATCGACAATACCGGACTTGACCAAGTCCTCATACTTGCCGGTTTGAGCATTGAAGCCAAAGTTCTGGTTCTTTCCCTCCAGCAACTTACCAACTACTAGCGAACCGTCGCCCCCGGAATTATCGACGATTTGGCGAATTGGGGACTGCAAAGCGCGGCGGACAATATCCACCCCCACTTTCTGGTCATCGTTGTCGACTGTGACGTTTTTTAGTTTGCTGCTAGCATAAAGAAGGGCTACACCGCCGCCCGGAACGATTCCCTGTTCCACCGCGGCACGGGTGGAGTTGAGCGCGTCGTCGACGCGGTCCTTGCGCTCCTTGACCTCGACCTCGGTGGCCCCGCCGACCTTGATCACCGCGACGCCGCCGGCGAGCTTGGCCAGACGCTCTTGCAGCTTCTCGCGGTCGTAGTCCGAGGTCGTCTCCTCGATCTGCTGGCGGATCTGCGTACAGCGGTCCTGGATCGCGTTTTTCTTGCCGGCGCCATCGATGACAGTGGTCTCCTCTTTTGAGATGGACACCCGCTTGGCGCTGCCCAGCATATCCATGGTGGCGTTCTCGAGCTTGATGCCGAGATCCTCGCTGATCACCTGGCCGCCGGTGAGGATGGCGATGTCCTGCAGCATGGCCTTGCGCCGGTCGCCGAAGCCCGGCGCCTTGACCGCCGCGACCTTGAGGCCGCCGCGCAGCTTGTTCACCACCAGGGTGGCAAGGGCCTCGCCCTCGACGTCCTCGGCGATGATCAGCAGCGGCTTGCCGGTCTGCACGACCTTCTCGAGAAGCGGCAGCAT
>JAWWBR010000098.1:0-12718 GCA_033720855.1 Alphaproteobacteria bacterium
CCACCACCGCCCATGGGGCGCTGCTCAACCACATCACCGGCGGGCATCTCCTGGGCCAGAATGCGGGCACCAGCTTCCAGCCCATGAACGCCAATTTCGGGCTGTTTCCCGAGCTCGAAGCGCGCAACGAAAAGGGCCGTCCCCTCAAGGGGCGGGCGCGGCGCGCCGCTTACTGCCAGAGGGGCATGGCCGATTTCACGGCTTGGCTTGCCCGGGACGGCGTCGAGACCGCGGCGCAATAGAGGCGGAGACCATGGAGCAAAGGGTGAGCCTGATCACGCTCGGTGTCGCCGACCTCGAGCGTGCGCGTGCGTTCTATGATGCCCTCGGCTGGAGCCGTTCGGTGAGGGCGGCCGAAGGCGTCGTCTTCTACCAGATCGGCGGCATGGCGCTCTCCCTCTATCCCCGCGCCGACCTGGCACGGGACATGGGTTTGAGCGATGACGGCGGCGGGGTTTCGGGCATGGCATTGGCCTTCAACGCCCGCAGCCGCGATGAGGTCGACAGCACCCTTGCCGAGGCCGAGGCCGCCGGCGCCACGATCCTGAAAGCGGCCGACGATACGTTCTGGGGCGGTTATGCGGGGTCCTTCGCCGACCCCGACGGCTTCGCCTGGGAGGTCGCCTGGAATCCGCATTTTCCCCTGAGCGAAGACGGCGCCCTGATCCTGCCGGATTGAGGCCACGGGCCGGCGGGCTCACCAGCCATTGTCAATAGCGGCCGGTCAGGCCGCCCCGCAGCACGGCAAGAGGTGCGGTGAGCGGCAGGGGTTCGATGCCGTGCGCCAGGAGCTCGAAGCGGCGGCGGCCAAGGCGCCGCAGCTGGCCATCGGCGAGACGCGCGATAACCAGCGCCGGCAGGGCCTCCCTGGGCACGCTGTCCCTTTCCATTCGCGCGTTGGCGAGCAACGCGGCCGCGCGCCCGGCGATTTCCTCGGCCACCAATGCCAGCCCTTCGTCCGCCCGTCCCGCGCGGATCGCACCGGTGGTGACCCGGTGACGATCAAGCAGATCAAGGGGGAGGACGATACGGTCGCGGGCGGCCCACCAGGCGGTGTTGCGCAACTGTCCCACCATCGCGTGGGCGGTGCCGACATCCGCCGCCGCATCAAGGGCGGTTTGCGCCTGCACGCCCAGCAAACGCGCCGCCATGCGGCACAGCGCACCACCGGTCTCCAGGCAAAGGGATTGGAATCGATCGATGTCGGGCGGCGCGTCGGCGTCGGCCTCTCCGATCCTGGCCTCGGCAAAGGCGATGACCTCATCCAGGCCAAGGCCGGAGGCCTGGATGGCGGCTGCGACCTCCCGCAGCACCGGGTGTCCCTGCGCGCCTTCACCCTCCAGCGTGCCGAGGGCATCGCGCCACCACTGATGGCGGATGCCACGCGCCAAAGGCTCCGTGGTGAGTTCACTGATGCGGGCGATTTCGACATTGAGGGCGAAAAGCGCGAGCAACCGTCGGCGCGCATCGGGCGGGGCCAGGCCGGCGCCGAGCCAGCGGTCCCGATCGAAGGTCCGCACGGCATCGGCGCAATAGCTCTGGTCGCTGTGCTTGGGCATAGACCCGGAATATACTGCGATCCATGACGACGCCAAGGACCGAGCAGTGACCGCCGCGCCCGACCCTGCCTCCCCATCACGGAGAGCGGCGGAGCGGGAGCAAGGGGGCGCCCCCGGCGGCGCCGGCCTGTTTCCGGCGGCACGCCGGTTCCTTCCCGCGGAGCGCTTGGATGACTGGCGCATCGTTGCCGATTACGCCGCCGCCCTGCGCGCCGTGGTCGACCATCCGGCACTGGAGCCGGCGCGGAAGGAGGCAAGGCTCAAGGCGCTTGCGGACGCCATCGAGGGAGAGGCCGCCGGCGCCGAGGGGGATGCGGCATTGCGTGCTGCGTTAACCCTGCGCCACCTGCTGGAAAGCCGCGGGCTTACGCTTCAGGATCCCTGGCAAATGCTCCAGGCGGCGGGCCAGGATATCCGAAAGACATCCTATGCCGACTGGTCGGACCTGATCGCCTGGTGCCGCTACTGGGCGGCGCCCATGGGCCGCATGGGGCACCGCCTCGCGGGGGGTGACGATGGGGGCCTGGTTGGGGCCGAGTCCTTCGCCATGGCCACACAGCTGCTCTATCTTGCCGAGCAGGCCGCCACCCATCAGCGCTGGCTTGGCCGCGTCTATTTTCCGGTGCGCTGGTTCCAGGAGGCCGGTGCCGATCCTTCGGACCTCATGGCGGCGCGTGCGACACCGGCGCTGCGGACGGTGTTTTCCCGTTTGATCGGCGAAGTCCAGCAACTGCTTGCGGTAAGTGCCGGGTTGTATCGTTTCCTGCCTGGCGTGCGAATCCGGATCGCCGCCGCGGTGGCCCATGCGGAAGCGCGCGCCTGGGCCCGGCAGTTGGCGCGAAGCGACCCCCTCGCGAACCCCGGGCGGGGCGGGGGTGCCGCGGGGATTCGCGCCATTGCGGCAGGGATGGCGCGCGGGCTGCTATCGTGACCGTCCACGTCGTCGGCGCCGGCCTGGCCGGGCTGGCGGCGGGCTTGACGGCGGCCCGCGCCGGTCACGACGTGATCATCTACGAAACCGCACCCATGGCCGGTGGCCGCTGTCGCTCGTTCCTCGATCGCGGGCTCGGGCGGGTCATCGACAACGGAACCCATGTGGTGCTCGGGGCGAACCGAATAGCGCTGGGCTTCATGGCCTCGCTCGGCACCAAAGCCGAGATGGTTCCGGCCGCCAAGAACTTGTCGTTTTTCGACCATCGCCATGGTGAGCGCTGGTCGCTCGACGTCACCGGTCCCGGCGCAGCGGCGATGTGGAGGGCGGCCGGGGGCATGGGGTCTCGGATGCGGCTGTTGGGCGGCGCCGCCATGGGGGTGCGCAGCGGACAGACGGTGGCCGGGGCCTACGGGGATCTGGGGGATGCCTATCGCCGCTTGATCGCACCGCTTGCGACCGCCGCTCTGAATGCGCCGCTTGACGGGGCGGATGCCCGCGCATTCGCCAGGGTGGCTCGGCGCATCATGTTTGGCGGCAAGGGGGCGCTTTGCCCTTACGTTGCGCGCCATAGCCTGGGACGCGCGCTTGTGGACCCGGCGGTGGCGGCGCTGGAAAGCCTGGGGGCTGAGCTGCGCTATCAAGACCCTCTTGTGGCCTTCGACTTTGAGGGCAACAGAGTGTCGCGTCTGGACTTCAGATCCGGTGCCGTCGGCTTGAGAGATCGCGATCGCGTGATCGTCGCGGTTCCGCCTTGGGGGCTTCCCCCCTTGCCCCGCGCCATTGCCCCAGCGGGTTTTACCAGCCACGCCATCCTGTGCGCCCATTACCTCATCGACCGGGATAGCGAAGCCTTCGCCGAGGCGCGGATGATGGGCTGTATCGGCGGAACCGCTCAGTGGATCGCGCGCTCCGGCGATATCCTCTCTGTCACCGTCAGTGCCGCCGACCCATGGATGGGCCGGGCATCGGCGGGCATCGCTTCAACCCTTTGGCAGGAGGTTTGCCGCGCGCTCGATTGGGGCGCGGTCGAAATGCCGGCCCATCGGGTCATCAAGGAACGTCGTGCCACCGCCGTGCTTGCGGGCGGCTTCGGTCCGCGCTCTACCCTCGATAACTTGTATTTTGCCGGTGGCTGGACTTGCCGTCGCAGGCCCGACACCATCGAAGCAGCGATTTCATCGGGAATCGCTGCCGCACGGTGCCTGAACAGGGTAAATTGACGCGAGCGCCGGGGTCTCATACCATCGCGTTGCAAGAGCGGTATGCATGCTATATATAGTAGCTTTGATGCATCTAAATACTAAACTCACGAAGAAGCTGGGGGGTCGGCATGAAAAATCCTCTTGAGAGTCTGCAAAATACGATCCTGCTGGGTATCGCGATCACCATCGTGATGGCCCTGATCGTCAAATACACGTTTTAGCTGGGGGGAAAACCAATGGGCTTTTTGACAGATCCTTATGCGGTATTTCTGGTCCGCTGGTTCCACGTCGTTAGCGGCATCATGTGGATTGGGTTGCTGTGGTATTTCAACTTCGTCCAGATCCCCAGCATGCCGAAGATTCCCGACGAACAGAAACCGGCCATCGGCAAAGTGATCGCACCCGCTGCGCTATTTTGGTTTCGTTGGGCCGCGGCATTCACCATCCTGTGGGGACTGATCCAGGCTTGGCAGCTCGGCTATATCGGTGACGCCCTGGCACTTGGCCTGACGTCCAAGAACGCCGCCCATATGAGCATTGGTTTCGGCATGTGGTTCGGGTTGATCATGGCCTTCAATGTATGGTTCGTGATCTGGCCTAACCAGCAGAAGGCCCTGGGCTTGGTGGAGGTGGCCGACGAGGATAAACCGGCAGCCGCGCGCACGGCGATGCTGTTCTCGCGCACCAACACGATGCTGTCCATACCGATGTCGTATTCGATGGTGGCCGTGCATCTCACCTGATGCCGACGCGGACCGTTCGGCTTTGGGCGGGGCGTCCCTGATCGGGGCGCCCCGCGCTGTTTGGGATCAGCCGACCGGCAGAAGGAGGGCTGCGACCCGACGGCCTTCGGCCTGGAGCAGGTTAAATGTGCGGCAGGCGGCGCCGGTCCCCATCGCTTCGCTGGCGATGCCCGCTCGCTTCAGCAACGCGCGACACTCCGGGTCCAGGGCCTCTCCGCTTTCTCCGCAGCCGATCAGCAGGATTTCGATCCCCTCCTCGGCAGCCAGCAGGGGCGCGAAATGGCTGCTGTCGATTGCGGAGAAATTCCCGAGATCGAGATCGATCACCCGTTCGCCGAGGACGATGACGGCGCCCATGAACCGTTCGTTAGAGATGCGGAAGCCACCATCTCCATAGGCCTGGATCACGCTGCGCTCGCCGGGTTTGAGCGGGGTCAGTTCCATGGCGCGGGCCTCAAGCTTGGGGGAGCGGCGAATAAGCAATGAGCCGCCGTCCGCCGCCTATTCCGCCGGCGTTTTCTCTTCCACATCTTCGCCGCCGATGCTCCCGGTGGTAATGCCGCGGATGTTCAGCATCATCACCACCGGCGCGGCGACGAAGATGGAGGAATAGGTGCCGACCAGCACGCCCCAGATCAAGGCGAAGCTGAAGTCCTTGATCACGGCACCGCCGAAGAAGAAAATAGCGACCAAGGCCAGCAAGGTGGTGATCGACGTCAACAGCGTTCGCGAAAGGGTCTGATTGACCGATAGGTTGAGCAAGTCCTCGGTCGGCATCGCCTTGAACTTTCGCAAGTTTTCCCGGATCCGGTCGAATACGACGACGGTATCGTTGATGGAATACCCGGCGATCGTCAGGATCGCGGCCACCGTCGCCAGATTGAATTCGAGCCCCAGCACCGAGAATATGCCTATGGTGGCGATGACATCGTGTGTCAAGGCGACGACGGCGCCGATGGAGAATTGCCATTCGAAACGGAACCAGACATAGATCATGATGGCGATCAGGGAGAGCGTGACCGCAATAACCCCCGCCTGAATCAGCTCGCCGCCGACCTTGGGACCGACGAATTCGGTCCGGCGATAGCTGGCGACATCCTTGCCTAGCGCGGTCTTGACCTTCTCCACCGCAAGCATCTGCCCTTTTTCGCCGCCCGCCTGGCGTTCGATGCGGATCAGAACGTCGGTCGCCTGTCCGAACTCCTGCAGGGCGACCTCGCCCAGTCCCAGGCCGCTCAGTTTGTTCCTTAGGGAATCGATATCTGCCGGGCCCGGGGTACGAACCTCCATCAGGATCCCGCCCTTGAAATCGATGCCGTAGTTGAGCCCCTGGACCGCGAAGAAGCCGATGGAAAGCACCATCAAGAGGGCGGAAAAGACGAAGGCGATCATGCGCCTGCCGATGAAGTCGATCTTGGTGTCGGGGGGAAGCAGTCTGATCGGGAAAACGGCCATCGCGAGAGCCCCTATATCGGCAGCGCCTGGAAGCGCGTCCGGCTGAGCCACGTAACGACCATCAGCCGCGTGACCATGATCGCCGTGAACATCGAGGTCACGAGCCCGATGGACAGCGTTACGGCGAAGCCTTTGACCGGGCCGCTGCCGAACAGGAACAGAAGAAGCGCGGCGATGAAAGTGGTGACGTTGGCGTCGATGATGGTGACGAGTGCGCGCTTATAGCCCGCATCCACCGACGACAACGGTGTCCGGCCAGAGCGAATCTCCTCTCGTATTCTCTCGAAGATAAGGACGTTGGCGTCCACCGCCATGCCGATGGTCAGCACGATCCCGGCGATACCGGGCAGGGTCAAGGTCGCCTGCAGCGCCGATAGGCCACCGAGGATCAGCACCATGTTGAGCAACAGTGCGATATTGGCGAAGACCCCGAACAGGCCGTAGGCCATCACCATGAAGATCAGCACCAGGATGAATCCGATGATGCAGGCGATTTCGCCCGCGGCGATGGAATCGGCGCCCAGGTCGGGGCCGACCGTCCGTTCCTCGAGAATGGTCATCGGTGCGGGCAAGGCCCCGGCCCGCAGCAACAAGGCGAGGTCTTTGGTTTCCTGAACGGTGAAGCGGCCGGATATGATTCCGCTGCCGCCCAAAATCGGCTCCTGGATCACCGGAGCGCTAATGACCTCTCCGTCGAGAACGATGGCGAACGGTTTGCCGACATTGTCCTGAGTCACGCGGCCGAACCTGCGCGCGCCGACGGTGTCGAAACGGAAACTAACGACCGGGCGGCCCTGCTCGAAGGTCGGCTGCGCATCGACGAGGTTTTCTCCCGAGACAACGGTGCGTTTCTTGAGCACGTAAGTGATGCCCGGTGCCTCGTCCCCGCCCCGACCGCTGGGTCTTTCCTTGGCGAAGAAGCTTCCCGGCGGCGCGACACGGGGCAACTGACTGCTCAGCCCGAAACGTTCGTCGACCAGATGAAAGGTCATCTTCGCGGTCTGGCCGAGCACCTTCTTCAGGCGCTCGGGATTGTCCAAGCCGGGTACCTGCACGAGGATCCGGTCCGCACCCTGACGCTGGATGGTGGGTTCCGTGGTGCCGAATTCATCGACTCGCCGGCGGACGATTTCGATGGATTGCGCCAGAACCTGGTTGTTGCGTTCGCGGAGCGCCTCATCGGTATAGCTCATGACGATGCGCGCGCCGCTCACCTCCACCTGGGTGCCCGGTTCCATCCGCCGCAACAGCCGTACCGCCCGCTCGATATTCGTCTGCCCTTGCGCCCCTCTGCGCGCCTGTTTGTCGGGATCCCGGATCACCACCACTGCCGTGTCTCGAACCGCGCCGATCCGCGTGTAGCCGATCCTTTCGCGCCTCAGCTCCGCGCGAATGCCCTGTACCAGATTGGTCAGGCGTTCCTTAAATGCGGCCCCGATATTCACCTCGAGCAATAGATGGGAACCGCCGCGCAGATCGAGCCCGAGGTTAAGCTTCGATTTGGGCACCCAATTGGGCAGCGGGTCGAGCTGCTTCTGACTGAAAAGGTTGGGCGCCGCCATGACGACGCCGAGCACGCAGACGGCGCAAATGAAAAGAATCTTCCAGCGCGAGAAATGGATCATGAGAAAAGTGCCGCTGCCGTATCCAGAGCGATCCTAGCGCCTATCTGTTCTCGTTCGCCGCCCGGTCATCGTCGTCGTCGGCGGCATCGGTCCGGGCATAGAGGCTCGAAATCATACCACGCATCACGCGAACCCTGACGCCATCGGCGATTTCCAAATCGAGCTCGTTCTCGCTCACGACCTTCATGATTTGGCCGACGATGCCGCCGTTGGTGACGACCTTGTCGCCGCGGCGCAGCTTGCCCAGCATTTCGCGGTGTTCCTTGACCTTCTTTTGTTGTGGGCGAATGAGCAGGAAATAGAAGACGACGAAAATCAGGACCAGCGGCAATAGGGTCATGATGTCGAAGCCGCCCCCGGGCGCTGCCCCTTGCGCATAGGCCGGTGAAATGAACATGCGGGTCTCCCTTGAAGTCCGTATGGGCCGCCAACAGCGGCGCGTGTGCTAGGGGGAATATAGCTATCCCGCTTGGGGTTGCAAATTAAACCTGTGCCTTTTTTCGGCGTACCGAAAACCTTGATCCGCTAGTTCAAGCGCGCCATTCTGCGCGCGGTCCGGGCGCCGTTTGCGCCAAGGCCACGACAAGCATCGGGCTGGAGAGATGGCGGAAAACGAATTGGAACCTTTGCTGAGGCGCGTCGTCGATGCCCTCGAAAGATTGGCCCCGGCCGGGGACCGGCCTCTGTCGTTCGGTGAGGATGATGCCTATGTCTGGCATGCCGATCGTAGTGTCGCCCAGGCCGTCTCCCGCGTGAACAGGGTTGATCTTCATCTGCTCAAGGGCATCGACCAGCAGCGCGAGATCCTATTCGCCAATACGCTCCGGTTTGCCAAGGGACTGCCCGCCAATAACGCCCTGCTGTGGGGCGCGCGCGGCATGGGCAAGAGTTCGCTGGTCAAGTCGGTACACGGCGCGGTCAATGAAAAGCTTGGGCGCAAACGCGCCGAAGGCCGTTTGGCGCTGATCGAGATCCACCGCGAAGACATTTCCAGCCTGCCGCGCCTTCTCGCGCTGCTGCGGGAGGAGAAACGGCGTTTCATCGTCTATTGCGACGATCTCTCCTTCGACGGCCAGGATTCGACCTTTAAATCGCTGAAAGCGGTCCTCGAGGGCGGCATCGAAGGGCGTCCGGCAAACGTCATATTCTATGCGACGTCGAACAGGCGGCACATGATGCCGCGGGACATGATCGAAAACGAGCGCTCCAGCGCCATCAACCCCGCCGAGGCGGTGGAAGAGAAGGTCTCTCTCTCCGATCGCTTCGGCCTGTGGCTCGGTTTTCACGTCTGCGACCAAGAGACCTATTTCGACATCGTCGAGGGCTATGCCGCCCATTTCAAGCTCAAGGTCAAGCGCGATGCCCTCTTGGCCGGCGCCAATGAATGGTCGGTCACCCGCGGGGCCCGTTCGGGCCGCGTCGCTTGGCAGTATATCCAGGATCTCGCCGGCCGGCTGGGCCGGAAGCTCGACTAAAGACCGCTATCCCTTCTTGCCGAGATAGCGCATGGGATCCACCGCATTGGGGCCGCGGCGCAATTCGAAATGGAGCTGCGGGCGGCTCACGGCGCCGCTGCGCCCGACTTGGGCGATCGTCTGGCCGCGCCGAACCGTCTCTCCCTTCGAGACCAGGATGGCGCGGGTGTGGGCGTAGGCCGACACCCAGCCCCCGGCATGCTTGATCAACAAGAGGTTGCCGTAGCCCCGCAATTCGTTTCCGGCATAGGCGACGATGCCGGACTCGGTCGCGCGGACCGGGGCGCCTTCGCGAGCGGCGATATTGATGCCGTCGTTATAGAGGCCGCCCCCCTTGGCCCCGTAACCGGAAATGAGGCGCCCCCGCAGCGGCCACGCGAAGGTCCCGCTGCGCGGCGGCGTGCGCGGCAGCGTTACCTGCCTCGGGGCGTTTGCCTTCGGCGCGCGGCGGACGATGGGCCGGGGCGGTGGTGCAACCGATGCAGACTTGGTTCTGGCCTTTGGCCTTGCCGCAGGACGGGGGGCCGTGCGCGTGCGCTTGGCCACGGGCCTGGTGCCGCTGCCGTTGCGGGCCGCCGCCACCGACCGGCGCGGCGGCAAAATCAGCCTCTGCCCGGTAAAGAGGCGATGGTCTTTGCCCTGCATTTGATTTTCGCGGATGATCCGCCCCGGCGTCATATCGAAACGTCGGGCGATGCCCCAGACGGTATCGCCTTCCCCCACGACATAGACCCGGACCGCGGGCACGATGAGGGATGCGCCCGCAACCAGGTGATAGGGCGGGGACAGATTATTGGCGTCGATCAGCGCGCGCAGCGGAACGCGATGCCGGCGGGAGATGGCGTAGAGCGTTTCCCCGCTCTTGACGCGAACTACGGTTGCGCGGCTTTGGGTCAGGCGGCCGGTGCGTCTTGGCGGCGCCGGGCGGTGCCGCTTGGCGCGCCCGTGGCGCTCCAGGGCAGGCGGTCGTGATCGGACCACCGGCGGTTCGCCCAGTGCTCCGGAGCGGTCGATCACCGGCGCCGGAGGCTCGCTTCGCGCGCATCCCCCAAGCCCCGCGGCGAGCGCGATTCCGAAGACCCAGGCGCAATGTCGTCTGTGCGGGTGCCGCAGCATGGCCCGCAGATTAGTCAAGCCGGCGTTCAAGCTCAACGGGGGGCCTTGGGAAAGCGGCTGGAAGCGGCCGTTCGGAACTTCTCATTCACGCACCAAAGGCACGAAGCGCACGGCGCAGAGTCGCTCCTCGCCGATCTCCTCGCCATTCTTGCGGTAGCGCCAAAGGTATTGCTCGTAGGGGCTGTCGCCCACCGGCGCAACGAGAATGCCGCCGTCGGCGAGCTGCTCGAACAGGGCCTGGGGCACCGTGTCGGCGGCGGCGGCGGTGGCAATGATCCGGTCGAAGGGCGCTTGCTCGGGCCACCCCTTGGTGCCGTCGCCGACCATGGTGACGACATTGGTATAGCCCAGTTCCTGCAGCAGCTTACCGGCGTTCCGCGCCAGCGACCGGTGACGCTCGATGGTATAGACCCGGCGACACAACTGGGACAGGATCGCCGCCTGATAGCCGCAGCCGGTGCCGATTTCCAATACCTTGGCTCGTTTGTTGAGCTCGAGCGACTGGGTCATGAGGCCGACGATGAAGGGCTGGCTAATGGTTTGGCCCTCGCCGATGGGCAGCGCCGTGTTCTCGTAGGCACGGTCACGGAACTGCTCGGGGATGAACCTTTCCCGCGGCGTGCGCTCGATGGCGCCAAGGACATCGGGATCGGAGATGCCATCCGCGCGCAACTCCATGATGAGGCGTATCTGGCGTGGCCCGGTGTTCATCGAAACGCGTTTTTGAGCCGGCGCACCGTCGACCGGTCCGTAAGGTTGAGGTTAAGTGGCGTAACCGAAACCGCACCGCGTGCAACGGCATCGATATCGGAAGCACCCCTGGCCCCGGTCCCTTCCGCCCGGGGGCTGCCGATCCAGTAATAGGGTTCGCCGTAAGGGTCGAAGGATTCGGTGACGCGCTCGATTTGGCGGCGTCGGCCTTGCTGCGTGATTTCGATGCCGGTGACCGCCCCGGTGACCCGGTCGGGAAAATTGACGTTGAGCATAACGTCCCGCCCCCAGCTTTCCTTGGCCAGGCGACGCAGAAGGTCCGGAGCGAAATGTTCCGCCGTGGACCATTTGACGGGATGCTGCGGTCGCGTGATCTGGCTGAGCGCGATGCCGCGAATGCCCATCACCGTGGCCTGGGAAGCGGCGGCGACGGTCCCGGAATAGCTGACGTCCTCCGCCAGATTGCCGCCCTGGTTGACGCCGGAAAGCACAAGGTCGGGGATACGGTCTGCCATCAATTGGCCGACGGCGAGGAGGACGCAATCGGTCGGCGTCCCGTTGACGGCGAAACGCCTGGGGCCGAGCTTGCCGACCCTGAGCGGCGCGCGCACCGTGAGCGAATGGCTCGCCGCCGACTGTTCGACCTCGGGCGCCACCACCCACACGTCGTCGGACAGGCTGCGCGCGATCCGCGCAAGCAGGCGCAGCCCGTGCGCGGCGATCCCGTCGTCGTTGGTGACAAGAATTCGGGCACGCCGCAAGGGGATCGGCCCCGCCGATGGGCGCGGCGTCTTCAACCCACGGGCCCGATCTCCTCCGTCCCGCCCATATAGGGACGAAGGGCTTTGGGAATTGCGATGCCGCCGTCCCCCCTCTGACCGTTTTCCATGACCGCGATCAGGGTGCGTCCGACGGCCAGCCCCGAGCCGTTGAGGGTATGGACATAGCGGGTGCCCTTGTCTTCGCCCTTGGGTCGGAACCGGGCCCCCATGCGCCGGGCCTGGAAATCCCCGCAGTTGGAGCAGCTGGAGATTTCCCGATACTGCCCCTGTCCCGGCAGCCAAACCTCGATGTCGTAGGTCTTGCGGGCGGAAAAGCCCATGTCGCCGGTCGCCAGCGTCACCACCCGGTAGGGCAGTTCCAGGCGCTTGAGCACTTCTTCCGCGGCGGCCGTCATGCGTTCGTGCTCGGCCTCGGAATGATCGGGATGGGTGATGGAGACCAGTTCCACCTTGTCGAACTGGTGCTGGCGGATCATGCCGTGGGTGTCCTTGCCCGCGGCGCCGGCTTCCGACCTGAAGCATGGCGTCAGCGCCGTAAACCGCAGCGGCAGGTCGTCCTCGGCAAGGATCTGCTCGCGCACCAGATTGGTGAGCGGCACCTCCGCGGTGGGAACCAACCAGTGGTCGGTCGTCGTCGCGAACAGGTCGTCGGCGAATTTCGGCAATTGCCCGGTGCCGAAAAGCGCCGCGTCACGCACGAGATACGGCGGCACCACTTCGGTATAGCCGGCCTCTTGCGTCTGCAGGTCGAGCATGAAGGCGCCGAGCGCCCGCTCCAGCCGCGCCAGGGCACCCTTGAGGACGACGAACCGCGCGCCCGAGATCTTCGCCGCCTGGGCAAAATCCATCAGGCCCAGGGTCTCGCCGAGCTCGAAATGTTCCTTGGCGTCGAAGTCGAATTCGGGGGGCGTGCCGAATTTGCGGATTTCCTCGTTGGCGCTTTCGTCGGGACCGACGGGAACGTCGTCGGCAGGCAGGTTGGGAATCCCTGCCAGGGCCTCGTCCAGCTGGACTTGCGCCTCATCGGCCGCCCCCTCCGCCTGGGCCTGGGCATCCTTGTCTTTGCCCACCTGGGCGATCACCTCGGCGGCGTCCTCGCCCTTGGCCTTCAGCGCG
>JAWWBR010000099.1:0-12640 GCA_033720855.1 Alphaproteobacteria bacterium
GACATTGCCGATCGGCTGCAAATATCCGAGGGCACGGTCAAAGTGCACGTGGGGGCGATTCTCAAGACTCTCGGGGTCAGCAATCGGACCCAGGCGGCCTTGTTGGCGACGGACCTGGGCATCACCACCGAACCCGGCAGCGACAGGGCCACGGGAACCTGACCAAGCCGCCGGCGGGTTGCGCCCAGAACCATCAGCCGCCGTCCAGTCGCCCGGTCAACACCGGGCGCTTTCAGTTGCGGGCGATATCAGGTCTTCGGTTTTCGCAACTGGGCTCCGGCGCCAGGCGCCGGCGACCGCCCGTGCCTCATCCCAGGGCTTCGCGCAGAGTCTGGATACTGACCGGCTTGGACAACGTGGTCACACTGACGAGGTCCCCCTTATCGGCGAGGTCCTGAGCGGCATCGGCGTAACGGGGATTGTGACCGGTGATGAAGATGATATTGGCCTTGCAGTTTTCATGGGCCAGCCAATGGGCGAGTTCCACCCCATCCACCTCCGGCATGACGAGATCGAGGACGATCACTGTCGGATCGAAGGATTCATAGATTTCGGCGAACTCGTCGGCCTTGTCGGTGATCTTGACCTCGTAGCCCTGTCCTTCCGCCACGGTGCGCACGATTTCCATGAAATCGGGTTCGTCATCGATCGCAAGAAGTCGCTTGCCGCTCATCGTGGCTCCTCACTCAAGTGTCGTCGGATATGCATCGATTCCACTGATGAGTTTCTAATATAAGGATACATTATGCGGAATGATACGCCCTTTTCCACCTCCAAACGACGATCATCGAGAACATCGCCGCCGGGCCTTTGCCGGCGGCCCGAGGCATTTGGCACCCGTGGTTTTTGCTGTAGAATTGCGCGCCTCGTCGGGGCCACGCAAAGCCGGCCGTCGTGCCGGATGACAGCACAAGGGAGAACGCAATGCCGTATACGACCTGGAGGGGTGTGATCGGGTGCATCAAGCCGACCCGGCGCCCCGGATCCCTGGAAGAACTGATCCGCATGCTGCCGGAAGGGGTTGGGGTCATCCCGCTTTTCCTGAACATCCGCCAAGGCACCACCGACGAATTCAAGCGGGCCGTCGATCCCTACGAGCCGCTCCTCGACGAATTGGCGAAGGAAGAGGTCGACCTGATGTTGCCCGAAGGCGCGCCGCCCTTCATGCTGCTGGGCTATAAGGGCGAGCAGCGCCTGATCCGAAAGTGGGAACGCAAATACAAGACGCCGGTCTTCACCTCGGGGTCCAATCACGTCGCGGCGCTCAAGGCACTCAAGGCGAAGCGTGTGGTCGGGGCAACCTATTTCACCGGCCCCATCAATAAGATTTTTTCCGATTATTTCGAGGGCGCGGGATTCGATATCCTCAGCATGGAGGGGATCGACGCCCCATTCGATTCCATCGGCCAGCTGTCGTCGGAGGAGGTCTACGCCCATGTCAAGAAAGTCGCCCTGAAACACAAGAAGGTGGACGCCATCTACCTGCTGGGGTCCGGTTGGCGGGTGCTGCCGGTGATCGATATGCTGGAACAGGACCTCGGCATCCCGGTCGTGCACCCCGTCCCCGCACGATGCTGGGAGATCCAAAAACGGCTGACCATCAACGAGCCGGTGCCCGGCTATGGATACCTTCTCCGGGAGATGATCTGATGATCCATGCGCGGTCCTCGGGAGCGCCGATATCGTGAGCAAAACCGAAGGCATGACGCCGACCGGAATCCTCCATTTCGCGATCGGCGTTTCCGACCTGGAGACGGCTCGGACATTCTACGAGGACGTCCTCGGCTGCACCTATCTGCGCCAGAACGACACCACGGTCTTCATGAAGGCGGGGGACGACCACTTCATCCTCACCAACACCAGGAACCACACCCCGCCCAATCCGCCGGGGGAATACGAGTTCCATCACGCCTTCATGGTCGAGAGCGCCACCTTCGATGCCGCACTCGCGCATCTGGAGAAGTCGGGCTACCCCATCCTGGTCTACGAGGACGAAGGCCATCGCACCTTCACCGGCCGACACGGCTACATCCAAGACCCGTTCGGCAACTCCATCGAGATCATCGATTTCCAGGGCATCGGCGACTTTTCCAAACCCGATTTCGAGGGCCGCGGCCGGCGCCGGAAGATGTCCAAGGGGCGGGGGACGAAAGCCTGAGCGGAGGCCCGGCGGCGTTCCGCGTTATTGCGCGTCAGCGGCTCTACCTCTCAGGGCGGCAGCGTTCGCACCGCCTCGGCGGGACTGCTTCGTTGCCGCCTGACCGCTTCGCCGATCCGCCGCAACGCCTTCCAGCATCCGCTCCCGTGATAAGGTTTGACCCGCGCGTCAAAGGCGCCGTAATCGCTAACGAAGCAGGCGGCCCAATAGACCGGCCCGCCGACATCACCGACGGCAACGTCGCTGGCGCGGCTTCCCCGCTCATCGACAAGCACCGGCAGCGGATAGTTGCAATGCCAGCCGGAACGCGCGAACTCCGGCCCCAGGCCCTGGTAGCCCAAGCGATCGTAAACGCAGGTCATGGAAATCATCTTTTCCGCGCCGCATCCCCAATGCATCACCACGGTCCGCGTCGGCTCCGAGCGCTCGATCCGCTGGAGGCAGTGATTGGCATCGAACAGCCGGTGGACGATCGGTTGTGCCTCCTTGAAGCCCGATGCACCGAGCGCCAGCGCGCCGCACCCGACGCCGGCGACAAGGGCGCCCGTCGCCACAAGGGCGCGCCGGGCGATCAATCGGGGAATCCGGCCTGGGCCCTGACCGCCGCGGGCTTCCAGCCCGCCTCTCGAAGCGCGCGGATCGAATGCGCATCGTCTCGCTTGGCGAGCCGCGCCCCCGTGGCGTCGCCGATCAGGCGATGATGATGATATTCCGGTACGGGCAGATCGAGCAGGGCCTGCAGAAGCCGATGGAGATGGGTGGACGGGAGCAGATCCGCCCCGCGGGTGACCAGGCTCACGCCCTGAAGAGCGTCGTCGACGACGACCGCCAAGTGATAACTGGTGCCGATATCCCTGCGCGCCAGCACGGCGTCGCCCAGAATTTCCGGATCGGCCCGAAGATCCCCGAAATGGCGGTCGGAGAAGGTCAGCGGACCGGCCAAGGCAGCCGCCCGGGCGGCATCGATCCGCAGCGCGAAACCATCGCCATGCTCAAGGCGCGCCGCCCGTTCGGCGCGGCCGAGCTCGCGGCAAATACCGGGATAGCGCGGCCCCTCGCCGCTCTCGGACCCGCGCTCAAGCCCACCGTGTGGCGCGGCCCCGGCGCGGGCGATTTCGGCGGCGATCTCTTTTCGCGTGCAAAAACAGGGATAGAGCACGCCGAGGGCATTCAGCCGATCGAGTGCATCGCGGTAGGCATCGCCGCGCTCGGATTGACGCAGCACGGGGTCGTCCCAGGCAAGGCCGAGCCAGGCGAGGTCCTCGAAGATCGCCGCCTCGAACTCGGGACGGCAGCGGCCGCGGTCGATGTCCTCGATACGCAACAGAAACCGGCCCCCGCCGGCACTGGCGGCGAACAGCGCCGCATGGGCGTGTCCCAGATGCAGGAATCCGGTCGGTGACGGCGCGAATCGCGTAACGTGTTCGGTCATGGCATGGCAGTGCCGGCTCGTTGAGTCCTCGGCAGATCGGCCCGCATCAAGTATATCGGCCCTATCGCCGGCCGTTGCAAGGCCCGGCGGGCCTCACCTGCCTCTCGCCGGGCGCCGGCAGCTGTGATAAGGTTTCCCAAGACGTGTCCGAAACATGGGCTCAGGGAGGAACATCATGGCTACCGCCGTCGAAACGGGTTTCGAGGATAAATTCGCCGAGGTCGAGGGTCTCTCCATCCGCTACATCGAGGAGGGCGAGGGCCATCCCGTGCTGTTGTTCCACGGCGCCTCGCTGGGTTCATCGGCGGATGTCTATCGCCGCACCTTGGGGCCGCTCGCGGCCGCGGGGTTCCGGGCCATCGCCTTCGATTTCCCCGGTTTCGGGCTGAGCGACTATTCCGAAGACGGATCCGTCGCCCTCAAGAAGAAAACCGCCCTCGGCCTGATGGATGCCTTGGGCCTGGAAAAGGCGGCTCTGGTGGGCCATTCCCAGGCCGGCAACGTCGCCGTCGCACTCGGACTGGAGGTCCCGGAGCGGATCAGCCACATTGTCATCCTCGGCACCGGCAGCCTGCTGCCGCCGCTCGAAGGCGGCGCCGGCAAGCGCGAGGAGGCGGTGTTGCAGCGCATGGACCAGCGCATGGCCCAGACCGAACCGACCATCGAGGACACCCGCA
Organism: Alphaproteobacteria bacterium; assembly: GCA_033720855.1. GTDB lineage: Bacteria > Pseudomonadota > Alphaproteobacteria > SMXQ01 > SMXQ01 > SMXQ01. Next base: position 4,268 of record JAWWBR010000099.1, read on the forward strand.
AGCTTCTCGAAGCCAACCTGTTCCATCACGAGCTCATCACCGATGAGGAACTGGCGCTCAGGCATTCGCGGTCGGTGGGGCGCAATTTCGAGGCGTTCTGCGCCCGCAACGCGGCCCGGGCCGCCGAGCAGGGCAAAGGCGGCGGCGGCACGCCGCTGTGGCAGCGCTTGACCGAGCTGACCATGCCGCTGTTGATGATCTACGGTCGCGAGGACCGGGCGCGGGCGGCGGATCGCTTTGCCCTGCTCAAGGAAAAGGAACCGGGCCTCGACATGCATTTGGCCGAGGGCTGCAAACACCTGGTGCCCTGGGACGCCGCGGATCTCTTCCAGGAACTCGCCATCCCGTTCCTTAAAAAATAGGGCGGCGCCCGGGCGCCCGACTCGCGATCCGCCAGGGAGTGACGCCAGGGCCGGCATGCTGATCGACGGCAAATGGGATAACGACGCCGAGGTGCCACCGGATAAGCGCGGCGCCTTCGTTCGCGACGCCTCCAAATTCCGCAACTGGGTGACCGTTGACGGCGCCCCGGGCCCCACCGGCGAGGGCGGCTTCGATGCGGCGCCCGGGCGCTACCATCTGTTCGTCTCCTGGTCCTGCCCCTGGGCCCATCGCACCCTGATCATGCGGAAACTGAAGGGGCTCGAGGATGTGGTCTCGGCCTCCATCGCCGACCGTCCGAAATCCGCGGGCTGGAGCTACTCGGCCGGGATCGACGAGCTTGAGCCGGGCGAAGACGGCGTCTTTCACCTCCACCAGGCCTACGCCGCGGCCAACCCCCGCTACACCGGCAAGGTCACGGTGCCGACGCTGTGGGATCGCGAGCGCAAGACCGTGGTCAACAACGAGTCATCCGAGATCATCCGCATGCTGAATTCAGCCTTCGTCGAATGGGCGGACAATTCCATCGATTACTACCCCGATGACCTGCGAGACGGCATCGACGAGATCAACGATTTCGTCTACGAGCATCTCAACAACGGCGTCTACCGCTCCGGCTTCGCGCGCAGCCAAGACGCCTACGATGCCGCCGTCGACAAGGTCTTTGTGGGTCTCGACACCCTGGAACAGCGGCTTGCGGCCAACCGATACCTGATGGGCGAACGCATCACCGAGGCCGATTGGCGCGCCTTCCCCACGCTGCTGCGCTTCGACCTCGTCTATTACAGCCATTTCAAGTGCAATATCCGGCGCCTTCAGGACTACCCCAACCTCGTCAACTACCTGCGCGAGCTCTACCAGTGGCCGGGCATCACCGACACCCTCAACCTCGCCGAGACCAAGGCCAACTACTACCGCCAGGAACGGGTCAACCCGACCTGCATCGTGCCCAAGGGGCCGGACATGGGCTTCTTGGAACGTGCCCACGATCGCGACCGCCTGCCCGCCGCCGCCTAGCCAAAGCGCCCACCTCGCCCAGAGCGTCCTAGAGCCGGCCGGCTGCCGTGATGTCGGGCCGTCAATCGAATTTCACGTTAAACGGGGCCGGGAGAGCGGAAGACCAAAGCCTTTAATCTCTAATGACGGCAGCAGTGAAAACTTGATCCGAAATCAGGTTTTTAAGGCTGCTTTTTTCCGTCCCAATTTACGCTGAACGCGCGGGACTGGTTCTGATTCGCTTTGCGCGCCGGGCGGTAAATTTTCCGCATCATGGGCACTCGAAATCGTCGCACCAAGACCGTCTAGAAACTCAGACCATCGTTTGTCCCCGAACTGCGACAGGAACGCTTGTTGCGTGCGGGCCCACAAAGGTATGGCTTTGCGGATCCGATTCATCCCGTCGACGGTCAGCCAGATAATTTTGCGGCGTGAATCACGCCCCGGTTCGGTACGAACCAACCCCTGCTTTTCCAAGATCGCCAAGTTGCGCGACAGGGTAGAGAGATCCGTTACCAATTCACGGGCAACGTCGGAGTAGGTCGGCCTATCCACTGCCGCCACGTTGAGAAGGATGGCGAGTTGCGTCGACCGAAGACCACAGGGCTCTAATTCTTTGTCATACCATCGCGTGATTGCGCGGGATGATTTGCGGAGATTGACACAGGCGCTGGTTGCCAGCGCTTGGGCACACTGATCCCGTTCAACCCGACTGAGTCTATTTGCCATGAAATTACCCGGGTGAGTTTTCCACAGGAGACTAATCTAACCATAAAATGATGGCTAAAAAATTGAAATAACTCCAAGAACCTTTGAAGATTTGGGTTGTCGTCTAAAGCTTGTATATGCAATGCTGATACAATCCAAGAGAGACGGTGCGTTCAAAGGGCGATCTTCTTCTAGGCATCACGTCCACTTTCCCGGCGTTCGAAATTTGCACCGCGTTTGCGTAGAAACAAATTCAAACGGGGAGTTCATCATGATCAAATCAATCTTGACGCCGCTCGTCGCAGCGGCGGGCGTTTTCGCATTTGCCATGGCCGCAAGCACGGCACCGGCCCAGGCACAAGTCGTCAAGGTCACGCCAATAGGCCAAGTAGACGGGGAATTCTGCAACAGGGATCGGGCCCTGTTGTTCGAGGATCCGGACGGCACCACGATCCTTTACGATCCTGGGCGCACGGTTCGGGGACCGACCGATCCCAGGCTTCCGCAACCGGTCGAAGGTGTAGGCGGTCTCGACGGCGTTGTGTTGACCAGTGTCCATTCGGACCATTTGGGCGATTTCTATCTCGACACCGATGCCACCTGCGCTGGCGGCGGAACCCAAATCTCGACCACGCCCAACTCCAACACCGCCGAGATCGTGGCCGGACACCCCAATTCTTTTATCCCCGGTCCCGGCGAATTGACCGGATTCCTGCGGACAAAAATCTTAGCGGCCGGAGGAACCGCCGGCCAGATAGACACGCTTCGTCACGGCGGAGTTAAGATGATCGGCGGCGTTGAGGTCGCGGTGATCGTGGCTCACCATAGCAATGGCGTCAGCAGGGCGTTTCTCACGGGAAACAATCAGCTTACCAATCCCGCGGGCAATCCAACCAATGGGCTCACCCAGCACATTCTTCCCGAAGATTTGGCGCCCGACGGACTGACCGCCTATGTAGGACCCGAAAACGGGTTCGTCCTCACATTCACTAACGGCCTGGTGGTCTACCTGTCTGGGGACACGGGCCAGTTCGGCGACATGAAAACCGTCGTAAAGGAGTATTATTCCGACTTTCGCCAGCCGGGAAATGGCCTTCTTGCCGTTGTCCATATGGGTGGAAAATTCAGCATGGGCCCCGACGAGGCCGCCTGGGCCACCGAAACTCTCCTCGAAGCCGACTCCGTCATTCCGGAACACGCCAATCAGGCCTCTACGGTTAGTGGCGTTGTCCAACCGGGCACCAATGTCGCCAATTTCCAGGCGGCTATTGCTGCCGGAAACAACACACCGGTTCATGTGCCGTTGAGTAACGTAACTATGTGCTTCGACAACACTGCGACGAAGGTCGCTTGCCCCTAATTTCTGATTTTCTTATCAGAGTTTACCCGATCAAGCCCCTAGCGCGTTGCCGGGGGCTTTTTTTGGGCGCCCTCGTCAGTCGAAGCCATACAGCGCCGCGGGGTTGTCCACCAGGACCCTGTTGCGCGTCGCCTCGTCAGGCGCATAGTCGAGCATCATGTCGAGAAGATCGCCGTCATTGGGCATCTGGCCCGGCGCGAACACCGCCGAGTGCGGCCAGTCGGTGCCCCAGATGACGCGATCCGGGGCGCGCGCGATGAGCGCCCGGGCCATGGCGGTGATGTCCTCGAACCGCGCGCCGCGGGACATCAGGCGGTCGGCGCCGCCGATCTTCATCCATACGTTGCCCCCGGCGCAGAGATCGAGGACGGCGCGGAAGCCGGGATCATCGGTGCCGGATGCCCCGTCGCACCTCGCGAAATGGTCGATGACGACGGGCAGCGGCGCGCGGGCAAGCACATCGGCATGGGCGACGACGGTATCCAAATCCGTGTGCAGGTCGACCGACCAGGCGAAATCGGCGATCTTGGCGATCTGCCGGGAAAATGCGTCCTCGTCGAAGGCGCGGCCATGGGCATGGGTCAGGTTCAGGCGGATACCGCGCACCCCGCCGGCATGAAGGCGCTTGATCTCGGCCGCCGTGAAGGCAGGGTTGGCATTGATCACGCCGCGAAGCCGCCCCTCGCCCTTGGCGATCCCGTCGATCACCACATCGGTCTCGAAGCCATGGACGTTGGGCTGCACCAGGACGCCGCGCGCAATCCCCAGCACCCCGGCCATGGCGAGATAATGCTCGATCGGCGCGGCCGGCGGCGTCGAGCGGCGGTCCTCCACGTATGGGTAGAGGTGCGGCGGCCCGTAAACATGAAAATGGGTGTCGCAAGTGCCTGCCGGCGGCACAAATTTGGGCGGCCTCGGATTGGGGTCCGGCGGATAATTGACCATCAGACGGGTGTCCAAAGCGTCCTTCGCCTCCTTACCGGAGTGGTTGCTTCGCCGCGCGCCGAACATCGAGACGGCTTTCGGGGCCCTTGGAGCCCGCGTTCGAATGGCGCCGGGCCCGCTAATCAACGCGCCGGTATCTTATACATCACATGGGCGTGCATGACGCCCCGCCGCCGCGTTCCCTTGGACTTCCAAGGCATGGTTGATTATTATTCGCAACCAATTCAAGCGCGGGTGCGAAGCGCCCGGGCACAGACACGCGCATCATTGCGCACGCGCACCACTGCGGGAGAAAATCCATGGCGCTGAAACAGACCAGGATCGAGGTCAACAACGCGGTCTTTTCGCTGCCCTACCACGTGGCCCAGGAAGAGGGCTTCTTCACCGAAGAGGGCCTCGAGGTCGAACTCGTGCCCGCCGGTTCGGGGCGCGACCGTGACAAGGAGGTTCCCGACACGCCGATCGAGGACCACAGGGCGGTCAAGTCCTATGGCTGGCACGAGGGCATCGAGAAGGGCGAGTTTTCGATGTACCGTGCCTGCGAATGGGGCCAGATCCGGCGCACCCAGGACACCTGCGCCGGCGCCCAGGTCATCTCCAAGCGTGCCGCCGTGGCCACCCAGGCGATCGTGGTGAAGGGCGATTCGCCCTACAACATCCCGCCCGACCTTTCCGGCGTCCTGGTCGGCGTCAACATGCACGCGGGATCCCACTACATCACCTTGGGCTTGCTCGGCGGCTACATGCTGTCCAAGGACGAGGTCCGGGTCGGCCATGTCGGCGGGCCCAAGCAGCGCCTCCAATACCTCGAGGAGGGCAAGATCGGCGCCGCCGCGCTGATGGAGCCGTGGATCACGGTGGCGCTCAAGCGCGGCCACAAGATCATCTGCGAGGCCTTCTACGACGGCGCCGAGGTGACGGTGCCGTCCATGGATCCCGATACCTACGCCGCCATCGACCGCGCCGTGCGCAAGGCCGTGGACAAGATCAACGAAGACATCCGGCCGTATCTCAAATACATGATCCGCGAGGTCCCCGAGGACATCGCCAAGATCACGGAAGACGACATGTATCTCGGCCGTTTCCGCTACATCTATCCGCGCCCCTATACCCAGGAGGAGTTCGCCCATATCCACGACTGGATGGTGGACTGGGGCTTGCTGGAGGCCGAGAGCGACTACCAGAAGCTGGTCGACGAGGAGATGCGCACCGGCGTCACCACCTAGAGCGATCGAAGACGCTCAAAAGCGAAAAGGCCGGGCCTGCGCCCGGCCTTTTCTGTTGCCGGCGCGTCGCTCCCGGCCCCGCAAACACCCTACAATTTGGCTCAAACTGCGCACGATTGGCGGCCCCTCTTAACCTTCGCAAAACCAAAAAACCACTAGCCTTTTCCCGACGACGGGTGGATGCGCCCGTCACCGCCCGCCCGGCCCCATGCCGGGCCGGCCGATTGCCATGGATGCGCACATCGAGGGGAGAAACGATGAAGGATGCCACGGATCTGCTGGCCACAATGGATGCCGATATGGACAGCGACATTCCCTACCGCGACGACCTCAAGGCCGAGGTGTTCATCGCCGACAGCGAGCAGGAAGCCACCGCCAGGTTCGATGCCTGGATGAACGACCACTCCTGCGGCAAGCGAAACCTGGTGGGGGTCTGCGATCACACCGTCGGTCGCAACATCTGCGTGATTACCGCCCTTTATTGGGTGTCCGGTTAAGACGCAAGCGCCCCCTGTGGCGCGCGTCGCCTGCGTGGGAGGCGTGCGCCAAGCCACCGGCCTCCGAACGGACCGGGGGTCCCGATCGACGTCCTCTTGCCTCCAGATCCGCCGCCTACCAAAAGGCCGCGAGGCGGTGATCCATGAAAGCCCCGTAGAACGATATCCAGAATCCGATCAGCCCGATGGTTTGGCTGAGCCGGTTCCGCCCGCTGCGCGGAATGAAACGCGAGCAGGCGATGAGACTGAAGACGAGGATGATGCCGCCGCCCGCCATGAGCCAGGTGGTGAAGGTCTGCAGCTCTGCGGAGTAACTCATGATCCGCTTCCTCTTACCTAATCGCCGGGCGGCCGACCGGCACCCCTCCGCCAAGGACAGCCCGCCGCCGAGCCAAGTGGCGCGAAAAGCTTTACGGACGGGCCGCGTGTACCAGGCCCGGCGCACGCGTCCCCTGAAGGCCCGCCCATAAAGACTCGGCGCGTAGATAGAATATTGCGTGTCCTGGAAAGAATTGTAAAGAATTATTGCCTTTTATATTATTATATTATAATAATGGTTTTATTAAAAATCGTAACGTATTAAAAAAATTTATTTGTATCTTGAGATGACTCCGGCCTGCCGCCCCTTCCGGCCTGCCGACGCCACCGGGACGAATGCCATCGGGGCGGAGGGGCACTCAGTGTTGCCCGTCCTCGTGATCGCTGCTTTCCAGAGCCCGGGTCATGGCCGCGCGGCGGCGGTGCGCCCATACCCATGCGGCGAGGCAAACGACCGCGCTTACCCCAACGGCGAGGCGCAAGCCGTAGTTGTCGGCGAACCACCCCATCAGCGCCGCACCGAAGGCCGGGGAGCCCCGCACGATGATCGTATAAAGGGCCATCACCCGGCCCCTGATCCGGCTCGCCACGGCGTATTGAACCAGTGATTGGGACCCCGTTCCCGACACCGAAACGGCAAACCCCATGACGCCGATGACGGCAAGGGCGACCCAGAACGTGGTGGTGGCCGAAAACGCCATCATCGTAAGGCCGACGCCGAGGGACGAGGCCAGCATCACGCCGGTGGTCCCGGCGATGCGCCCGCGGCTGGCCAGCCAGGCCACCCCGATCAGGGCGCCCAGCCCGAAGGACGCCCCGAGCCAGGCCAGGCCGCCGGCGCCACGGCCGAACACCGCATCGGCAAAGCCCGGCAGCATTTCCAAAAGCGGCCTCGAAAAGAACGATATGGCGCACAACATGACCAGGACCGGCGCGATGCCGGCGTGGGATGCCGCATAGCGGAACCCCTCTCTGATCTCGGCCATGATGGCGCCGCGGCCCGCTTCCGGAGGCCTGGGGATCGCGCCCATGAAAAACGGGAAACACAGGATGTAGAACAATTCGCCGGCGGCATGGATGGCGAAGACCGATTCGACCCCCCACCAGAGGATGGCGAACCCGGCGAGGCCCGGGCCGATGGCCCGGGCGACGTTGAAGATCGCCGAAAACAGGGCGATGCCCGAATACAGCTCCTCGCGCGGAATCAGCCTCGGCAGAAGCGTATGCCGGGCCGATGCGCCGAACGGCGCGTTGAGACCGGCAATGATGGAAAGCACGAGGATGTATTCGATCCGGATCGTACCGGTGAAGGTGAGGACCGCCAGCGCGCTGGCCTGAAGGAACTGGATGCACTGGTTGATCAGCAGCGGCTTGGCCGGATTGATACGGTCGCACAGCAAGCCGGTAAACGGGCTCATGAACACGAGCGGCGCCATCTCGACGAAGGCGATCACGCCGAGCCAGCTCGGCGAGCGCGTCAGCTCCCATACCAGCCAGCCGACGCCGATCTTCTGCATCCAGTGGGTGACCATGCTCGGCGTCTGGCCGCCGACGAAATAGGCGAAGCTGCCGTGGCGAAAAACGCTGAGGGAGAGGGCGAGGTTGGAGTCCTTGAACATGTGATGCGAAGCTACAGCGTCAGGGCGCCCGCCGAAACCACGAATCCGCGGCGCTCGCGGGATGTGCCGCTTGTCTTTTCCCGACCGGAAACCGTGATCGGGCCCTGGGCAAGCTCGGAGGCGGGCCCCGCCAATCCGGAGAGCACCCTCCGCCCCTGCGGCGGCGCTGCCGGGCCCATCCCGCATCCATGCCACATAGGATGAAGGCCCCGCGACGGGGCCGAATTCTGGGGAAAAATGGTGCCCAGGGACAGAATCGAACTGCCGACACGGGGATTTTCAGTTCTTGAAGCAGCCCTACCTAGATTTTCTACATTTATCTC
>JAWWBR010000100.1:0-12317 GCA_033720855.1 Alphaproteobacteria bacterium
TGTGCGAACACGAGGCCTTTCCCATGGAGCGCGGCGATGTGATCATCAGCCCGTCCTGGACCTTCCACGACCATTGGAACGACGGCGACAAGCCGGCCCTGTGGGTCGATGGCTACGACAACGGCTACTGCGGCGGGGAGAACCTCAATGAGCGCCTCCCCGTCGAGTCGCCCTACCAGGAGGTCACCAAGCCCGAAGGGTACGGCCGCAAGACCTTGGGGCATGCCCGGCGCGTGGCCGACAAGGCGCCGTATCCGCTGCCCCCGGTGCGCTACCCGTGGACCGAAACCCGGGAGGCGCTCTCCACCATGGCCGAGGCGGGAGAGGTTGATCCTTTCGAGGGCGTCCGCCTCATGCTGGCGAGCCCCGTCGACAACGGGCCGACCCTGCCCACCATCGCCTGGCACGCCCAGCTCCTGCGGGCGGGCGAAAAAACGCTCTCCCACCGCCACAACTCCACCACCTGGTATTTTGACTTCGAAGGCGCCGGCACCATCGTCATCGAAGGGGAGCGCCTGGCGTGGGACACCGGCGATATCTTCGCCGTGCCGGCATGGAAGTGGCATCACCACGAAAACGGGGCCGACGGCGAATCGATCCTGTTCTCCATCGACGATTGGCCGGCGATGACGAAGCTCGGCTTTTACAGCAAAGAAGAAGAAGGCTCCGCCTAGGCAACGGCGCGGCCGCATCGGGAGGACACACAACCATGGCCAATCCCAAGTTTCGCTTCGGCTTTCGAGAGCCGGACATCGACACCAACCGCCCGTTCTGGGACGGCAGCGTGAGCATCGAAGGATTCGAGCTCGAGTGCAGCACCTTCGAGGGCCCCGAACAGATCGACGCCTGGGACGCGAGCTTCGGCGGCTTGATGACCACCAAGGGCAAGAATGCGCATCCTTACGTGTCCATCCCCGCCTACCCCAACCGCAAGTTCCGCCTGGCCTATATCTTCACCCGCACCGACGCCGGCATCGACACGCCGAAGGATCTCGAGGGCAAACGCGTCGCCATCTTCGCCTGGGACAACACCGCCGCGATCTGGTCGCGGGGCGCGCTCAAGCACCATTACGGGGTCGACTTCTCGACCATCACCTGGTGCATCCCCGGCGACTCCGACCGCAGCTGGGGGCCCGACATCACGGTGGAGCCGCTGCATCTGCCGCCGGGTCCGAAGGACGCCATGCTCGACGAAAAGCTGATCGACGGCGAGATCGACGCCGTGCTGGGGCCCAATGTCCTGCCGTCCACCAGCCGCAAGGATCCCCGCACCCGGCGCCTGTTCCCGGATTATCGCTCCGAGGAACAGGACTATTTCAAGGCCACGGGCATCTTCCCCATCAGCCATGTGGTCAGCCTGAACCGCGAATTCGTGGACAAATACCCCCATGCGCCGGTGGCCCTGCTCGAGGCCTACCGCCGGGCGCGGGACGTCGCCTTCGACCGCATCTACGGCTCCGACCCGGAGATCGTCACCATCTCCTGGGCGGCGGCGGCGATGGACGAGCAGCGCGCGGTGATGGGCGAAAACTACTGGCCCTATAACGTCGAAGACAATGCGACCACGCTTCAGGCGATGATGGATTACGCCCATGACTTCGGGGTCACGCCCAATAGGCTGAATTACGAAGACTTGTTCGATCCGGACGCCATGGCGCTCGCCGGCCAATAATTTTTTGACCCCGATGGGCGGGGTTTCGTAGACGGTACCCAGATTGCAGGCGGAAAAGGGATGGCAGACACCACTTTGATCACACAGCCGTCTTCAACGGCACAGCCTTCCGGCGGAGACGCCAAACTGGCGATGCGGCTTTCGGGTCTGACCAAGATCTATCCCGGAAGTTCCCAGCCGGCGGTGGACAGGTTGTCGCTTGACGTGCGCGACGGGGAGATCGTCACGCTGCTGGGGCCCTCGGGCTGCGGCAAGACCACCACCCTGCGCATGGCGGCCGGCCTGGAAGTCCCGGACGAGGGAGACATCTATTTTGGCGAAAACGCCGTCGTGCTGAGCGACCGCGGGTTATGCCTGCCGCCCAACAAGCGGGACATGGGAATCGTCTTCCAGTCTTATGCCATCTGGCCCCATATGACCGTGGCCGAAAATGTGGCGTTCCCTCTCAAATCCCGCAAATACCCGCGTTCGGAGATCAAGGACCGCGTGGCCCATGCGCTGGAGCTGGTCGGCATGGCCGGCTACGAGGATCGCCCGGGACCGCTGTTGAGCGGCGGCCAGCAGCAGCGCGTGGCCTTCGCCAGGGCGCTAATTACCGAACCCCGGGTGCTTCTCCTTGACGAGCCGTTCAGCAATCTCGATGCCAAGCTTCGCGAGAAGATGCGGATCAGGGTCAAGCGCCTGCAGAAGGAGCTCAACATCGCCTTCCTGTTCGTCACCCACGATCAGGTCGAGGCGCTCAGCCTGTCGACGCGCATCGCGTTGATGAATGCGGGCATCGTCCAGCAGCAGGGCAGTCCGCGCCTGCTGTATGAGAACCCGGCCAACGAGTTCGTGCGCGATTTCATCGGCAAGACGCTCCTGTTCAAGGGACGTGTGGTTGCGGGCGATCCCTCGGGGCGCCTGTCGATCGCCCTTGAAGGTGCCAAGGATTGCGTGGTTTACGGCCAGACCTACGAAACCGGGGGAATCCCGGCCGGAGGCGAGGTGTTCATCGGCGTCCGTCCCGAGGACGTCGAGGTCCTGCCGGCGGAGGCCAGCCAGGTCCCGCCGGGAATGCTGTCCGGGGTTCTGGATACCGCGCTGTTCGTCGGCGAACGCATCGAATATCAGGTCGCCGTCAAGGGCCAGGGAACCATCGACATCTATGGCGAACGGCACCAGCCCGTCGAGGAAGGAAGCCGGGTGTGGCTGAAACTCCGCGCCGAAGGCCACACCGCATGGCGTTCGGACCGCTCACACGATTTGGAGGACAATCTTTAGACGGTGGCGGCACGGGCCAAGACCGGCCGGCGACGCAGCCGATCCAACAACCAAGAAAAACCACAGGGAGAGAATGACATGATGAAGATAGATCACATGGATGTGGCTTGCGGGTCGTGCAGCGCTGCCCGGGCTCGCAAGATAATCAAAAGTTTCGTCTTTTTCGTTGCGGCGGCGGTTTCGGGACTGCTGGTCCTGGCGGCGGCGCCGGCCAAGGCCGATTTCAAATCCGACTGGGCCAAACTGATCGCTGCGGCGAAACAGGAGGGCAAGGTGTCCATCGCCGCCGGCGGCGCCCCCTCGCGCCAATACCGGCATGTGTTCGAAGCGTTCAAGAAGAAGTTCGGCGTCAATGTCGAGGTGTCGCGCGGCGGTGCGGGGCGGACGACGAGCCGCGTTCTTGCCGAACGCAAGGCGGGCAAATACACCGTCGATGTCGCGCTGATCAGCGTCCGCATCAACAATCAGCGCCTGGTTCCCGCCAAAGCGCTGATTCCCTTCGAGCCCCTGCTCATTCACCCCGAGGTGCTGGACAAATCCAAATGGCACGGCGGACGGTACTGGTACGGTGACAAGGATCTGAAATACACGTTCTTTTACACCGCCGCGATCGTCGACAATTACAATTTCTGGTACAACACCGCCAAGGTCAGCAAGGCGGATCTCGAGGCGATCAAGACGCCAGCGGACCTGTTGGCGCCCAAGTGGAAGGGGAAGTTCGGCGCCTATGCCATGGACGATCCGTCGGGCATCCGCCAGATGATCGACGGTTGGCAATCGCCCGACCAGGGCCCCGAATGGGTGCGGAAATTTCTCACCGAGATGGACGTGACATTCAGCCCCGACCGTCGTGTCGTCGAGACCTGGCTGGTCAAGGGCCGGTACCCGATCATGCCCTCGGCGGGCCAGGGCAACGAGGAATTGCGCAACCTCGCGAAGAAGGGCTTGCCCATCAAGGAGGCGCACCTGCCGACCAAGGTGGGGATGCTCCGGGCGTCGGGATCGGGGTGCTGCATTTCGGCCTTCGCCAATGCGCCCCATCCCAATGCGGCCAAGCTCTTCGTGAACTGGTTCCTGACCAGGGAAGGGCAGACCATCATCCATGAGAGCATCCCCAATCTGGCCCGTTCTTCGTTGCGCAACGATATCCCGTTCGGGCATGTGATCAAGGACCACCGGCGTATTCCGGGGAAGACCTACCGTTACCCCGACGCCGACCCCGAGTCGGGCGCACGCAACAAGGCCATCCAGAAGAAGATCATGGAGATCTGGAACTCGCGCCAGCGCTAGCGCCGATACCGTTTGTCCGTGTGGAACCGGACGCCGACCGTCCGTCGGCGCCCGGTTCCCGTGTCCCGAATGTGCCGTCAGGAGCCTTGAATGAACGCGGACCTCTCAGCAGCCGCCGGCGCGACGAGGCCCCAGCCAAGGCGCGCGCATGGGCGGCGTCCGGGGGCGGGGCATTTCGTCATGGCCGTCATGCTGCTGGCCCTGGGGTTCTTCCTGATCTGGCCCGTCGTTCTGCTGCTCATAAACAGCTTCAACACCGCCAGTGACTGGTTGGTGGAGCCCCGCCGCTGGGGGTTCGACCACTGGGTGACGGCGTTCCAAACCCCGGGCCTGTTCAAGTCCCTTTCCAACACGATCCTGGTTTGGGGGCTGACCATGGCCATCAGCTTCCCCATCGGGACGGCCATCGCCTGGGCCCTGGGCCGCACCAAGATTCCCGGCAGCCGCTGGCTGGAATTCGCCTTTTGGGTCGCCTACATGGTCCCGGCGATCCCCACGACGATCGCCTGGATCACCCTGCTGGATCCCGATATCGGGTTGTTGAACCTCCCGCTCCAGCACCTGTTTTCGTTGAACCAAGGCCCCTTCAACATCTTCTCGGTGGAGGGAATCGTCTGGGCCAATCTGATGGGACACGGCATCGCCATCAAGGTGATGCTGCTGACGCCGGCCTTCCGCAACATGGATGCGAGCCTGGAGGAGGCCGCGCGGGCCAGCGGCGCGGGCAATCTCCGGACCATGTTCAAGGTGACCCTGCCCTTGATGATCTCGCCGATGGTTTTGGTCTTTGCGCTGCAGACGATCCGGGTCTTCAGTTCGTTTGAGACCGAATACCTGCTTGGTCTCCCTTTCAACTTCTACGTCTATTCGACCAAGATCTTCATGCTGGTGCGCGACGAGGTGCCCAACTACGGCCAGGCGACGGTGCTGGCCAGCGTGACCCTGCTTTTGATCGTGGTGATCCTTCCCTTGCAGCGATGGATCCTCGAACGCCGCCAGTATACGACCGTGACGGGCAGCTTCCGTCCCGGGCTGGTTGATCTCGGGTGGGGCAACTATGCCATTTTCGGCGCGATCGTGGTTCTCATCTTCCTGCTGACCGTCGGTCCGCTCTGCGTCCTGGTGCTGGGAAGTTTCATGTCCCGGATCGGATATTTCATGCTGGGCTATACCCTCGAACACTGGAAGTTCGTCCTCAACGACCCGACCTTCCTGCACGCCCTGCGCACGACGCTGATGATCGCGACTGCCGCCGCCTTCGGGAGTCCTCTGCTGTTTTCGGTGGTGGCGTATATCCTGGTCCGCACCCGGCTTCCCGGACGCGGCCTGCTCGACTTCATCATTTGGGGGTCCGGCGCCATTCCCGGCATCCTGTCCGGATTGGGGCTGCTGTGGATTTTCCTCGGGACGCCGGGGCTCAACGTCGTGTTCGGCACCATATGGGCGCTGATCATCGTCGTCGTCCTGCAGGGCAACACGACCGGCGTGAACATGATGAAAGGCGCCTTCGTGCAGATCGGCTCCGACATGGAGGAAGCCGCCCGCGCCGCCGGCGCCGGCTGGTTCCGCACCTATTTCCGGATCTGGCTGCCGCTTCTGATGCCGACACTGGTGCTTCTCGCGGTGTTCAACTTCGTGCTCGCGGCGGGGGCGACGGCGAACATCATCCTGCTGGCTTCGCGCGATACCTTGACGTTGTCGCTGATGGCCCTCGAGCTGTCCTTCGGCGCCATCGCCAATCGCGAGGCGGCCAGCATCGTCAGCATCTTCATCCTGCTGCTGACCGTGGCGGTCGCGGTGATCGTCAGGGCGTTCGGCTTGCGCCTCGGCGTGCGCCATGAAATGACGGCAAATCGCGCGGGCGCCGCCGCCGCGCCGGCGGCCGGCCCGCCCGTCCCCGTCCTGGGGCAGACGACCGGGGCGCGGTAGGGCCAGGCACGCCGTTCAGGTCGCGACGGCCTCGGCGGAAAGGGCAGAACTCCGTCCCTGGAGGTCCAGGAGAAAGTCTCTTCCGGCTTTGGAGAGCCTGTCGCGACGCCGGTAGACCAGGAAGGAGCGGCGCGAGAGCTTCCGCAGCTCGGGCACGTTTATCAGTCGGAAATCCTGCCGGCGGAGCTCTTCTTCGATGCGGCTGCGAAACAGCAGCCCCACCCCAAGGCCCCGAATCACTCCGGCCTTGACCGAGTCGCCGGCCATGCATTCCAGCGCCAGGTTGGGATTAAGGCCCATGCGCAGCAGACGTTTGACGCAGGTGCCGTTCTTTTTCGTGACCAGGGGTTCGCGCATCAATGCGTCCAGCGAAAGGGTGTGGCCGCCGAGCGGATCGTCCTGCGGCACGAAGGCGACCATCTCCTGATTGCCGAATTCTTCGTATTCGCATTCGTCGAAATAGCTGGGACCGCTGATCAGGCCGATATCGACGGTCGCATTCCTTACCCCTTCCTCGATCTCGGGGCTGCTTCCGGTTTCCAGGATGACGCGTACGTTTTGATGTTTCTTCCGGAAGCGCACCAGATGTTCGAGCAGCACCGCTTCGGTCAAGGTATGCGTGCCGCCGATGGTCAGATGATTGCCCGCATTGGCGCTGATCGGGGATTTGAACCGCCGCTCCACGCGACCGAGTTCCTCGATCGGAGGGGCGATGGCCGCGGCAAAGTCCTGGCCGTCTTGGGTCAGTTCGATGCCGCGGTTGTTGGCGCTGTAAAGGCTTATACCCAGTTCCTCCTGGAGTTGCCTCATCTGCAACGACACGGCGGGTTGGCTCATGTCCAACTCCAGCGCGGCGTTGGACAGATTGAGATGGCGCGATGCCGAGAGGAAGATTTGCAATTGCTTGAGTGTCACCGGCCTCTCCCTGAGGGATATTTTGCTGCTGTGATTGGCTGCTGCTCTTGATATAATTATTTTAAATATCACCATTTGCAATCAATATTGGGCAATCCGGCGGCGATCGGATAAACCTAGAAACACAGCGAATTCCGGGGGGTAAGCGATGAGCGAACCGGCTTCTACACGCGAGGATCCAAGGGTCGAGGCCCTTCATAAACGGATGGCGGAGCATTCGCTTGGCGGCCATTGGCAGGCGCGGCGCCGCAATCCCAATCCCGCATTGGTGCCCCATCTATGGCCGTGGGAGACGGTCTATTCCTGTCTCCTTGAATCGGGTGAGGTGATCAAGCTTGGCGGCATCAACGACGCCGCGAAGCGACGCACCGTCAACTTGGTCAATCCGGCGATCCCCGAACTCAAAGCCACGTCGCGGACGCTGCAGATGTCGGTGCAACTGGTCAAGCCCGGCGAAATGGCGGAATGCCATCGTCATACCGCGGCGGCTCTGCGCTTCGTCGTCGAGGGCGAGGGTGTCGGCTACACCAACGTCGAGGGCGAGCAGATGATCATGGAGCCCAATGACCTGGTGTTGACGCCAAACTGGACCTGGCACGACCACCAGAACCCGGGGGAAAAGCCGCTGGTATGGCTCGACGTGCTCGACGTGCATCTGTCCGGTCATTTGGATGCCACCATCCACGAGAATTACCAGGACGCGGAGGACGCGCAAGGCAACTATTTCGGCAATGCATCGCAGCCGATCCTGTATCCCGAAGGCTACTGCCGCCAGCGCTTCGGCGTAACCCGGCCGCCTGCCGATCAGCTCGACCCGCGTTTCGTGCCCTTCAACTACAAGTGGCGCGAGACCCGCGCGACCCTGGATGCGCTGGCCGAGGCCGACGTCAGCGACCCCCACGACGGCATCCTGCTGGACTACAAGAACCCGCTGACCGGCGGGCCGACCATGCCGACCATCAACTGCCGCGCGCAGCTGCTCAGGCCCGGCGAGGAGACCCGGACTCACAGCCACACCAGTTCAACCATCTACCACGTGATCGAGGGCGAAGGGGTGACCACCGTGGGAACTTTCGACGGTGGGGTCAAGGCGCTCGACTGGGGCGAAAAGGACTGTTTCTTCGTTCCGTCGAAATCGTGGCACAATTTCAGGAACACCTCGAAGACGGAGCCGGCGGTGCTGTTCTCGGTGAGCGACCGGCCGGTGCTGGAAAGCCTCGGGCTCTACCGCGAGGAAGAGGGCGAAACGGCCATGCCGCCGCGATGAGCCCGGGGAAATGTGTCGAGGCGAAAATCAGCAAACGATTGGAACATGAAGATTGAGGCCATCCAAGGAGGAGACAATGGCGGATACGAGTAAAGGCAACATGAGCGAGCGTGCGCGAGGGATGTTCGCGCCGATCCCGGCGGTATTCGACGGCAAGGGCGAGCCCGATCTCGGCATGATGGAGCAGTTGACGGACTGGTACATCAATGCCGGCGCCCATGGCTTCTTCGTGCTGGGGTCGCAAGGCCAGGGCGCGGCGACCACCATCGACCAGCGTAAGGCGATCGCGGAAACGGTGGTCAAGCGGGTTGCCGGCCGGGTGCCGGTGATCGTGCAGGTTGGCGCGGTCGATCCGTATACCAGTTGCGAGCTTGGCGCCCACGCGAAGTCGATCGGCGCGGATGCCATCGGCATCGTCGGTCCCTACTACTATTCGGATCGCAGCGAATGGGAGCTGATCGAACAGCACAAGCAGGTCGACGCGGCCACGGGTCTGCCGATCCTTCTTTACAACAACCCGCAATATTCGGGCTATCCGACGCCGCCGGCGATGATGAAGAAGCTCAAGGAGGCGTGCCCCAACGTGTTCGGCTCCAAGCTGGCGAACGGCAATCTGGGCCAGGCGAAGAACTACCTGCGCACCCTGGGCGATGATTTCGTGATCTTCGTGCCTATCAGCAACATGCTGCCGGGCATGCTCGTCGGCGTCGCCGGGTCGATCGCGGCCGGTGCGCCGGTGACGGTGCCCGAGGCGGGCGTCGCGCTGGTCGAGGCGATCTGGGCCGAGGACTATTTGCGGGCGCAGAAGCTCCAGGTTCTTCTGATCGAGCACGCGGACCGCACCGCGGTGCTGCGGCAATACGGGCGGCGGACGACCTTCGAGGGTCTGCGCATCCGCGGGCTCGACGTCAAGGAGTACCCGCGCTGGACCACCAAGCCGATGACGGCGGAACACCTCAAGTACTACGAGGACTGCATCAAGCGGCTGTTGGACGAGCTCGCCGAACTGACCCCGGCCGCGGCCGCGGCGCAATAGCGGGCCCTTTCGGGACAAGGCCGGCGCCGGTCGCAACGATCGCCAGGGCGCCGGCCGCGGGGGATGCGGCCCGGCCAGCGCCCGGGCCTTGGGCGTGAGGCCGGTTTATCGATGCGTCCGGAAGAGGCCTTTCGGTTAGGCGGAGGATAAGGAGAGGAACATCTAATGCGGTGCCGGTTCCGAGAGAATAAGGTCGATCGCGGAAAGCGGCCGGTTCCCGTGCCCATATTCTTGAGACAGGGAGATTTTTCATGTGGCGAATTATGAAAATTGATGCGGGTGCGTCGAGCCTTCGCGGGACGCGCCGGACCGTAACGTGGTTGGGCGCGGCGGCGCTCGCATTGGTTCTTACGGCGGGACTGGCGCCCCAGGCGATGGCCCAGTCCGGCGGCGATTTCCAGAAGCAATGGGCCGAGCTCGTGGCCGCGGCCAAGAAGGAAGGCACCTTGGTGCTCAGCACCGGCGCTATTCCCCAGTACAACCACATCTTCGCGGCTTTCAACAAGCAGTTCGGCATTCGCATCCAGACCGATGGCGGGTCCGGTTCGTCGCGGGCGACGCGAATCCTCGCCGAGCGTCGGGCCGGGCGGTACACGGTGGATGCAACCCTGATGAGCGTCGCCGGGACCACGCGCCGGCTGGAGCCTGCCGGTGCGCTGGTCGACATGCCGCCGCTGCTCATCCATCCGGAGGTTACCGACACCTCCCATTGGTACGGCAATCGGCATTGGTATGTCGATAAGGCGGGCACCAAGAAGATTTTCGTCTACAGCGTTCGGGCCAACAATTCCTGGCGGTTTTGGTACAACACGGACAAGTTGACCAAGCAGGACGTCGCCTCCCTCAAGACGCCGTGGGATTTCCTCAAGCCCAAATGGAAGGGCAAGATGGCCGACCAGTCGTGGAGCGATCCCGGCCGTCTCGGCGGTATGCTGGAAATGTATTTCGCGCCCGACGCGGGACCGGACTGGATCAAGAAGTATTTCCAGGAAATGGACGTCACCTTCACCAGTGACACGCGCCTCGAAGAGAGCTGGCTCATCCGCGGTTCCAAGCCGCTGAAGTGGGACGAAGGCGATATCGGAGACCCGCTCCGCAAGTACAAGAGCAAGTTTCCCATCGAGGTCGTGGAGATCCCCCGTGCCCGCGGCAAACTCGAGGCCCGGGGTTCGGAATGCTGCCTTGCGGTGCTCGACAAGGCGCCGCATCCCAATGCGGCCAAGCTGTTCGTCAACTGGTTCCTGACCAAGGAAGTTCAGACCATGACGCACATGGCGAAGCCGCCCAGGCGCTACACCTCGTTGCGCGAGGACGTGCCGCCCGGCATCACCCAGAAGATCCACCGCAGAATCAAGGGCAAGGAGTACACGTTCCGGGATTTCGACCCCCATTACCGGGAAAACGAGAAGAAGGCCCGCGCCTTCATCGTCGGCAACTACCGCGGCCCCAAGCGTAAAAATATCATTGCCGTTCATTCGGGCAAGGTGGTGGCGACCAAGCGCGCCGGCCGCCGGGTGACCATCGATTACAAGGGCAAGAAGGTCACCGCCAGGCTTTCGAGCAGCCGGACGGCGGTGACCATCAAGGGCAAGAAGGCTGTCCGTAAGGATGTGAAGGTCGGCATGACCTGCACCTTCACCTATCCCGGTGACGGCAAGGTCGCCAAGAAGGTCGATTGCAAATAGCGGATCCCGGCCCCCGCCCCCCG
This sequence comes from Alphaproteobacteria bacterium, assembly GCA_033720855.1. Lineage (GTDB taxonomy): Bacteria > Pseudomonadota > Alphaproteobacteria > SMXQ01 > SMXQ01 > SMXQ01. Next base: position 11,081 of record JAWWBR010000100.1, read on the forward strand.
CCCCGGCGGCTGCGGGGCGGGGGCGCCGCGAGATCCGCGACAGTGAGAGAGAGGACCAAAAATGGAAATCAAGTTCGGACTCATCAGCGCCGATTCCCACGCTGCCTTCGGTCGGGACGACTTCACCTCGCGCATGTCGAAGAAGAAATGGGGCGACAAGATCCCCCAGGTGATCGAGTTTGAGCAGGATGGCGAGAAACACGACGGATGGAGCCTCTACGGCCGGACTCCCAGCGCGGAACAGCGTGGCTTCCAGCCTCAGGTCTGCAACTGTCCGGCGCTGATGGGGGATCCCTTCCCCCATTGGCCGAAGCGCTGGGAAGAGGTGCCGAAAATGGCCTACGACCCGGCAGAACGGCTCAAGGCGCTGGACATCGATCGGGTCGATGCCGAGGTGCTGTTTCCCAATCCGCCGGGCGGCAACTACCACCAGTTCGGCGATCAGGAGTACGAGTTCGATACCCTGCAGACCTATAACGACATCCTCGCCGATTGGACCAAGGTGTCGGACCGCTATCTGCCGCTGATCTCCATCCCTTGGCTGTCGCCGCCGGATGTCATCGCCAAGGAGATCGAGCGTTCGGTGGAGAACGGGCACCGCGGGGTCAACCTGCTGGGCAAGTCGCCCAAGGGACTGCCGCATATCGCGGACCCGCATTGGTATCCGGTCTGGGATGTCTGTTCGGAGCTCGGCGTGCCCATCCATTTCCACGGCTCTGCGGGCATCGGCGTCGGCGATACGGCCAAGACGTGGAACGGCTACAGCAAGCGCCAGGCCCATTCCGCCTCGACCAGCACGTCGGCGGTGACCCCGGCCCAGATCGTGCCTCAGTTGATCTTCACCGGCGTCACCGAGCGTTTCCCCCGCCTCAAGGTGGTGTTCGCCGAAGCCGGAATCGGCGGCCTCAACTACCTGATCAACACCTGCGATCACGTCTGGGAGACCCACCACCTGTGGACCGAGGGGCTGTTCACCCGCCCGAGCGAGATCATTAGGCGCCAGATGTATGTGAATTTCTGGTTCGAGGAAGAAGGCATCAAGCTGCGTCACGATATCGGCATCGACAACATCATGTGGGAATCCGATTTTCCCCATGTCGCCGCCTACTACCCCGATAGCTGGGGCTCCATAGAGCGGGTGCTCAACGGCGTTCCCGACGACGAGCGGCGCAAGCTGCTCTATGAGAACGCCATTCGGGTCTACCAGATCAAAGTGGCCGTCCCGGCCGAATGAAAA
>JAWWBR010000101.1:0-11919 GCA_033720855.1 Alphaproteobacteria bacterium
CGCAGAATTATCATGGCTTGGCGACGATGGTGAAGGATGCGGAGGGGTCGGGGCCGGTCCTCGATACCGAGTTTCCGGTCCGATCAAAGTTCGATTCCTTGCCCGAATCCCGGGGCGGCGGCGAGAGCGCCGCCTTCGTTTCGGTCCAGGAAGGCTGCGACAAATTCTGCACCTTTTGCGTCGTGCCCTATACCCGCGGCGCCGAATATTCGCGCCCGGTCGCCGATATCCGGGCCGAAGTGCGGGCCCTCGTTGCCGACGGAGTGGCTGAAATCACCCTGCTCGGACAGAACGTCAATGCCTATCACGGTAGCGCCCCTGGAGATGCGCCGTCGCCCAAGGGGACGCCGGCGGCGGAATGGGGGCTCGGGCGGCTGATCCGCGACTTGGCGGAAATCGACGGCCTTGCACGAATTCGCTACACCACCTCCCATCCCGCCGACATGGATGACGATTTGATCGCGGCCCATGGCGAGGTCCCGCAGTTGATGCCCTATCTCCATCTTCCGGTACAGTCGGGCGCCGACCGCATCCTGGCGGCTATGAACCGGCGCTATACCGCCGACCACTATTTGGCCATCGTCGAGCGTCTTCGTGATGCGCGTCCTGACATCGCGCTATCGTCGGATTTCATCGTCGGATTCCCCGGCGAGCGCGACGAGGACTTCCGTGCGACCCTCGACCTGGTCGGCGAGGTCGGCTATGCCCACGCCTACTCTTTCAAGTACAGCGCGCGTCCGGGAACACCCGCTGCCGAGCGTCCCGACCAAGTGCCCGATGACATCAAGGCGTCGCGCCTCAAGGAGCTGCAGTCTTTGCTTGAGGCCCAATCCAGGGCCTTCAACACGTCCTGTGTCGGCCGCGTCGTGGATGTTTTGTTCGACCGCCCCGGCCGTTATCAAGGCCAAGTGGCGGGCCGCAGCCCCTATCTTCAGGCGGTTCATGTCGCCGTAGGTGAAGATGTCGCGGCCCGCTTGCGAGGCCGTGTATTGCCGGTCCGTGTTACCGCGGGGCACGCCAATAGCTTGGCCGGGCAATTGGTCCAAACGGTGCCCTCCGCCGCCGAGGCCCTGGTCGGGGAGGCGCGGGCATGACCCGCAGTCCGGCGCGTTCCGGGCCCAACAAGCGATCCCGAAGCGCGGCGACGGGGTCGTCGGAGAACGGGACCCACCCCTTGGTGATGCAGTTTGACGACAATTCGGTCTTGGCGCTTTTGTTTGGCGAACACGACCGCAACCTCGTTCGCATCGAAAATGATCTTGGTGTCACGATCCATGCGCGCGGCAATCGGGTGACGATCACCGGGCCGGAATCCGGGGCTGCATCCGCGCGCGATGCGCTGAAGACTCTCTACGAACGCGTCAAGGGCGGCGTGCCGCCCGATCAGGGCGAGGTCGACGCCATCGTGCGCCTGGCGGCGACGGGCCAACTGGCCTCGGGGGGCGGCGCGACGGGATTCGGCGCCGGTGGGGGAATCCAGACGCGGCGGCGGCGGATAACCCCGAGAACGCCGACCCAAGCCGCCTATATCGACGCCATGGATTCCCATGAGCTGGTATTTGGCCTGGGCCCCGCGGGCACCGGCAAGACCTACCTGGCGGTGGCGCGGGCGGTGGCGATGTTGCAGGCCGGAGAGATCGACCGGATCATTCTGTCCCGCCCCGCGGTGGAAGCGGGCGAGCGACTCGGCTTCCTGCCTGGCGATATCCGCGAAAAAGTCGACCCCTACCTACGCCCGCTTTACGACGCTCTCTACGATATGTTGCCCGGAGACCAGGTGGTCAAGCGGCTAGCCAACGGAGAAATAGAAGTCGCCCCCCTCGCCTTCATGCGCGGTCGGACCTTGGGCCATTCGTTCATCATTCTTGACGAGGCCCAGAACACCACCAGCGTTCAGATGAAAATGTGCCTGACGCGCCTCGGCGAAGGGTCGCGTATGGTGGTGACCGGTGATCTCAGCCAGGTGGACCTGCCTTCAGGCACACGGTCGGGACTGGCCGATGCCGTCGATGCGCTAGAGGGCGTGGACGGTGTCGCCATGGTCCGGTTCACGGACCAGGATATGGTGCGCCACCCCCTGGTCACGCGCGTGGTTCAAGCCTATGAAAAATCCGAGCGGCGGCGCAAACGAGGGTCCGTGGCGGGGGACACGACCGCGCCCCGGACCAAGCCGGCCGCGGCCGGGACGCGTCAGCGCGGTGGCGCGAAAGGCAAGGGGCAAGGTGACGACCCGTCCTAACCCTGTCCGGTTGCGCCAAAACGCCCAAGTGAGCGTGGAAATCGCCGTCAACGACCCGTCCTGGACCAGGGATCTGCCTGCTGGCGAACGGACCGTGCGCCGCGCCGCCCTCGCCGCCTTGAAGGGTCGTCTCGGCGCGGGCCCCGCAGAGCTCAGCGTGCTGCTGACCGATGACCAGGAAATGCGTCGACTCAACCGCGAGTATCGCGCCATCGACGCGCCGACCAACGTATTGGCGTTCGAAAGCGACGCGGCGGGGAGCGGGGCGGTGCGATTGCTCGGCGATGTGGCCCTCGCCTTCGGCACGCTCAGGCGGGAAGCGGAGGAACGCGGTATCGAGACCGCCGACCACTTGGCCCATCTCGTCGTGCATGGCGTGTTGCATCTTTTGGGGTATGATCATGACACCGACGGGACGGCGGCGGTCATGGAACGGACCGAAGCGGAAATTCTGGCGCGGCTTGGTGTTGCCGATCCCTACGCCGGTGAGATGAGCGGGGGTGTGAACCCGACGCGAGAGAGATGACCGAAAACACCCAGTCTAGCCCGCCCCGCGAGGTCGGGGCCGATTTACAAGACCCATCACTGTTCCAGAGAATTCTCGCCTGGGTGGGAAGACGCGGTCGGACGCGCAATGGCGAAGATTCGATTCGCGAAACCCTGGAAGAACTGATCGAGGAACGGCCCGAAGGGCTCGAGACGATCAACGCCGACGAGCGTCTGTTGATCGGCAATGTTCTCAATTTGCGCGATGTCATCGCCGCCGACGTCATGGTCCCGCGGGCCGAGATCGTCGCCATCGAAGCCAGCGCGCCATTTGAAGACCTTATCGCGCTGATGATCCGAGAGGCGCATTCCCGTGTGCCGGTCTATCGCGGCACCCTCGATGACGTCCTCGGCATGATCCATATCAAGGACGTTCTGGCCCATGTGGGCAGCGACAAGCCCTTGGAGCTGCTTGACGTGGTCCGCAAGGTGCTGTTCGTCTCGCCCACCATGCGCGTGCTGGACCTGCTGCTGCAGATGCGTCTCGCCAGGGTCCATATGGCCCTTGTGGTCGACGAGTACGGGGGCGTCGATGGGCTGGTCACCATCGAAGACCTGGTGGAAGAAATCGTCGGCGACATCCAGGACGAACACGATGCCGAAGACGTGGTCATGATCGACCGCCCCGACGGCAGCATCATCGCCGATGCGCGCACCGAGCTCGAGTCGTTGGAAGACCGGGTCGGCCGGGTCTTGACAGAGGATGAGCGCGCCGACGATATCCATACCTTGGGGGGGTTGATTTTCACGATGTTGCATCGCGTGCCCGCGCGCGGTGAGATCGTCAGTCACAGCTCGGGGCTGGAGTTCGAAATCATCGATGCCGACCCCAGGCGTATCAAACGCGTGCGCATTCGCAATCTGTCCGCCTTGAAGACCGCATCGGGTCGCGAACACCCATGACGGCCTTGGCCCGGCGCCTTGGCGCGCTCACCGGCTGGCGGCGGTTGGCGGTTGCCGCGGCGCTGGGGGCGCTCTCGGTATTGGCCCTGCCGCCGCTATTCGTCACTCCCGTCCTCTTGGTGTCGTTTACCGGCTTGGTTTGGTTGATTGACGGGGCCAGCGTCAGCCCCGGCGGGTGGCGGCGGGTGCTCGCCATCGGCTGGTGGTTCGGGTTCGGCCATTTCGTCGGCGGGCTGTACTGGATCACCAATGCCTTGTTGGTCGATGCCGCGGCCCATGGCTGGCTCGCCCCCTTTGCCGTCTCGGGCCTTTCGCTGTATTTCGCCGTTTACCCGGCGCTGGCGTGCTGGGCCGCGTCCCGCTTCCCCGCCGGAGCGTCGCGAGTTCTGGCCCTGGCCGTGGCCTGGGCGGTCTCAGAATGGCTGCGCGGCTTCGTCCTGACCGGGTTTCCCTGGAACCTGATGGCGACGACCCTGGCGTTCGATACCGCCGCCCTGCAGGGCGCCGCGGTGGTCGGCGCCTATGGCCTGTCCATGGTGGTGGTCGCGATCGCCGCCGCTCCGTCGACCCTCGCCGTGGGAGAACGGCGCGGCGGTGCGATGCCGTCGGTTGCGGCCCTGGCGACGGCGCTGGTTCTGTTTGGAGCGGGCTATGCGCGGGTCGCGTGGGCCCCCGCCCCGGAGGGTGCGGCAACGGAGCTGAGCCTGAGGATCGTACAAGGCAATATCGACCAGCGTCTCAAATGGCGCCGCGACCTGGCACGGGGTCATTACCTCACCTATCTCCGGCTTTCGCAAACGCCGGCGGGCGGTCCGGACGCGGACGTGGTGATCTGGCCGGAAACCGCCATCCCTTTCACTTTCTCCGGCACGCAAGCGCAATTGCAGGCATTGGCCCGCGCGGTGCCGCCCGATGGCGTGCTGATTACCGGGGCGGTACGCAGCACACCGCCAGGAGTGAAGCCTCGGAAGTTTTGGAATGCGGTGCTCGCTGTGACCGGCCGTGGCGTCGAGGCGACCTACGACAAGCATCATCTCGTCCCGTTCGGAGAATACGTCCCCTTGCGGACGATCCTGCCGCTGACCAAGATCACACAGGGGCGAGTCGATTTCAGTGCCGGTCCCGGTCCCCGCAGCCTGCAGATTCCAGGCGTGCCAGCGGTCTCGCCCCTGGTGTGCTACGAGGCCATCTTCCCCGGCGCCGTGGTCGCCCCCGGAGCGCGGGCCCAATGGCTGCTCAACCTGACCAACGATGCCTGGTTCGGCGCCTCCGCCGGGCCTCATCAGCATCTGGCCGCGGCCCGTTTGCGCGCCGTCGAGGAGGGGCTGCCGCTGGTGCGGGCCGCCAATACCGGCATTTCGGCGGTGATCGATCCCTGGGGCCGGGTGCTGGCACGCCTCCCCCTGGGTCGCCAGGGAGCGGTCCAGGCGAGATTGCCGCTGGCCCTGGAGGCCGCCCCGCCCTTCTCCCGGTTTGGCAATGGCGCTTTCGCCGTGGTCGCATTTGTTGTATTTGTATGCGCCTTATGGCTCGGTCGGCGAAGCATCGCCAGGGGCGACGCCCGGTGAAAATTTGTCATCCCATCATTGTCTCTTGAGGCATATCTATATATGTTTAGAAATTGATTCAGCACACCAAAAATCCATGCGAAAATCGAATTCCGGCTGAATATAAAAAAGGTGGTAAGAATGGCAAAAGCCACGATAAGAAAGCCCCGGCGCCCCGCTCGAGCGACAAAAGGTAGGTCCAATCCCATAGATGCCCACGTGGGTAGCCGCGTGCGGCAAAGACGGATGCTGCTTGGCATGAGTCAGGAGATGTTGGGGAAGGCCGTGGGGCTCACGTTTCAACAGATCCAAAAATACGAGCGCGGCATCAATCGCATCGGCGCGAGCCGTCTGTTCACGTTAAGCAAGGTTCTGAACGTTCCGATCTCGTTTTTCTTCGAGGAAATGCCACGGGCGCTTGCTGCGGCCGGGTCCAAGGCGCGCGGGTTTGCGGAATCTTCGGTCGCCTTCGAGGCCGATCCGATGGCCAATCGGGAGACCGCGGAACTGGTCCGCGCCTATTACCGCATCGGCGATGCCAAACAGCGACGCAAAGTTCTCGAACTCCTGAGGTCCATGGCCGACGAATCCTGAGGCGTTGATTCCTCGGGAAACATCTTGACGGCTCGGCCAAAGGTTGCAAAAAGACCCGCCCGACAGTTGTGATGCGCGTTTGGGGGTGGTGACGGTTTGCGGCGCGACGCGAGGCCGTCGCCGGCGCCTTGAATTTTCCAGCCACAGTGGAGGTGCCCGTGTCTCGAGGGGAGTACCTGTTCACGAGCGAATCGGTTTCCGAAGGCCACCCCGATAAGGTCGCCGATCGGATATCCGATGCCGTCGTCGATGCCTATATGACGCTCGATCCCCAGTCCCGCGTCGGCGCCGAGACCCTGGTCACAACCAATTGCATCGTGATGGCGGGGGAGGTGCGGGGACCGGCCGGCATCGGTGCCGAGGACCTCGAGCACATCGCGCGGAGCTGCGTGCGCGATATCGGTTACGAACAGGAAGGGTTTCACTGGGAGCGCGCCCGGGTCGAGGTGCTGGTGCACAGCCAGTCGACGGACATCGCGATGGGGGTCGATGCGTCGGGTAACAAGTCCGAAGGAGCCGGAGATCAGGGGATCATGTTCGGCTATGCCTGCCGCGAGACCGATCAGTTGATGCCCGCACCCATCCATTATGCCCACGGCATCCTGCGCTCGCTCGCCGAAGCCCGGCATTCCGGGGCGGAACCCGGCCTCGGCCCCGATTCCAAGAGCCAGGTAACCCTGCTTTATGACGATGGAAAACCGGTGCGCGCGACCTCGGTTGTGGTGTCCACCCAGCATACCGAGGACCTCGATCAAGACGCGGTCCGGGAGATCGTCCGTCCTCATGTGGAGAACGTTCTGCCCGATGGCTGGATGTGCCCCGAGGAGGAATTCTACGTCAATCCCACGGGACGGTTCGTGATCGGCGGCCCCGACAGCGACTGCGGCCTGACCGGACGGAAGATCATCGTCGATACCTATGGCGGTTCCTCGCCCCACGGCGGCGGCGCGTTCTCGGGGAAAGATCCCAGCAAGGTCGACCGTTCGGCGGCCTATGCGGCGCGATACCTTGCCCGCAACGTGGTTGCCGCGGAACTGGCCGAACGTTGCGTCATCCAGATTTCCTATGCCATCGGCGTCGCCAAACCGCTGTCGGTCTACGTCAATACCTACGGCACCGGGACCGTAAAGGACGGCAAATTGGCGTCCGCCGTGACCGAGGTGATGGACCTGAGCCCCCGCGGGATCCGCAATCACCTCGGCCTCGATAGGCCGATCTATGCGCGCACCGCCGCCTACGGGCATTTTGGCCGGTCGCCGGACTCCGATGGCGGGTTTTCCTGGGAACGCGAGGACCTGGTGGAGGACCTGAGGTCCGCCCTATCCTGAGTCGCGACACCCGGATGTCCGGGGCGCTACAGACCGCAAGACCATGAGCGGACAACCACGCCCAAAATCTCTCGTGCCCGTCAGGCGGCGCATCTTGTACGGCCGGCGCAAGGGCCGTCCCCTGCGGCCGGCCCGCCGGCGCCTCCTGCGCGAATTGCTGCCCCGCCTCAAGGTGTCGCTTTCCGCGTCAAATAGCGCAAGGGCCGGGTCCTTGACCGGCGACGGTCCGCTGGTGGCCCCCACACGCTTTTTCGAGGGACCGAGCCCCTTCGCCGACGGCGTCGGGGCCGGACCCTATCGTGAGGTTTGGCTCGAGGTGGGTTTCGGCGCCGGCGAGCACCTCCTCGGACAGGCCGAGGCGCACCCCGAAATCGCCTTCGTCGGCTGTGAACCCTTCGTCAACGGCGTTGCCGCCTTACTTGCGCGCGTCGATCAGGCGCGGCTTTGCAACATCCGAATCTATGACGACGATGCGCGCATATTGATCGACCGCCTCGCCGACGCCAGCCTCGGCCGCGTCTTCGTGCTGTTTCCCGACCCCTGGCCCAAGACGCGTCATGCCGGGCGGCGGTTCATCGCCGCCGATACCCTTGATTGCCTGGCACGGACCATGGCCGACGGCGCGGAACTGCGCGTGGCGACCGACGATCCGACGTATCTGCGTTGGGCGCTGGCCGAGCTGTGCCGGCACGACGCCTTTGCCTGGTGCGCCGAGACCGCGGCCGATTGGCGCTGCCGGCCCGGCGATCAGCCGCCGACCCGATACGAGGAAAAGGCACGGTCGAAGGGGCTTTCACCGGTCTTTCTAACCTTCCGGCGGAGACCGCGTAACGGCGCGGCGAGAGACAGCCGCGGCCAAAACACTTGAAGACAGGACGGAATTGACTATATTTCCGAGTGTTCTCAATAAGGTCCGATGAATCGGGTGACTTTGCGGGGTGGGCCACCGGCCCGCTTTTTTATTACCGGCTTCAAGGGCACGGCGTTGCCGCCGATGGATTGCCGGCGGCGCCCGTGCGGGGAATCAAGCCAACGACGATGGATCAGGTTCAGGAAAGGGTTGCGGCGCTGTTATCGGGGCCGCTCGACGCATTGGGATACGATTTGGTGCGCGTGCGGTTGTCCGGTGGCGCGCGGCCGGTGCTTCAGGTGATGGCCGAACGTGCCGATGGCACCGCCATGACGGTGGACGACTGCGCCGAGATCAGCCATAGCGTATCGGCGCTCCTCGATGCCGAAGACCCGATCGCCGGATCCTATACCTTGGAGGTAAGTTCACCCGGTATCGACCGGCCGTTGACCAGGCTGGGCGACTTTCAGCGCTTCGCCGGGTTTGACGCACGGATCGAGACGCGTGAGCCCGTGGCCGGACGACGGCGCTTCAAGGGCAAGCTGCTTGGCACCGACGAGGCAATGGTGGCGATCAAGGTCGACAACGACACCGTGAGCCTGCCGTTCGAGGCCATCACCAAGGCGCAGTTGGTTTTGACCGATGAATTGATCGCGGCCACGGACGGCTCGCGGAGCGGGGCTTAGTTCGGTTGCCGAGCGCGGCGATCAGAAGTGCGATAGTGAATTTATGCCAACAGTTCGAATGTGATTGGGATCGATAGAAAGATGGAACAGACCACGGAAAGAACGCCTCTCGCGGAAGAAACCACCGGCCTCGCCAGGCCCGAGCTGATCCAGGTCGCCGACGCCGTGGCGCGGGAAAAGGCCATCGATCGTGAAGAGGTGCTGACCGCGATGGAGCAGGCGATACAGAAGGCCGGCCGATCGCGTTACGGCCAGGAACACGATATCCGCGCGACCATCGACCGCAAGACCGGTGAGATCACCCTGGCCCGCTATACCGAGGCGGTTGAGGAGGTGGAGGACGAATTCACCCAAATCGAGCTCGCTGCCGCGCGCAAGATCGATCCCGACATCGAGCCCGGCGGATTCATTATCGATCGTCTGCCGCCCATCGATTTCGGGCGTATCGCCGCCCAGACCGCGAAGCAGGTGATCGTGCAGAAGGTCCGCGAGGCGGAGCGCCAGCGCCAGTACGAGGAATACAAGGACCGCGTCGGCGAGGTCGTCAATGGGCTGGTCAAGAGGGTCGAGTTTGGCAACGTTACCGTCGACCTCGGCCGCGCCGAAGCGGTGTTGCGCCGGGACGAGGCCCTGCCGCGGGAAAACCTCAGGACCTCGGAACGCGTCCGTGCCTATATTTACGACGTCCGCGAGGAGACGCGCGGGCCGCAGATCTTCCTGTCCCGGACCCGGCCCGAATTCATGGCCAAACTGTTCGCCCAGGAAGTTCCCGAGATCTATGACGGCATCATCGAAATCAAGGCCGTGGCCCGCGACCCGGGCAGCCGCGCCAAGATCGCGGTCCTGTCCAACGATTCGTCGATCGATCCGGTCGGCGCCTGCGTCGGCATGCGCGGCAGCCGTGTCCAGGCGGTGGTGGCAGAGCTCCAAGGCGAGAAGATCGACATCATCCAGTGGTCGCCGGACCCCGCGACCTTCGTCGTCAATGCCCTGGCGCCCGCCGAGGTCACCAAGGTCGTCCTCGACGAGGATCAGAAGCGGATCGAGGTGGTGGTACCCGACGACCAGCTGTCGCTGGCAATCGGCCGGCGCGGACAGAACGTGCGGCTCGCCAGCCAGCTTTCGGGCTGGGACATTCGCATCTTCACCGAGGCCCAGGAATCCGAACGGCGTCAGGAAGAATTCCGCACCCGATCGCAAATGTTCATCGACGCCCTCGACGTCGACGAGGTGATCGCCCATTTGCTGGTGACCGAAGGGTTTTCCTCGATCGAAGAGGTCGCTTTCGTTCCGCTCGAGGAACTGACCAGCATCGAGGGGTTCGACGAGGAAATCGCCCAGGAGCTCTCCAATCGGGCGGAAACCTACCTCGCCGAACAAGCGGAGAAATTCACCGAAACCCGGCGTGAGCTGGGAATTGCCGATGACCTCGCCGAACTGACGGGGCTGACGCCCGACATGGTGGTCGCCCTGGCGAAGTCTGGGATCAAGACCCGCGATCAGCTGGCCGAGCTGGCCGGCTACGAATTGTCGGGTTCTGAGGAAGAAGGCGAAGAAGGCATCCTGCAGGAATTCGGTATCACTGAAAGCGACGGTAACGCCATCATCATGGAGGCGCGATCGCACTGGTACGAGGGCGAGGAAGAGGAGGCCGAAGAAGGGGCCGAAAAGGAAGCCGAAGAGGGAGCCGAAGACGATGGCGGTGAGGATGGCGCGCCCGCCGAAGCGGAAACCTCCGCCGCCGGCGAAGACGGCAAACTGCGGACAGAGGATTGAAGGATAAAGCGTAATCCCATGGCGCAAGACGGCACCAAGAAGCGGAAAATCGCGACCGGCGAAGCGGTCGCCGGCGGCAAAAGATGCGTCGTCAGCGGGCGCCATCTGCCGCGGGCGGAAATGATCCGGTTCGTCGCCGGGCCCGACGGCGTCGTCGTCGCCGATCTGGATCAGCGTCTCCCCGGCCGCGGGTTGTGGCTGGCGGCGGAGCGGGAGATTCTTGCCGCGGCAAGCGGCCGCCACTTTGCCAAGGCCCTGCGGCGGCCGGTGGAGGTTCCGCCGGACTTGGCCCAGCGCGTGGAAGCGGGGCTGGTCCTGCGCGGGCAAAACCTGATCGGCCTCGCACGCCGCGCGGGTGTGGCGGTGGCCGGCTTCGAAAAGGTCCGTGCGGCGCTTTCGGGCGGCACTGCGACACTGCTGGTGGGCGCCCGCGACGGTGCCGCCGATGGGCGCAGGAAACTGGCCGGCGCGGCCGCCGGCATCGCCCGGGCGGAGGGCTTGACCGCGGCGGAGTTGGGGGCGGTGTTCGGCCGCGACGCCGTTGTCCATGTTGCGATTCTCGACACCGGTTTTACCCGCCCCATCGAGGCGGCGTTAACCCTGTTGGACGGCGTGCGCGGGCCGCGCCGTGAGCATGAGGAAATTCCTGTCATCGCCCAAGTAGGGTAAGGTTATGAAGTGAGTGGACCAGGCATGAGCGAAACGACCAAAGATACGGACAAAAAGAAAAAGCCATTGTCGCTGTCCCGACCGGGCCGTCTTGAGCTTAAGAAGACGGTCGAGCAGGGTCAGATTCGACAGAGCTTCTCCCACGGCCGCAGCAAAGCCGTCACCGTGGAGGTGCGCAAGAAGCGGACCTACGCGCCGACCGAGGGTGGCCGAATGGAGGAGGTCAAGCCACAGCAGGGCCAATCGGAAGAGGCGGCGGCCGAGGCTGCCAAGGACGGGCTCACCAGCGGTGAGGTGGCGCTGAGGGCCCGGGTCCTCGAGGACGCCAAGCGCGACGAGGAACGGCGCAAGATCGAAGAGGAGGAGCGCGCCGTCCGCGAGGCCGAGGAAGCCGAGCGGCGGGCCAAAGAGGAGGCCGAACGCGCCGCCCACGAGGCGGAGGAAGCGAAAAAGCGGGCCGAGGAAGAGGCGCAGGCCGCGGCCAGCGCCCCGTCCCCGGCGGAAGTCCCCGTTCCCGAACCGGAGGCTCCGGCCAAGCCGGCGCGCGGAAAGGGCAAGGCCGCACCCGAAGAGGCCGTGGAAGAGGAGGAGGGCGAGGACAAGAAAAGGGGTGCCGGCCGCAAGGGCGGCGCCAAGGCCGACAAGGGGCGTCCCTCCCTCACCCTGCGCAAAGACGGGGACCGGCGTCGCGGCAAGCTCACCATGTCACGCGCGCTCGACGACGAGGGCGGCGAGCGTGTCCGGTCTCTCGCTTCCGTCCGAAGGGCGCGGGAACGGGAGC
>JAWWBR010000102.1:0-11830 GCA_033720855.1 Alphaproteobacteria bacterium
GCTCGAGGACATCGCCGCGGCCCTTGCCGGCGTCAAGGGACGCGGCCTCGCGCTCACCGACATCGCCGCCGAGGACTTTCCGCTGCCGTCGATGGCCGGGCAGCTGGCGGCGGTCAAGGCATTGCTGGGCGACGGGCCGGGAGTGGCGCTCCTGCGCGGCCTGCCGGTCGATCGCTACGGACGCGACGATCTCGGCTTGATCCTCGGTGGTATTGGCGCCCATCTCGGCACCAATGTCCCGCAGAGCGCTGACGGCGACATGATCGTCGACGTCATGGACATGTCGCATACCGGCGATGCCAGCCGCGCCTATCGCTCGCCGCGCCCCCAGGGTCTCCACTGCGACTCCGTCGACGCCACCGGTCTCCTCTGCCTGCGGCGGGCCAAAACCGGGGGGACCAGCCTGATCACCAGCAGCCTCGCGGTGTATAACGCCATTCTCTCCGAGCGGCCCGAGCTGATGGCGCCCCTGTGCGTCGGATACCATTATCGGCGCTCGGGACAGACCTCGACCGGCGAGCCCGCCCTCTCCTCGCGCCGCATCCCCGTATTCGGCCGGAGCGGCGGGCGCTTGGTCTGCTATTTCAACCCCGATCCGATCGTCCGGGCGCTGGCCGAGGACGGTATCGAGAACGATCCCTTGGCGCTGGAGGCCTTCGAGCAGTTCAATGCGACCGCGGCGCGCGAGGATCTGCTTTACCGGACGATGCTGGAGCCCGGTGACCTCCAATTTTTCAACAACCGCACGGTGATGCACGGGCGGACCGCGTTCGAGGATTTCGATGAGGTCGCGCGCAAGCGTCTGATGCTCCGTTTATGGCTTCGCATGCCGGACTGGCCCGATCCGCCCAAGGATATGATTCTGCAGAGGGACCGGAAGACGCCAAAGACGGCAGGTGCTCCGGTCTGACGTGCTGTGGCCCGCGCCGGTAACTAGGCATCACTCCATCGCCGAATGAATGCTAAAGTTCCATCAGTGATAAGGACCGGAAGACCGTGACCTCACCCTTCGATGACGGGAACGGCGGCGACGGGACCGGTCGAAGAAGCAGGGAGGGAAGCATGCCCCACGACGTGACCCAAAGCGATTGGCAGGAGATTAACTCCACAACGAAAAAGGCGGGACTTGGCACCTTCGCGACCCCGAAGATGCCCTACGACCGTTTCATGGAAGAGCAGGAGATTCCTATCCATCGCGACATCGGCGTCAGCAAGGTCCAGGACCTGCCGATGCGTCCGTGGAAACGGATGGGCGGCAAGGGCACGTTCATCCAGCTCTACGGAACCGAGGGGCTGTGGGGCTCCTACGTGGTGGAGGTGCCCGGGTCCGGCGCCCTCAACGAGGAAAAGCACCTTTACGAGGAGATGTATCTCGTCGTCGAAGGCCGCGGCTCGACCGAGATCTGGCAGGAGGGGCAAAAGAAGCAGATCTTCGAGTGGCAGAGGGGATCGCTGTTCTCCATCCCCATGAACGCGAGCCATCGCATCGTCAATGCGGCATCGTCCCCCGCCATCCTGTTGGCGGGCACCTCGGCGCCCAACGCCATGAACCTCTATGACAACACGGATTTCATCTTCAACAATGATTACGTGTTTCGCGAGCGGTACAACGGCGAGGACGACTATTTCCAGCCCAAGGACGATCTTGCGCCCGATCCCGTGCGCGGCCTCGCCATGCGGCGGACCAACATCATCCCGGACATCATCAACTGCGAGCTGCCGCTCGATAACCGGCGCTCGCCGGGCTACCGGCGGATCGAGCCCCACATGGCCGGGAACCGCTTTTACCTCTGGCTCGGCCAACACGAAACCGGCCGCTATTCCAAGGCCCATTACCACGGCTCGGCGGCGGTGCTCGTCTGCATCAAGGGCAAGGGGTACACCTATACCTGGCCCAAGGATATCGGCACGACGCCGTGGAAGGACGGCAAGGCCGATCATGTCAAGCGGGTCGATTACGAGCCGGTCGGCATGGTCAGCGCGGCGCCGATGAGCGGCGACTGGTTCCACCAGCATTTCGGCGTGTCCAAGGAACCGCTCCGGTTATCGGCGTGGATCGGGCCCAACAACGCGCGCGGCCGCAAGCCCGGTTTGCCCGGCGCCAAGCAGATCGATGCCGGCGCCATCGACATGCGCGCCGGCGGCAATGCCATTCCCTACGATCAAGAGGACCCCTTTATTCGCGAGGAGTACGAAGCGACCCTGGCGGCCAACGGGGCGACCTCGAAGATGGAGCCCGAGCTCTACGATCCCGACAACGAGCAGACCAAGGCATGGGGCGACGTCAAGTTTTGAGCGGCGTATCAGGCGCAATTGCCCGCCTCGGATAGCTCGCCGGGATTGGATCGGAGATTGTGGGCCCAGGCTAGGCCCGGCCGCCGACAGCGTCCATAAGCGGCCCGAGGCTGGTCTGATTTTCGAGCTCAAGCACTACGTCGCGGATCCTGTCGGCGGCCGGTTTTGACACCGCCTTGGCCGCGCATCGGCCGAACTTGTCGAGCACCGAACCGGCATCGGTGAGGTGCTGACCCCCCGGCTTGAGCTCGGAGGCGATCTCCCGGCCGTCCTTCAACGTGATGATCAGTGTCTGGCCCGCCATCTCTGAGGGCTCGGCATTCTCGACCCGGGCCATGAGCGCGCGGATTTGCGGATCCTCGAAAACCTCCTGGCGGTAGTGATCGAGCGTAACGGCGCCGTGGGTGAGGGCGAGGGCGATCAGGAACGGGCCGCAGAAGCCGGCCGATTCCGCGTCTCTCACCTCTGTCCGGAACAGCGAAAGCGGTGTCATCGCGGCACGGATCGAGTCGATCTCTTCGATCACGACATCGTCGCGGTCCCGCAGCTCGATCGCCGCATCGATCAAGACATGGGCGGGGGTCACCGCCGGAATGCGTTTGATCCTCGGCCAGCCCTCCAACGCGAAGGGGCGGCCCAGGCCTTCGGTGATGGCGGTAATATCCCGTTCGTCGGCGAGTGCCACCGAAGAGACGAAACCCATGGGGGCCTCCAGGATCTCCGGATCCGCGGTGAATCCCCGCGCCGCCAGACCTGCGGCGTCGATGCCCGCGGCCGCCGCATTGCCGGAACTGAGCGCCTTGGACATCGTCCCCATGTTGCGGCGGAAGCCGGCGGAGCTGGCCGTGGCGATACCCAGGGCGACCGCCGTTTGCCGCGGGTCCAAGCCCATCAGTCGTGAGGCGGCCAGCGCGGCCCCGACGGGCCCGACCAGACCGACATGCCACCAGCCGCGCCTGGTCGGGCTCGAGCCGCCGGACCGGCGCCGGGACTCGATGACCTTGGTCAGCTTATTGGATGCCTCGAATGCGAGGATGAAGGCGGTCAGCGCCTCGGCGCCCGATAGCTGGTGCTCTTCCGCTACGGCGAAAACCGCGGGCAGGAGGTGGGTCGGCAAATGTGCCCCGCCATCGTAATCAAGGGCGTTGGCCATGGTGCCATTAGCCAGCGCGGCCCTGGAGGCCGAGGCCTTTTCCCTCGTGCCGAAGATCGTAGCGGTGGCGGGCTGGGCCGAGGTGTCGAGGGCAAAGCGCGTGATGATCCGGCCGACATCGCGGGTGGCGGCGGCAAGGGCCACGCCGATGGTGTCGAGGATGAGATACTTTGCCGAAACGCGTGTGGCCTCGGGCAGGTCCTCGGCGCCGGTGTCACGAACGAAGGCGACGAGGCGTTCGGTCAGACGGCTTTGTGCGAGCGGCATCTGGGTCCCGGTTGCGTTTTGCATTGGTCTGCCCCTTGATTCCGGCGCTCGGGCTATGCGCTCCGGGCCAACACGATGGGCGCGGGAAAGCGCCGGATTGCGTCCGTAAGGACGGTGCGAGTTGAGGGCCAAGCGGCGGGCCGAACAAAGCCTGAGAGCGCCCGGTTTGGTTCAGGAATAAATGAAGATGTCTTTCTTCGGTATCGACAGGTTGACTTCTTTCCCCTCCGGCCAGGCCGCCTCGACCGGCGCCGGCACACGCAGATCCGTGTTCTCGCTGACGCCGACCAAGTACTCGATATGATCGCCGAGATAGGCCCGGCCGAGAACCCTGCCCGGGACCAGCTGAACCGCCGCATCATCGGCGCCGGCACCGTTGCGCTCGGTAATGGAGATTTTCTCGGGGCGGATGAAGAGGCAGGATTCGGCGGCGTCATTTGCATCCTTTCGCAGCGAACTCTCGCCCAAGGTGATCTCCACGGCACCATCGTAAGTCGGAAGCGACACCGAGATCTCGTCTCCCCGATGGTCGAGCGATTCCGGCAGCTTCAGGAAATTGGCCTTGCCGATGAACTCGGCGACGAAGCGGCTGGCCGGGCTTTCGTAAACGGCGGTTGGCGTATCGAGCTGTTCGATCCGGCCCCGGTTCATGACGACGATGCGGTCGGACAAGGTCAGCGCCTCTTCCTGGTCGTGGGTGACATAGAGCGCCGTCACACCGAGCCTTTGCTGCATGATGCGAAGCTCGAACCGCATATGCTCCCGAAGTTTCGCATCCAAATTGGATAAGGGCTCATCCAGCAACAGCACACGCGGCTCGAACACCAGCGAACGCGCAAGCGCGACCCGCTGCTGCTGGCCGCCGCTCAGGTTGGTGGCAGGGGTATCCTCGTATCCCTTGAGGCCCACTTGCTCAAGGCTCGCCGTGACCTTGCCCGTGATCTCCGATTTACCCAAGCCCCGCATCTTGAGCGGGTAGCCAACGTTCTCGGCCACCGTCATATGCGGCCAGATGGCGTAGGACTGAAACACCATGCCGAGGTTGCGCCGCTCCGACGGCACGTTGATGCGCCGCGACTTGTCGAAAATGAGGGAATCGCCGATCTCGATGACCCCGGCATCGGGATCTTCCAAGCCGGCGATCATGCGTAGCGACGTCGTCTTGCCGCAGCCCGACGGGCCAAGCAGCGTCAACATCTCTCCGTCTTCGATCTCTAGACTGATATCGTCGACGGCAACCAGATCCCCGAATCTCTTGGTGATCGACCTCAGAACGACTCCCAGCATCTGTCCCCCATTGAGGTTGCTTCGACCTCTCCGACCATGGCCTTGACTCTTTTACCTCACGCCCCCGCCGTTGCCGGCCTCAGGACGCAAGTTCGGTCTGGTTGAAGTAATCGTCCATGTCGGGTTCAACCCCCGTCTTGGCAATTTCCTCCAGCCACTTCTTGTGGATGCGCGGATCTTGGTCCTCGTATTCGATCTGACGTCCACCGTCCTTGATGCTGGCATCGGTCTCGCCGGCGATGCCGTCGCGCTTGTGCTTGAGCAGCGGATAACGGCGGTTGCCGAGGCTTATGGCCAGATAGCGGGCCGGATCATGGGAGGTGTTGAAGTGCTGATGGAACTGCTGTTCGGCGGGCGCATAAAGCCATCCATGGCTCCACGGCACCTCCAGGAAGTCCTCGTCCTCTTGGTACCAGAGCAGCGAATAGCCGCTCCCCGTGACGGCCCAGATATGAACCCCGGCTCCATGGCGGTGGCCCTTCTTGTAACGGGCCACCGGGATTTCGGAGACATGGGCATGCATGGTGCCGTCAGCGAGCACGAAGACGATGTTCGCGCCGCCGGCCCCGCGTTCGACCCAAGTATGAAGCTCGAAGGTGGTCAGGTCGGGAACATAGGTGGTCTCCCACATGTGCCGTCCCGGCTTGATCGCCGTGAAATCGCCGTCGCCCTCATAGTACTTGGGATCGCCCAGGCGCTGCTCGAAAACGAAATCGTTTTCGAAGATGAAGCGCTCGTCGTGATAGAGGTTCATGGTGAAAGGCAGGTCGTGGGTACAGGCGATGAGCGCGCGATCCGTGCCCGAGCCGTTGAAAATCTGATACGGCGTATTGAGGGGAATGGTGAACAGGCTCTTGGGACCCCATTCGAAGGAATGGCGCGTGCCGTCGGGTAGGTCGACGATGGTCGAACCATGCCCCTCGAGACCGTAGAATAGCGGCTCATAGAGGTGACGGATCGGTGCGGTGTTCTTGCCCGGCGCGATGTCCAGGGTATAGGCCGAGCAATAATCGCCACGGCCATGGACGTGCAGGAAGGCGCCCTTGCAATCGAAGCGCGGCCACGGGCCCGTTTCCGCCGCGATGGCGTTGACGGCAAAATCTTCGTGTATCGGAGGGCCCTCGGCCGCCGACCAATCGTTGTAGGGCTCGAGTAGGAACTTCTTGTCGCGATCGGTATCGAATATGTGAACCTTTTTTTTCCCGATCATTCCCGCCTCCTGTCAGGCGCCGGCGCGATTTCCTTTTAGCCCCGGCATGCTGTTTCGTTATGTGTTTCGATTCATAACAGGTGCGTCGGTCAGCGACAAGGCGACGGCGAGCCGTCCATTGCCGCGCCGTGCCGATGAGGGCGGAACGGCTTGGGATTTGCCTCGTTGAGCGGCCCCGATAAGCGCACCCTGAGCGTTAAATTCTGGAGGAGTCCGTAAATCTTGTATAAGCTTCACCCAGAGTATTTAAAAGCAATAAGAAACACGTTCGCATCCGATGCCTGCCTAGGTTCAGGCACCCCGCACGGATAGAAGTTCGAACCAACAGGGATATCGCCTCATGTCACATCGAATTATGCTCACAACGGCTCTTGGGATCGCTATCGGTCTCGCCTCGGCATTCGACGCCGTCGCCGAGGACAAGCTCTCCGCCAATCTCGCCGATGATCCGGTCGCCAAATCCCTTGGCGCCGAGATCATCAACGCCGCCCGAAAGGAAGGCCAAGTCACGATTTACGGCGGCACCACGTTGAGGAAGTTCGTCAAACGCTACAAGGTCAACAAGAAGCTGCAGAAGCTCTACGGGATCAAGGTTGAGATGGTGATCGGGAAGAATGCCAACCTGACCGAACGCATCAAAACCGAGCACGCCGTTGGCCGGCTGGTGGCGGACATGTTCAGCGGCAACGAACAGTACGCCAATCGCTTCATCAAGCTGGGCATTGCCGATAGCTGGCGCCCACCGAAGAGCGCCTTGGACGAGCTCTTGCCTTTGGCGAAGATAAACGTGGAAGGCAAGGACCAGTTCTTCCCCCTGACCGTCAGCGCCCAGGCATTGATGGTCAATACAGATGCGGTCAAGCCTTCTGAATATCCCAAATCCTACTGGGATATCGTCAACAATCCGGATCGGTGGAAGGGCAAGATCGCCATCCGGGATCCGCGCTCGGCAGCCGGCGGCGCCTGGATGATGATGGCGATAAAACACACCCCCGGCCTCGGCCTTGATTTCATCAAGAAACTGGCGGCCCTGAAGCCGGCCCTGGTTCCGGGCGGCAGCAAGCGGCTTCGCAACGTCATCGCCAAACGCCAGTTCGAACTGGGCTTCAGCGGCCGCGGTGAGTTCATCAACGACCTGCCCAAGGGGACACCGGTCGAATATGTCGTTCCCAAGGAAGGATACCAGTGGTCCCGCGGTGGCGTGATTCGGTTCAAAAACTCGCCCCACCCGAACGCGTCAAAGGTGATTTTGGCCTGGATGCTCCAGTTCGATCAATTGCAGGCCTATACCGATGCGTCGGGCCGCACCGTTGCCCACCCGAAAATCAAGGTGCCGGTACCGCAGATGAATCTCACCGCCTATCCGGCGATGCCGGCAATTCCGGCGGAGAACTACAACAATCCCGATCCCTTCTTCAAGGAAATGGAGCAAATCTTCGGGATCCGGTGACGGATCTACCCTTCCCGCCGAACCGGGACCGATCATTCGGTCCCGGTTCGCCGCGGCGGGCGGCGTTTCCTGCCCGTCTGCCGCGTGTGTGGTCGCTGCGACGAGGACGCGGTTGAACAACGTGTCGGGGCGGGATCCCAGCAGCGAGGCGGGAATTCGGGATCGGGTCCTTCATACCCGTTAATCAAGGCGTCCCTTCGACAATGGCGTTACAAAGCGATTCCAGGACGGGTCAATCTGCCACCGCCGTCGCGGCGGTGCCGCCGAGTTTTTGGTCCACGCTCAGGATTCCGCCCGCCTTCTTTTATTACCTGCTCGCCGTCTTCTGCGTCATCCTCGTCCTCTCTCCCGTGGGCGTGCTCCTGTTGGCCAGCGTTTTCAAGGGACAGCCCGGCATGCTCGGCGAGTTCACCCTGGGCGGCTACAAGACCTGGCTGGGGGCGCTGGATCTCATTCCGATCTTCACCAACAGCGTCATCTTCGCCTCCTCAAGGCTGGCCATCAGCCTGACCTTCGCGCTGTTGTTCGCCTGGGCGGTGGCGCGGACCGATGTGCCGTTCCGTCGCACCATGACGCTCCTGATCCCGATCCCGTTCTTCACGCCGGACCTTTTGACGGGAATCTCATGGCTGATGCTGGGTAACCCGCAGAACGGCCTGATCAACCAATTCGCCACCGCGCTCTTCGGATTCAAGGAACCGGTCATCAACCTCTACGGCTGGTTCGGGCTGATCTTCCATTCCTCGCAAAGCTCGATCTCGTTCATGTTCCTGATGCTGGTGGCGTTCTTCTACAATATGGATTCGTCCTACGAGGAAGCTTCGGTGACCCTGGGGGCGACAAAATACAAGACCGTATTCAACATCACCTTGCCGATGCTTTCGCCGGCGATCCTCAGCATCTCGATCCTGGTCTTCGCCAGTGGGCTCGATTCCTTTGAGAACCCGCTGCTGTTCGGCAACCCGGGCGGCGTCTACGTCTTCGCCAACGAGATCTACCGAATGATCCACTACCGGTTTCCCGCGAGATACAACGATGCGACGGCGCTGTCGGTGATCCTGATCGCGATCACCTTCTCGCTCATCGTTCTGCAATGGATGAAGCTCGGCGCGCGCAGCTATTCGGTGATCAGCGGCAAAGGCTACCGGCCCAACCGCATTCGCCTGCCCAACGGAGTGAAATGGACCATCGTCGGCATCTTTGCGATCTATTTCCTGCTCTCCATCGTCATTCCTCTCGCGCAAATCATCGCCGCCTCGTTCTTCAAGATTTTCGGCATGTACAGGCTCGAACACCTGACCCTGGAGAACTGGACCAACGTCTTCCGGGACGATTTGGCTGCGAACGGAATCAAGAACACGATCATCTTCTCCAGCGCCGCGGCCTTTGCGACGGTCATCATCGGCGGGTTGATCGGCTGGATCCGGGTTCGCACCCGGCATTGGCTCGGCCGCGCGCTCGAGCTCCTGGCCTGGACCCCCTGGACCCTGCCGGGAATCGTCCTCGGTCTCGCGCTGCTCTGGGCCTGGGCGCTGCCGCCCCCGCCGTTCAACCTCTACGGCACGGCCTGGGTCATCATCCTCGGCTTCGTCGTCAAGGGGATGCCGCTCGGCACCTCGACCATGCAAGCGGCGATCCATCAGGTCAGCGGCGAGCTGGAGGAATCGTCCCGGGTCCATGGCGGTTCATGGCTCAGGACGATGCGCCTGATCACGGCACCGCTGCTGCGCAAGGGGGTCTTCGCCGCTTTCGTCATCGTCTTTGCGCTCGCCGCGCGGGACCTGACCATCCCGCTCCTCCTCTACAGGGGCGGTACAGAGACCCTGACCGTGGCGATGCTTCTCTATTACGAGGAAGGAAACCTGACCACGCTCTCGGTGGTGGCAGTGCTCCAGCTCGGCCTCATTTTCGGCCTTCTCGGCCTCGAACGCCTGACCCGGGCGAGGGATGCGCGCGATGAGTAGACACGGGGTCTGCAGTCTCGTCACGCCACGGGGAGGGGCGGATTGAGGCTTCGGCTGGGCGGACGTCCGGGATAGGGACAGCGGAATGGTCGAGGATGGTCTGTCGTTTGACGCCGGCGATGAGAAGGATCCATTGATCCCGGTGCCGCTCCCGGCACCGGTTCCCGCCCAGGAAGGTTTCGCCGATCTGCCGGGCACGAAGCTCGGCTATTGGGATACGGGCGGAACCGGGACGCCGGTCGTTTTCTGCCATCCCGCTTCGGGGAGCGCACTGTCCTGGCCCTATCAGCAACCGGTCTTTTCTGAGGCGGGATACCGCGTCGTCGCCTATTCGCGGCGGAACTACTACAACTCCGATGTTGCGGCTGATGACGATCCGGGTCATCAGGTCGAGGATCTGAACAATCTCGCCGATTGGCTGGGGTTGGACCGATTCCACCTGGTCGGATGCGCGGCCGGCGGCACCGTTGCCACCGATTACACGTTCTCCCACCGCGACCGGATTCTCAGCCTCACCGTATGCAGCAATGCAATGGGGGTTCAGTCGGGCGAAATCGCGGAGGCCGCGAAGCGCATCCGTCCCCACGGTCAATGGGAACTGCTGCCGCGCTGGTTTCGCGAACTCGGCCCCTCTTATCGCGCTGCCAACCCGGAGGGGGTCAAGAAGTGGATCGAAATCAACGAGCTTTCGGAGACCGGCAAAGGCGCCCGGCAGCTGCGCGCCAATGTCGTCACGCCGGACATGCTCGCCGGGATCGACCTCCCGGTGCTGCTGTTGACCGGAGATTCGGATACGTCGACTCCGCCGGCCATCCTTCGGCTCTGTGCCAAACGCATTCCGAACTGCAGGATCCGAACCGTTTGCGAATGCGGCCATTCGATCTATTGGGAGCAACCGGTCGTATTCAACGCAACGATCCTCGATTTCTTGTCAATGCAGGGTGGGGGATGAACGTCTGGCGCCGTGGAACAGGCGCGGCGGTTCTGGTCACGGCAATGCCGACGCCGCGTCCGCGCCGCTCCGTCCCCGCCTAGAGAACGGCCACATCGGCCTATCTTGGCGAGGTTGGGGAATCGAGGTCGGGCCCAGGCCGTGGCCCGGAGAAAATTCATCGCTCAAAGGGAGGACACAACCGTGTACGAAGACGTTTTGCCGGAACACAAGATCGGCGTGCTCACGCCCAGGGCCGTCATCGAGAATCAGCCCTACCAGTTTTATCGCATGGCACCGCCCGGCGTGATGCTGGTGATGATCCCCATGGGACTGCGGGAATTTAGCGCCGAGGACCTGGATCGGATCACTCAAGGGCTGGACGAGAAGCTCGACCAGTTGATGGAGCGCGGGGTTGAGCTCATCGTTGCGAGCGGTGTGCCGTTGCCGATCCTTCTCGGGCTCGATGGCCATGACCGTCTGCTCGCCCATATCGAGTCCCACACGGGCGTTCCCGCGACCTCCTCCATGGTCCACGTGATGGAGGCGGCCAAGGCGCTTGGCGTGAGCAAGTTGGTGGTCGCCAACAAATGGACCAAAGAGATGAACGACGTGATGGCGGCATTCTTCGCCCGTGAGGGCGTGGAGATCGTCGGCGTCGCCAGCGAACCCATGCAGCCCGAGGAGTTCGACAAGCTCTCCTCCAAAGGCAATGCCGACCTGGCCTATGGCCTGGGGCGACGGGGATTGACAGAGCATCCCGAGGCCGATGCGCTTTACATCGGCGGCGGCAGTTGGTTGTCCCTCCCGGTGGCGGCGCAGTTGGAGGCCGAGTTCGGCAAGCCCGCCTACTGCAACCAGGATGCGCAGCTGCGCCACCTGCTCAACAGGGTCGGCGTGTGGCAGCCGATAGAGGGCCAGACCAGGTTGCTGTCCGTACCTTAAGAAACCGCCGGCCGGGCGCCCCAAGTTCCGGCGGGCCGCTGCCGGCGCGGCTATTCGCCGGTGACCTCTTCGACCATCTCGGCGAGGCGCTCGACATCGGTCACGACGAGCCCGCCGCCTGATCGCGCGATCAATCCGTCCTTGGCCATCGCATTGAGCTCTCGCGTCACCGCCTCGCGATGGGTGCTGACGCGGCTCGCGATCTCGGAATGGGTCGGCGCCGGGGAGAGTGACGCGCGGTTGCCCTCGATGCCGCTTCGGCGAGCCAGACGCAGGAGCTCGGCATGGATCCGGTTCTTGACCGCGAGGGTCGAAAATTCGAAGACCC
>JAWWBR010000103.1:0-11812 GCA_033720855.1 Alphaproteobacteria bacterium
GACATCGTCAACGTCTCGGCGCATTTCGGCTGGGACCGCCCGGCGGTCATGGGGCATTCCTTCTGCGGCCGCCTCGCGATTTTCTTCGCCGCACACTTTCCCGATCGCCTTTCGCATCTGATCGTCGTCGATAGTCAGCTGGGCAATGCCGGTCCGGGGAAGTACGAGGTCTCGGTGGGAAACCCGCGGGAGGTCTTCGAGACCGTGGAAGCGGCCATGGCGTCCCTCGCCGATCGGCACAGCCCACCGCGGTTCTCCCTCGATCGGGACCGGGCGGAGCTGGCGCTCGATAAGGTCGATGGCGGTTATGCTTTGAAGCGGGATCCCGATAACGGCAATCGACAGTCCCAAGCCCCCGGAGCACCGAAGCCGCGGTTGAGAGATCTCGACGTCTGGGTCGCACTGTCCCAGGTTCGATGCCCCGTGACCATGATCGGCGGCCTGAAGTCGGACCGCTACAAACCCGAATACTATGAGCGCATCGCCCGGGATTACCCCGACATCGGGATCGAGACCGTCGATTCCCGCCATGACATGGCCTTCGAGGCGCCGGACCAACTGGTCGGCGTGGTGCGGCGCGTCCTCGATTAGCAAATCGGCCCATCAAGCCGATGTCCGCTCCGGGTCATAAGCGGGCATGAGTGTTTGGGCAGCCGCCATTCAGTTGGGAAAGGATTCCGCTATGGCTTGGTAAATTCGGTAGGGTGACGGGCTCTTAATTTTTTCCGCCGTGACCAACGCGGCGCGGGCATGGCCAGCTTTTGTCTGCGCCTTTGCGATAATTGTCAGTTCGACGTTTCGGGACGATGGATCAATGATGATTTCGGCCAGTTGAAGGGCGAAGGCGAAATTGCCGGCCTTGGCATGCCGTCGTACGAGTGCGCGAAACGGGGCGCCAGTCTTGGACATTTTCTTAGCAATCGCCAGGGCGTCGGTAATTTTCCCATCTTTAAATTTTGCGTCAACCAGCAGACCCAAGGCTAGGTCGCTGGAGTCACCCGACTTGCCGGTTTTAGCACTACCCTTACCGGCTGCGATGCCTCCAGCCTTGGTGCGGTGACGCGCAATGGCTGCCTGCAACTCAGCCTTAAAATTTTCGCGCTCTTCTGCATCGGCGATCCGTTGCGCAGTTCTAAGCGCTTCACCGTATCTTCCTTGCTTTATTTTTTCGTTGGCGACGGTCCGTGCCAAAAGTTTGATGAGTGATGGCTCGGGATGAATCTCTGCGGCCTCAAAGGCCTCTTTAAATAGACCTAGCCTGATCAGGCGGTCGCACAAGGCATTCACGTAAAAAAGAGGACCGCCCCAAGGATGCGCCATTTGATTGCGTGTCTTGGGGGATTCAGCGGTGCGTTGTAATTCGTCTCGCGCTTTGAGGGCCCAATCTCTCGCGGCTTTCCGGTCGCCGGCCTTATTACGGACCCCGGAAATCCCCATATAGGTCTGGAATTTTTGTATTCCGTCAGGTACGTGCGCCAGCCAGAACACCGTTTCCGCTGCGTTTCCCTTTTGGCTGTGATAGGCGATGATTCTTTGAACAACGTTGGCACGCCAATAGCTACCCCCCGTGACTTTGTCGATGGTCCGGGCGGCCTCGACGCGATCGCCGGCGACAGCTTGCGAAATTGCCACATAACTGAGTGCCACATCCCTCCAAGTCGGATTGGATTGGCTCTCGGCGAACCGTAGGTTCGCGGAAATCGTCTCCTGAGGTCCCCACAATGACGCAATTCGTTGTTCCGCGAGGTACTGTTGTCGGGGTCCGATCCGCCTCACGATACCGAAGGCCTCCGCCAGACTGCCCGCCTGTGCATGGAAGACGGCGATCATCACATAAGCGGTCGCTCGGGCGGTGACGCCCTTGATGGATTGGGCGATTTTCAAGGCTTGGTCGATCCGCCCGGAGGCCAACTGCTCGGATACGGTCGGCCACAATTCGACGCCCCGTTCATGTTCCGCCTTCCGTCGCCGGCTTTCGCGCGCCCCCTTTATTGTGCGCAGGGTTTGCGCACGCCGTCGCGGATCCCTAATCCGCGCCACGGTCTTACGGGCATCTCCCGCCAGGCCCAGGCGATCCTGGGCAAGGGCGATGCTGTGTAGAGCCAAAAACCGGCTCCCTCTATATGAAGTACTTTGCTCGGCTAAGCTGACCGCATGGGCGAAGACGCAGGCTCTGGTTGGGTTGGAGCGGCACTCCGCGGGCGCCCTTGTGTCCATGCTTTGGGAGTCTTGGCCATGGGCCAGAAACGCCCATAGAACGAGAATTACCGCACAAAACAGGCTCTTGATCGAGCACATGCGCCATCTCCTGGCAACATCGGTTGAGCGATAGCTTTCTGATAATGACCGCATTGTGAACTCAAAATCGGCGGGAAGGCGAGGATTTTATGTCCGCTTCGGGTCTGGGCGGACATCGGGTTGACACGCCAGAATAACTCTCATTTTGCCGTCGGATCACGGCGGCTTTCGATAAATCGTAGCCCTAGAGCTTCAAAAGGCGCGCCGCGGTGCCGCCGAGGATGTTGCGCTTTTGCTCGGCCTTGAGGCCGCGGACCTTCTTGACGAAGCCGATGGGATCGGGCTCCTTCAGGAACACCGGGTAATCGGATCCCATGATGATCCGGCCCGCGCCCACCTTGCCCGCCAGATACTGCAGCATGTCGGCGTTATAGACGCAGGTGTCGTAATAGAACTTGCGCATGTAGGCGCTCGGCTTGCGGTCGATATTGGCCCGCGTTTCGGGGCGAACCTCGAAGGCCCGGTCGACGCGCCCGGCGTAGTACGGCAGGAAGCCGCCGCCATGGGCGATGACGATCTTGAGCCTGGGATATCGGTCCAAGAGGCCCGAATAGATGATCGAGGACATCGCCATCGCCTCCTCCAAGGGCTGGGCGATGGAATTCCACAGGAAGAAGGCCTGCATCCGCTCGGTGCTGGTGAAGCCGTGGGGGTGGATGTAGACCGGCAGTCCGCTTGCCGCCGCCGCCTCCCAGAACGGCTCCAGGACGGGATCGCCCAGCTCCTTGTCCTCGGTGCGCGAGGAAATCTCGACGCCGCGGTGGCCGAGCCCGATGGCGCGCTCGAGCTCGCGCACGGCGAGCTTGGGCGCCTGCAGCGGCACGGTGGCGAGACAGACGAAGCGGTCCGGGTGCGCCCCGGCGATTTCCGCGGCACGGTCGTTGAAGATCTTGGCCACCTCGAGCCCCTTGCGGGCGGGCGCCCAATAGCAGAAATGGGTGAGATGGGCGCTCAGCACCTGAATGTCGATGCCGGCGCGGTCCATGTCGCGGATGCGCGCGCGCATGTCGGTGGACCGCGACTGCACCGTCGCGTCCTGGCGCCTCTGGAAGGCGGCGGACTGCCGGCTGACGCGCGGACGCGGCCTGTTCGGCCCGCGGGCGTTGTCTTTGATCCAGGCCTGCACCTCGGGCATGTTGATGTGGGTATGGAAATCGATGATCGGCGATGTGCCGCGCGCGGGCCGCTTGGCCATGTGGGTTCCCCTTTATGCTCTTACGCTCGAAGCGGAGTGATCCGGTTGGGCCCATCATAGCGCAGGATGAAGAGCCCCCACTGCTTGTCGCTGATATAAATGTTGCCGCGCGCATCCACCGCCACGTCCTCGGTCTGGGTCACCAGCCGACTTTCGGGCTTGGGCCCGGCGCGCACGGTGGGCGTCGGCGGAACGAACCAGCCGACCTCCTCCGGGCGGCGCGGATCGCCGATGTCGAAAATCCGCAGCCCGGCGTTGAACCACGTGTAATAGACCAGGTGCGCCTGGCGCTCGATCAGGGGGTTGTGCTGTTCCTGATTGGTGTTGTGAGGACCGAAGCGGCCGCCCTTTTCGCAGAAATGGGCATAGGGCGCACCGGCCGGCGGCACCGGCTCGGGGAAAAAGGTCATCAGCCTGGGGCGCCTGGGCTCTTTGATATCGACCAGCCCGACATATTGCATGACCTCGTTATCGCAGCCTTCGGCGTGGGCCTCGGAGGAGACCACGAGCATGTCCTCGCCCGGCAGCGGCAGCACCGTATGCAGGGCCTGGGGGCCGGATTCGGCATCGCCGAAGGGCGGCGCCATGTCGAGCCGGCCGATGACCTGGGGCCTTGCGATGTCGCCCATATCGAGGATCAGCACCGCCGGCGCATAGCCGAGATAGGCGGTCTTGCCGTCAGCGCCCATATTCAGCGGCCCGTGAAATCCGAGCGGCCGGCCGGGCGGCCGCGCCTCGCCCTCTTTTTGCCCCTCCAGCCAGAAGCGGCCGGCCTCCTTGGGGTTCTTCGGGTCGCTGACGTCGAGCATGACCAGGATGGGGCGCTCGAAGCCCGGCATTACGGCGGAGAGATAGGCGATGTCGCCGCCGGGATAGATATTGCGGTGGGTCCCCAAGGCCCCGGTCTTCCAGTGGGAGAGGAATTTCGGGTCTTCCGGATCGCCGATGTCCCAAAGGATCACCCCTTCCTCGAAGGGCGCGTCGGCATCGCCGCCCCAGGACGGCGATTGGCGCTGCAGGGCCGTCATCATCAAAGACCCGTGCAGCGTCACCTGGATGGTCCAGGTGTTGGCCGGGCCCTCGATGAACTTGACGTAACGCGGGTTGGCCGGGTCCGTGACCTCGACGATGGACCACCCGTAATGCCAGAGGTGGCCGAGGTAGAGGTACCAGCGCCCCGCCTTTTCGGTGACGGCGATCTTGAAGGCGCCGGGCCGCCCGCCCAGGTCCGAATAGCCGGTGGGAACGATGTTTTCCCCCTGCCAGCCCCCGGGTATCTCCGTCACCGCCGCCTCGCCTGTTGCCACGCCCCACCCTTGTTCCGGTTTCTTGGCCGCGGCCATCTTAGTCGAAGGGCCCGGGCGCGCCAATCGAACCCCGCCCCAGGCCCGCAGCTCGGGCTTGGCGGAACGGCCAGAGACGGCTATCTATATGCTATGATTTGAAGACCTGGCGGGGACAGCCCGAAGACGTTAGGGAAGGATGAGGCCCAGTGAGCGAAGAACTTAAGACCGAAGCACCGAAGGCACAGGATCTCGGCGATGTCGATTGGGTGGCGCGCGCCGAGGCGCTGGTGCCGCTGATCGCAGAGTCGTCCGACCAGATCGAGAAGGACCGGCGCGTGACCGACGAGGTGATGGCGGCGCTTCACGACGCGGCGATGTTCAAGATGCTGCTGCCGCGCTCCATCGGCGGCGGCGAGGCGGTGCCCACGGACTACACCAAGGTGCTGGAAATCATCGGCGGCGCCGACGGCAGCACCGCGTGGTGCCTGGGCCAGGCGCTCGGCTGCTCCCTGGCTTCGGCCCATGTGGATCGCGACGTGGCGCTCGACATCTGGGGACCCAAGAACGCGGTGCTGGCCTGGGGTCCGGCCCGCGGCAGCGCCAAGGCGATCGCCGTCGACGGCGGTTACAAGTCGTCGGGCCTGTGGATGTTCGGCAGCGGCCTGCCCCACGCCACCTGGGTCGGCGGCCATTCCATCGTCTGCGGCGAGGACGGCGAACCCAAGCTGGACGCCAACGGCAAGCCGGTCAACCGCACCATGCTGATCCCCGCCTCCTCGGCCGAGATCATCGATGTTTGGCACGTCCTCGGCCTGCGCGGGACGGGCAGCAACAATTACGAGGTCAAGGACGTGTTCGTGCCCGAGGCCTACACCATGTGGCGCGACAACATGGACGAGCTCCGCGAGGACGGGCCGCTTTACCGCATTCCCATCCTGACCGCCTACGGGATCGGCTTTACCGGCATCGCGCTCGGCCTCGCCAAGGTGATGCTGGAGGAATTCAAGAAGCTGGCCCTGGTCAAGAAGCCGGGGGGCGCCTCGGTGACCCTGAGCGACCACGCCGTGATCCAATACGAATATTCGCAGAACTACGGCCGGCTGAATGCCGCGCGCACCTATCTTCTGGAGACCATCGAGGCCTATTGGGAGAGCATCTGCTCCGGCGACGCGCCGACCCTGGAACAGCGCGCCCTGCTGCGCACGGCGATCTCCACCGCCATGCTGACCTCGCGGGATGTCGCCGACTTTGCCTATCACGCGTCCGGCACCACGGGCATCTTCGAGGGCAGCCCCTTCGAGCGCCGGTTCCGCGACCTCCACACCCTGACCCAGCAGGGTCAAGCCCACCTGTCGAACTTCCAGTTCGCGGGCCAGGCGCTGATGGGGACCGCGCCCCAAAGGCGACTGTAGAGCGGGGCCCGGGAGGCCTGTCGCCGGGCCTACGCGAACCAGGGCCGCCGCAGCGGGTGTTGCCGGATTCTGCCCGCCTGCTACAATCACGATCAGCGAATGGCCAGGGCCTGCCAGGCGGCGGCCCCTGACGGCAGGCACGGGCCTGCACGAAAACCAATACGAGGGCCATCTTTTGAGGAGGGGCATCACCATGTCTAGAAAATTGATTGCTGTATCTTCGGCGGCGCTGGGGGCTTTGGCCCTGGTGGCCATGCCGAGCGACGGTTTCGCCGCGAGCGACCTGGAGAAGTTCTATAAGGTCAAAGGCTTGCGCATGGTCGTCGCGTCCGGGTCCGGCGGCGGTTACGATACCTACACCCGCGCCTTCGCCCGGCATTTTTACCGCTACATTCCCGGGCAGCCCAAGATCATCGTCCAGAACATGCCGGGCGCCAGCGGCATCCGCGCCACCAATTTCGGTTACAACAAGGCGCCACGGGACGGGTCGTGGATGATGGCCACCTACAACGCCTTGATCGACGAAAACCTGCTCGGCAACCGCAAGGCCAAGTTCGACATTCCGAAGTTCAGCTGGATCGGCTCCATCGGTAAGACCCATCACATTTGCGTCAATTGGAAGGGCCGCGCCAAAGCCACCGATATCAAGCAGTTGATCGGCAAGGAGGCGACCGTGTCGGCGACCGGGCGCAGCGGTAATTCGGCCACGGTGCCGCTTCTGCTGAACCAGACCATCGGCACCAAGTTCAAGGTGATCGCGGGCTACTCGACCACCGGCTCGCGCCTCGCGCTCGAACGCGGCGAGGTCGATGCCATCTGCGGGCTGGGCTATTCGACCCTGCAGGCGTCGAACCCCGACTGGTTCACCCACAAGAGGATCAACGTCATCGCCCAGATCGCCCTGACACGGCACCCGTTATATCCCGACGTCCCCAACGTCATGGACCTGGTGAGCGCCAAGGACAAGAAGGTCTATCAGTTCTTCGGCATCATCCAGCAGATGGGCCGGCCCTACATCGCGCCACCCAAGGTTCCGGCCGACAAGGTCAAGGCGCTCAGGACGGCCTTCAACATGACCATGAAGGACCAGGCGTTCCTCGCGGACATGAAGAAGCTCAGGCTCTCGGTCGATCCCATGACCGGCGAGGAGATGGAAGCGGATATCGCCAAGCTCTACGCCGCCGACCAGGCGACGCTCAACCGCGTGGCGGAACTGCTCGGGGTCGCCAAGGCCGAGCGGGTGCTCGCCTGCAAGAAGATCGCCAAGGACCCCTCGGTCTGCCGCAAGAAAAAGAAAAGGAAGAAAAAGAAGTCCTCCTGACCGATGAGGCGACAACCCCCCGGCAGGGCCGGGGGGTTGTTTTTTTACGGGGGCCGGTGATGCGGCTTGCGCCGTCATCGCGCCGGGCCTCACGACCGCGGCCGTGCCATGGAAATCACCAGTGTCGAACCGATCCTGATCCAGGTGCCCTATGAGCACGGCGCCCCCAAGCCGGCCATGGGGTCCGGCGAGATCCGCACCCATATGGACGCGATCCTGGTGCGGGTCGAGACCGACGGCGGCGTCACCGGCTGGGGCGAGGCCTTCGGCTTCGCCACGACGCCGGTGACCATCCCGGCCATCCGCGAGGCCATCGCACCGCGCGCCGTCGGCCGCGACCCCGCCGATATCGAGGGGCTGACCACCACCATCAAGCGCCAGTTGCAGAACATGATGCACGGCGGACCCGCCCGCTTCGCCCTGTCCGCGCTCGACATTGCGCTGTGGGACATCAAGGGCAAGGCCGAAGGGGCGCCGATCTGGCGGCTCCTCGGCGGCAAGGAGAAAGACCGGGTGCCTGCCTATGCCAGCCTTTTGCGGCTCATCGAACCGGACACCGTCGCCCGCATCACGCAAGAGGCGCACGCGCGGGGTTACAAGCAGATCAAGCTGCATGAAAAGACCGCCGAGGCGGTGGCCGCGGCGAGGCGCGCGCTCGGGCCCGATATCCCCTTGATGGTCGACACCAACTGCGCCTGGTCGCCGGAAGATGCCATCAAAATGGCCCGGAAGATGAAGCCCCATCGGCTCGCCTGGCTCGAGGAGCCGATCACGCCGCCCGACGATTACGATGCCCTGGCCCGCCTGCGCCAAGAGACCGGCGTGCCCATCGCCATCGGCGAGAACCTCGGCAACCCCAACGACGTGCGTTGGCTCGCCAAGGCCGGCGCGGTCGATATCGTCCAGCCCAGCGTCGTCAAGCTGGGGGGCATCAGCGACGTCTGGAAAACCATCGCCTTCGCGAAGGGGCAGGGACTCCGTGTCGTTCCCCATTCGCCCTTCATCGGCCCCGGGCTGATCGCCACCATCCACCTGATCGCGGCCATGGACGAAGACGTGCCCTGCGAGCATCGCTACTGCGATCTGGAGATGAGCCCGATGGGCGAATTCTTCTCGCAGGAAGAGGGCTGCCTGCGCGTCCCCAAAGGACCCGGGCTCGGCGTCGACCCGGATCAAGAGGCGATCGACCGCTACCGCGTCCGATAGCTACGCCTGTTGATCCGCCCGGGCGGCGCGCTTGGCGGCGGCGTCGGGATCGAAGGCATGGGCGAAGGGTTCGCCGGCCCGAAAGCGCGCGAGCTCCCCCGCAAACAGCTCCTTGAGCCGCCGGTAGCTCACATTGTTGCCCGCCGCCGAGACATGGGGGCTGATGATGACGTTCTCCATGTCCCAGAGCGGGCTTGCGGCGTCCAGCGGCTCGGGATCGGCCACATCGGTGGCGGCGCCGGCGATTTCGCCATCCTGCAAGGCCGTCACCAGGGCGTCCTGGTCGACGATCTCGCCGCGGGCGATGTTGATGACATAGGCGGTCGGCTTCATGGCGGCGAAAGCCGCCGCATTCATCATTTTCCGGCTGGTGGGATCGGAGTCGGTGGCGATGATCACCGCATCGGCCTCGGCCAGCGCCTCCGTCAATCGTTCGCGCGGCAAAGCGGCATCGAAGTCGCCGCCGGCCCTGCCCGCCCGCGATACCCCCACCACCCGCATGTCGAAAGCCTTGGCCTTGCGGGCGATCTGCCGCCCGATGCCGCCCATGCCGACGATCACCAGGGTCTCGCTCTCGAGCGAGCGGATGGTGAAGTTCATCTCGCGCCGCGCCCAGTAATGCCGTGCCTTGGCGGCGTTGAGCTCCCAGATGCGGCGGGAAAGGGCGAGCAGAAGCATCATCGCATGTTCGGCGCAGACCGGCGCCTTGGCGCCCGCGGAATAGGTCAGCGGCACGCCCTCGGGAATGCCCATGGTGCTGGCGCGCTCGATCCCGGCGGAATGGGAATGCACCCATTTGAGCCTGTCGGTCGCCCCGCGCCGCAGCGCCGCGCCGACTTCCGGCGTGCAGATGCGGTTGGAGAAGATCACCAGGGTCGCGTCCCCGACCGCCGCCTCCAGCTCTTCCGGAGACCACACCACGGTCCAGGCGATTTCCGGGAAATCGCGCGTGAATTCGAGGATCCGGTCCTCGCGCCGGTTGGTGTAGATGACGGCCTTCATCGCCTGCCCCCGGCGCGGGCCCGGGTCAGTCGGGATGGCTCTTGCGCTCCAGTGCCTGCTGCTCGGCGTCGGACATCGTCTTCCCGCTTTCGGTATCGAACCACACGCCTTCGCCGCCGTCGGCGTGTTTCGGCGGTTCCACGGCGATGCGCTTGAAGGCGTTGATGCCTTTGGGGAAGCCGGCGATCTGCAGGAGATGGGCCTCTTCGTCGCCGACGCTTTCGAACCAGTAGCGGGAGTTTTCGGGCAGCAGCACGCCTTCGAGCGGGCCGTAGTCGCCGATCAGCTTGTCCTCGGGGCCGTAAAAGCGGATGCGTCCCTTGAGCACCATATAGATGAGGTCCATGTTGGGGTGGTAGTGGAGGTTGTTTTCCCCCCCTTCCTGGAGAATCTGGACCGATGCCCTGACCGTGTCGGTACCGGCGAGCTTGACGTGAATCTTCTTCTTTTCGTTGGGAAACTCCACGTCCGGGCGGGTGAAGGAGAAGTTATGGATCAGGGCTTCCGCCGCCTGGTGGAACGCTTCCTTCTTCTCTGCCCCACGCAACTCTTCGCCCTGCCGGGCGGTGTTTTCCGTCTCTGACATCGTTTCCTCCTTGCTGGTCTTTTCGATCAATTTTGGGTCCGGACGACCCGTTTTTCCCGGTGTCGGCTGTCCGCCGTCACTCGACGCGCTCCCATTTGTCGATATCCACCTCCCAACCCTTGTTCTGGGTGAGGTCGAAACCGTTGCCTTCGGGGTCGAGCACGCGGAACTCCGCATAGGGCCGCTCGGCGGGACGATCGGCCACCAGGTTGCGGCCATGGCTCAGCTGCTCCGCCTTCTGCGAGGCATCGCGCATGAGGAATCCGAAGTGATGGATCCCGAACCTGCGTTCCTCGGGGCTTTCCTCCATGCCGTCGTGACCGATGCGGTTGTAGAGCGCGAAGCCCTCGGCGTCGCGTGTGCGGTAATAGGGATGCAGCGCCAGGTTGGTCGTCCCGTCGCCCATGAAGCAGTTGAACCGGCCCTGTTGCCGGCGCTCCTCGGTGGTGCGCAGCTCGCGCATGCCGAACAGGGCGGTCATGAAGTCGGCCGAGCGCTGGGGCTGCAGGGTGTGGATGGCGATATGGCCGATGCGCGGCAGGCCGTGCTTTCCCGGACCCACGCCGAAGCCGTTCTCGGACAGGCTGATGGGGTTGCATTCGGGGTCGAAGATGCGCACCTCGCCATATTGGAGGCCTTCGGGCTCGCGCACGGCGACGCCGCCCGGGACCAATTCCCGGTATTTCGCCAGCACCGCGTCGATGTCGTCGACATCCATGCCGATGTGATGCAGGCCCGGGTCCTTGCGCAGCTCGATCAGGTCGGCGCGCTGGCGGAACAGGGTCACGTTGTAATAGCCGTCGGTGAGCGAGATGTCCCCCTGCGCCGAGCGGTCGAGCTCTTCCATCCCGATCTCCTCGAGATAGAACCGCGCCAGCGCTTCCGGATCGGCGCTGATGACGGCGAGATAACGGATTTTTGCCATGATGAGCCTACCTCCCACGATGATTGACGAGGATTTTTCGATTCACTAGCACAGGTTGCCCCGCCCGTCACGGCCATGAGTTGGGTGAATCGGCGCTACCCGGTCTTGGCGCGGCCGGCCACACCCGGCAGGACGGTGATCACGCAGATCATCGAAAACGCCGCGGATATCCAGAACACCACCCCCGGCGAGCCCAGGTCCAGCAGGATGCCGTAGATCGGCGGCGCCACCGCCTGGCCCACCAGGAAGCCCGAGGTGACGAAGCCGAACACCGTCCCGACGCTGGCCCTGGGCGCGATGGCGCGAACCATGACGTCACGCGTCGCCTGCAGGGCGCCGCGGGTCGCGCCGACCACGGCAAGGAGCCCGAGACAGAGCCAAAAGCCGATCCCTTCGATGCCGACCAGGGCGATGAGCGCGCTGGTGACGGCGAAGCCGACGATCAGCAGCAGCCCGTGGTGGGAGGTCTTGTCCGCGGCCCAGCCGCCCGGCAAGACCCCGATCAGCTGGGCGAACAGGTAGACGGTCAGCACCGAGTTGGCGAGGGCCAGCGGCACCCCGTAGATCTCGGTCATGGCCGC
>JAWWBR010000104.1:0-11723 GCA_033720855.1 Alphaproteobacteria bacterium
CCTTGACCGCCGCCAGCTGCCCGGCCATCGACGGCAGCGGAAAGTCCTCGGCGGCGATGTCGGTGAGCGCGAGGCCGCGTCCCTTGACGCCGGCAAGGGCCGCGGCGATGTCCTCGAGCCCCTCGGCATCGAGCCGCAGGACCCAGTCGTCGCGCGCGCTCAGGTCCGCGGCCGACCACAATCCCGGCCCCGCCGCCGGTTCGATCCCGGAAGTGCTCTCCATCACCCGCTCCATCGCCGTTCAGGGCGACAGGATACAGGAAACCGGGCCGCCGGGAAAAGCATGGGGCGCGGGCGCCCCTCTCCTCACCGCTCCACTTTTGGCCCCTTGCGTGCCGGGCGACCTCCCATGGCGGTTGAGCCCGGGCGGGCAAGCCTTTGATGCAAAAATAAAATTATGGCCTCGCGGGACGTCCCCCTGGCTACAGCAATGACTCGACGCCCCCGGCCGGGGAGGATTAGAATACTTTTTGGCATGGATGTTTGGGCGAGCCGCCGCGTGCGGGCTTGAACGCCCGTCGGGTTGGCCGCCGCCCCGACAATCCAGCCAAGACGTTCTTTTCATTTGGAGTCGCCGTTGCGCGTTCACCGGGCCGACTGGCCCGGCGGTTCGGCGTTTCAGGTCGGGGAGGATGTTGATGGTTGACATGATCGGCTACTCGGGGATCGAGGTCCTCGTCATGGTGTTGCTGTTCGGCGGCGCCATCACGTTTCTCGTCGGCTTACTGCTGCCGGTCACGCCCGGATTGCACGGTTACAAGAAACAAAAACCGATTATGCCGGTGGGCGCAGGGTTGTGCCTCGTCGGCGCGATCCTGGGCATGAGCTTCAGCGTTTTCTGGTGAGGCACGCCGGAAATCTCCCCGCGCCGGCAAACCGTCCGTAGTCCCGGGCCCGATGTCCGTCCTCGGCCGCAAACGAGCATCGGGGCGAGGCCGGTCGTCAGCCGAACGCGCCGACGCGCGCTAGTCGCCGCCGGTCACGGAAACGAAGTGGTCGACGATTTCGCTGCCCGTCGCCGCCCATACCCCGTCATGGCCAAGCACGTAATCGAGCGCATTCTCCAGTGCCTTGATGCGATGGGGCATGCCGATCAGAAAGGGATGGAGCGCTATCGCCATGACCTTGGCGACGCGTTCGGATTCGCCGTAGAGCACGTCGAACTGATCGCGGATCATCTGCTCGAACTCCGCCGCCGTGCGGTAGAAGCGCTCGAACGCGGGCCGGTCGTTGATCTCCAGGCTGTAGGGAATGGAGACCAGGCGCTTATCGCCGAGATAGATCATGTAGGGCTGGTCGTCATTGGCCCAGTCGGCGACGTAATCGAGACCGGCGTCGGCGAGATGCTCGAGCGTGCCCCAGGTTTCCTGGAGGCCGGCGCCGAGCCAGCCGCGGGGCCGGCGGCCGCTAAAGC
Organism: Alphaproteobacteria bacterium; assembly: GCA_033720855.1. Classification (GTDB taxonomy): domain Bacteria; phylum Pseudomonadota; class Alphaproteobacteria; order SMXQ01; family SMXQ01; genus SMXQ01. The sequence continues at coordinate 1,415 of JAWWBR010000104.1, forward strand.
GCGCGATGGTCGCCACCGTGTTGGCGACGACCGCAGCCTCCTCTTCCGCCGGAACCGCGTTAAGGGCCCGGGCGTTGCTCTCGCAATGGCCCATCAACTCCCATTCCAGGCGCAGGCATTCGCTGACGATCTGCGGATGGGCGGTACAGATGTCGGAATTGAGGGCCACCGTGCCGCGGACGCCGAAACGCGCGAGCGTGTCCATCAGTCGAAAGACGCCGATGCGGTTGCCGTAGTCCCGCTTCGACCAGGCGTTGAGATCGGGGACGGCGCGGCCGCCCGGCACCGGCTCGTCGAGCGGGAAGAACTCGATATTGGGGATCACCCAAAGCGCCAGCCGCGCCTCGCCCGGCCAGCGGAAGGCCAAGAGGTCGCGCGCCGTGCGGTAGGGGAAAGGCCCATAGCGTTGCGGTTCCATCCAGCTGCCCCTCCGATCGTTGCCCGCGCTGCCGCTTGCCCCCGCCCGCGGCCGCCGGGGCGGCCAGATCTTAACCCCCGGAGATCGGCCACGGTAGCGATTTCCGGTCACACCGCGCCATCGCCTAAGGCCGCCGTTCCTCGGCGTAGGCCAGCTCCGCCAGCGCCGCCCGCCCCTCGGCGGCATCGGTTTCATCGAGCCGCAAGCGGCGCAACAGCCCGCCGCCCCCCGCCGACACCTCGATGTACCTGATCTCGCCGGCGGCGATCTCGAAGACGACGTTGCGGCCGGCATCGGTCGAGATCGTCGCGTCGTGACGGCCGGGATCGATGTCGCGGTAGAAATAACTTCCGGCCAGGGGGCGACCGACGGGCGTGCCGTCGATACGGATCCTCGGCCACGGCGCCAGCCCCCAGACGCCCGGTCTGCAGAAGAAAACGATGCGGCCCTTGTTGGGGCCGGGCGTCGGAGGATTTTCACGGTCCATCGTCATCCTGGGGCTCCGCTCAAGGGGCTCGACCTCAAACCCCGGCGGGGGCGGCGGTCGGGCCGTCCCGCTGCGGGACCGGGCTTAACAGGCGGTCGATTGGTGGGCGGTGACGGGCTCGAACCGCCGACCCCCTCGGTGTAAACGAGGTGCTCTTCCAACTGAGCTAACCGCCCGCCGCCAACCGGCCGCCACCGCGCGTCAACGCCCGGTGCCGCGAACGCAAAAGGGCCGACTGCGAAAGCAGCCGGCCCCTGGTGATCTGATGCGAGGCTAAACGTTGACGGACTGCTTCAGGCCCTTGCCGGCCTTGAACTTCGGCTGCCGGGATGCGGGAATCTGAATCGTCGCCCCCGTGCGTGGATTGCGGCCGACTGATGCCTTCCTGTTGACGACACTGAAGGTGCCAAAGCCCACGAGTCGCACGTCATCCCCCCTGCGAAGCGCCGACGTCACGGTGTTGAATACGCCGTCTACGGCCTTAGCGGCATCCGCCTTCGAGAGGCCCGTATTGGAAGAAACAGCTGCCACGAGATCGTTCTTGTTCACTTGCAATCCCCTCTTTTGAATCTGTTCGCCTGGACATAAGAACAGCGCCTATGCAACTCGAAGTCTACGCAGAGCCGGAGCCAGCCGTCAACGCAAGATGCCCGGTTATCAACAGGAATCTTGGGGTTTTGAGGATAATTCGGGCGACCCCCGCGCCCCGGGGGTAATGCCGAGGGGAAAAAAAGGGCCGCCCTGATGGCGGCCCTCGGGTTTGGTTGTCCTGCGCGCGGTCAGTGCGTCACGACATCGCCGTGGCCCGGATCCTCCTCGGCCGCGACCTGCTCGACCTCGGTCGGCTCGATCCATTCGATTGGGGTCAGCGGATTGACCAGGGCCTTTTCCAGCACCTCGTCCAGCGTCGTCACCGGGATGATGGTGATGCCGCGCTTGACGTTGTCCGGGATGTCGGCGAGATCCTTTTCGTTGTCCTTGGGGATCAACACGGTCTTGATGCCGCCGCGCAGCGCCGCCAGGAGCTTCTCCTTGAGGCCGCCGATCGGCAACACGTTGCCGCGCAGGGTGATCTCACCGGTCATCGCGATATCCTTATGCACCGGGTTGCCGGTCAGCACCGAAACGATCGAGGTGACCATGGCGACGCCCGCCGAGGGGCCGTCCTTGGGCGTGGCCCCTTCGGGAACGTGGACGTGGATCGACTTGCTGTCCAGCACCGTCGGCTTGATGCCGAAATCGATCAGCCGCGACCGCACGAAGGAGTCCGCCGCCTGCACCGATTCCTGCATGACATCGCCGAGCTTGCCGGTGTGCTTGATCGGTCCCTTGCCGGGGACCATCACCGCCTCAATGGAGAGCAGCTCGCCGCCGACCTCGGTCCAGGCCAAGCCGGTGGTGAGGCCGATCAGGCTCTCGGCCTCGGCTTCGCCAAAGCGGTAGCGCCGCACCCCGGCGTAGGTCTTGAGGTTACGCCGCGTGACTTTGATCGATTTGGCGTCGCCGGCGACGATATCCTTGACCGCCTTGCGCTGCAGGGATGCGATCTCGCGTTCCAGGTTCCGAACCCCGGCCTCGCGGGTGTAATAGCGGATCAGGTCCAACAGCGCCGTGTCGGAGATGCTCCACTCGGCCGCTTTCAGCCCATGCGCCTTGAGCTGCTTGGGGATCAGGTGGCGCTTGGCGATCTCGCGCTTCTCGTCCTCGGTATAGCCGGGGATGCGGATGATCTCCATCCGGTCCATCAGGGGCTGAGGCATGCGCAGGGTGTTGGCCGTGGTGATGAACATCACGTCCGACAGATCGTAATCGACCTCCAGATAGTGGTCGTTGAAGGTCGAGTTCTGCTCGGGATCCAGCACCTCGAGCAAGGCCGAGGACGGATCGCCGCGGAAATCGGCGCCGAGCTTGTCGATCTCGTCGAGCAGGAACAGCGGATTGGAGGATTTCGCCTTCTTCATCCCCTGGACCACCTTGCCGGGCATCGACCCGATATAGGTGCGCCGATGGCCGCGGATCTCGGCCTCGTCGCGGATGCCGCCGAGCGACATGCGCACGAAGTTACGCCCCGTGGCGCGGGCGATCGACTTGCCGAGCGAGGTCTTGCCGACGCCGGGCGGCCCCACCAGGCAGAGAATTGGGCCGCTCAGCCGTTTCACACGCTGTTGCACGGCGAGGTATTCGAGGATCCGCTCCTTCACCTTCTCGAGACCGTAATGGTCCTCATTGAGGATCTTCTCGGCGTTCTTGATGTCGCGTTTGATCCGCGTGCGCTTCTTCCACGGGATGCCGAGCAGCCAGTCGAGGTAGTTGCGCACCACCGTGGCTTCGGCCGACATCGGCCCCATCGAGCGCAGCTTCTTGATTTCCTGGGTGGCCTTTTCCAGGGCTTCCTTGGACAGCTTGGTCTTCTTGACCGTCTCCTCGAGTTCGGAGATCTCGTCCTTGCCGTCCTCGCCCTCGCCGAGCTCCTTCTGGATCGCCTTGAGTTGTTCGTTGAGGTAGTACTCGCGCTGGGTCTTCTCCATCTGGCGCTTGACCCGGCCGCGGATGCGCCGCTCGACCTGGAGGACGCCGATCTCGGACTCCATGTAGCTCAGCACCTTGGACAGGCGCTCGCCGACATCCTCGATCTCGAGGATCTCCTGCTTCTGGGAAATCTTCAGCGCCAGGTGCGAGGCCACGGTATCGGCCAGCTTGCCCGGCTCCTCGATCTGGTTGAGCGAGACGATGACCTCGGGCGGGATCTTCTTGTTGAGCTTGATGTACTGCTCGAACTGGCTGGTCACCGAACGCGACAGCGCTTCCATCTCCTCGGGCGCGCCCTCCCGTTCGGCGATGGCGACGGCGCGGGCCTGGAAGAACGCGTCGTTGTCCTCGTAGGCGACGATGCGCGCACGGCTTCCGCCCTCGACCAGCACCTTGACGGTGCCGTCGGGCAGCTTCAGAAGCTGCAGGACCGTGCCCACGGTGCCGACCTCGTGGATGTCCTCGGTGCCGGGATCGTCCATGGCCGCATCCTTCTGGGCCACCAGCAAGATCTGCTTGTCCTCCTTCATGACGCTTTCCAGCGCCTGCACCGACTTATCGCGGCCGACGAAAAGCGGCACGATCATGTGGGGGAACACCACGATGTCGCGCAACGGAAGAACGGGATACAGGACGGATTCGGACGGTTCGATCATGGTCAACCTCGGATGCACGGACCGATCATTCGATCCCGGGCGGGCGTCGCTTCGCCCAAGCCGGCGATTAAAACTCTACACCATTCCCTTAAGCGAAGGGTTAATGAAATGTCACGCCTGCCGCAACACATCGCGCAGATGCCCGCGGCACGCCACAATATGTGGGTGGGGATAAGGGTTTTCAAGGGGTAGGCGTCAGGCGCTGGTGCCGAGGTCCTCGCGGCGGTCGGCGTAGATGTAGAGCGGCTTCGCGCGCCCTTCCACGACCTCGCCGTTGATGACGATCTCCTCGACGCCCTCGAGGCTCGGCAGCTCGTACATCGATTCGAGCAAGATGTTCTCCATGATCGAGCGCAGGCCACGGGCCCCGGTCTTGCGCGCGATCGCCTTGCAGGCGATGGCGTGCAACGCGTCGTCGGAGAAGTCGAGGGCCACCTGCTCCATCTCGTAGAGCCGCTGGTACTGCTTGACGAGCGCGTTCTTGGGCTCGGTCAGGATGCGGATCAGCGAGTCCTCGTCGAGGTCGGAGAGGGTCGCGACCACCGGCAGCCGGCCGACGAATTCGGGGATCAACCCGAACTTCAGCAGGTCCTCGGGCTCCACATCGCGCAAGACCTCGCCGGTCTGGCGATCCTCCGGGGCGCTGATCTCGGCGCCGAATCCGATCGAGGTGGTCTGCCCGCGGGCCGAGATGATCTTCTCCAGCCCGGCGAAGGCGCCGCCGCAGATGAACAGGATATTGGTGGTGTCGACCTGCAGAAACTCCTGCTGCGGGTGCTTGCGGCCGCCCTGGGGCGGCACCGAAGCCACGGTCCCCTCCATGATCTTGAGGAGCGCCTGCTGAACGCCCTCGCCGGAAACGTCGCGGGTGATCGAGGGGTTGTCGGACTTGCGGCTGATCTTGTCGACCTCGTCGATATAGACGATGCCGCGCTGGGCCCGCTCGACGTTGTAGTCGGCCGCCTGCAGCAGCTTGAGAATGATGTTCTCGACGTCCTCGCCGACATAGCCGGCCTCGGTCAGGGTGGTGGCGTCGGCCATGGTGAAGGGCACGTCGAGGATGCGCGCCAGCGTCTGCGCCAGAAGCGTCTTGCCGCAGCCGGTGGGGCCGATCAAGAGGATATTGGATTTGGCGAGCTCGACATCGTTGGACTTGGAGCCATGGGCGAGACGCTTGTAGTGGTTGTGCACGGCGACCGACAGCACCCGCTTGGCATGGTCCTGCCCGATCACGTAGTCGTCGAGCACCGCGCAGATGTCCTTCGGCGTGGGCACGCCGTCCTGGGAGCGCACCAGGGTCGACTTGTGCTCCTCGCGGATGATGTCCATGCACAACTCGACGCATTCATCGCAGATGAACACGGTCGGACCGGCAATCAGCTTGCGCACCTCGTGCTGGCTCTTGCCGCAGAACGAGCAATACAAGGTATTTCTTGAATCACCGTTGGAGGACTTGCTCATGGATACTCCGATCTGTCGGTCGGGGACCGCGCCCCGGCTCCGATTTTTCTTCCCAATGCGCCCCGGGTCCGCATCACCGCGACCCGTGCCCGAATCATCTTTGCCACAGCCCGTGGGCCGACTTCAAACAAAAATTCCCCAAAATCGCCACAGGTATAGGGAACTTATGTCAGACAATTCGGGAACATAACACGAATTGTCAAGCACCGTTGCGCGAATACAACGCCATGACCGGCGATCTTAGGGACGATCGATCAACAATCCGTTAAACCGGGGGCGGTTCTCACGCGTCCTCGCCACCGTCCTTTTCGGCGGCGTCGATGGGCGTCGGCCGGGATTCCACGACCTCGTCGATGAGACCGAACTCCTTGGCCTCGCCCGGGGTCAGGAATTTGTCGCGTTCCACCGCCTCGGAGATGGTCTCCAGCTTCTGCCCGGTATGCTTGACGTAGATTTCGTTGAGCCGCTGGCGGATCGCCAGAATCTCCCGCGCCTGGATCTCGATATCCGTGGCCTGCCCCTGAACCCCGCCCGAGGGTTGATGAATCATCACCCGGGAATTGGGCAGGCAGTAGCGCTTGCCCTCGGCCCCGGCGCACAGCAGCAGAGAGCCCATGGACGCGGCCTGGCCGATGCACACGGTGGCGATATCGGGGCGGATGTACTGCATGGTGTCGTATATGGCCAGGCCCGAGGTCACCACCCCGCCCGGCGAGTTGATATAGATGGAAATATCCTTGGTCGGGTTCTCGGCTTCGAGGAACAGGAGTTGGGCCGCGACCAGGCTGGCCACGCCGTCATTGACCGGACCGATCAGGAAAATGATCCGCTCCTTGAGCAGCCGGGAAAAGATGTCGTAGGCGCGCTCCCCCCGGTTGGTCTGCTCGACCACCATGGGGACCAGGCCCTGCATTACGGTTTCGTGATCGTCGCTCATTACTTCCTGCTTTCGCTGTTGGGGATGGCCGCCCTCTTGGTGCCGGCCATCAGTCCTTCTTCGCCGCCCGTTTGCGGGTGGGCTTCTTTTTCTTTTCGGCCGCGCCCTCGCCCGCCCCCTCTTCGGCCGCCGCCTCGGCCTTGGCCTCGCCGTCGCCGGCCTCGTCATCGTCGGGGTCGGCCATCAGCTCGTCGCCGGTCACCTTTTTCTCGGTGATCTTGGACAGCTCCAGGATGAAGTCGACGACCTTGTCCTCGAACAGGGGCGCCCGCAGCTGATCGCGCGCGGCCGGATCCTTCTGGTAGAACTCCACCACCTGGCGTTCCTGGCCGGGGAAGCGGCGCGCCTCGTTGGCGATGGCGCGGTTGAGTTCCTCGTCGGGCACGACGATATTGTTGGTGCGGCCGACCTCGGTCAGCAGGATGCCGAGGCGCACGCGGCGATCGGCGATGGCCCGATATTCGTCCTTGATCTCATCGACGCTCTTGCCCGACTCCTCCAGGAACTGCTTGAACCGCGCCTGCACCGCCGGATCGGGCTTGGGCTCGTCGGCACCGTGGTCATGACCGCCGTGGTCGTGGTCGTGGTCATGATCATGATCATGATCATGCTGCGGCGGCTCCAGAGGCTCGCCGGCGAGGTTGTACCAGATCTGGGAGAACTCGTGGTCGATCATCCCTTCGGGCACCTCGAAGTCGGCCAGCACCGCAAGCTCGTCCAGCAGATTGCGCTTGAGCCGCATGCGGGAAATCGTCGCGTATTCGGATTCCAGGCGCTCCTTGACCGCCGCCCTCATGGCGTCGAGGGATTCGAGTCCCGCCGCCTTGGCGAGATCGTCATTGACCTCCACCGCCTTCGGCTCCCGCAGCTCCTTGACCACGACCTCGAACTCCGCTTCCTTGCCGGCAAGATCCTCGGCAGCGTAGTCCTCGGGGAAGTTCACCTTGATGGTGCGGGTCTCTCCCGCCTTGGCGCCGACGATCTGTTCGACGAAGCCGGGAACGAAGTTTTCCGCATTAAGCTGGAGGAGGAAATCCTTGGCGGCGCCGCCGGGAAACTCCTCGCCGTCGACCCGACCGGTGAAATCGATCAGCAGGGCATCGTCTGCGGTTGATGCGCGGTCGTCGTCCGTGGCTTCAAAGGCGCGCTGCTCCTGGGCCATGCGCTGAATCGCCTCGTCGACGGTCTCATCGCCGACCTCGACCACCAGGCGCTCGAGCTCGATCGAGGAGAAATCGGGGGTGGGAATTTCGGGCAGGATTTCCACCGCCATGGTGAACTTGAGGTCCTTGCCCTCGTCGAACTCGACGATCTGGATCTTGGGCTGCATGGCGGGGCGCAGATTGTTTTCGCGCAGCGTCTCGCTGGTGCTGTCGGAAATGGCGCGTTCCAGCACTTCGCCGATCACCGACGGCCCATATTGCTTGCGCAGCAGCTGCATCGGCACCTTCCCGGGGCGGAAACCGGGCATCTTGACGCTCGCCCCGATCTCGGCGAGACGCGCCGAAACCTGACCCTCGATATCGTCACCGGGCACGGTGATCGCGAACTCGCGGCTCAGGCCTTCGCTCTTGGTTTGTTCGACCTGCATAAGGTCCTCTCTCTAATTCCGTCTGTTCTTCCACGACCGATCCCGAGGCCGGACGCGGCCGGGGATCGCGCCGCCCCGCCGGTGAAGCGGTCGAACCCGGGCTGGTGTTATCAGAATTATCGGTCCCTGACCAGCCCGTGTATCGGCGCCGAATACCCACGCCCCGGGTGCCCGGGTGGTGTGGTGCGGGCGGAGGGACTCGAACCCCCACGACTTGCGTCACTGGCACCTAAAGCCAGCGCGTCTACCAGTTCCGCCACGCCCGCCTGCGAGCCGAGCCAGGGGCTCGCGACCGCTCTTGGCCGGAGGAGGCAGTCTATAGCACAGATCGATCTAAAACGAACGGGAGGGATGGGAGGAAGCGATGAGGGAGAGGGAGTGGGAAAGGGGAAGAACGGGGCGCCGGCACCGGACGGGTGACGGCGCGGCGGCGACCGCGGGCGGTCGCCGGTCAGGGACCCGGACCCGGGCCTCAGGAGGCGAGCGGCTCGTGATAGTGCTCGGCGAAACAGCTCAACGCCAGGACCCGCGGGCCCTCTTCGAACACCTTGTTGTCGGCGCGGCCGATCCTGACCTGATACCGCACATGCGGAATGCCGCAGGAGTCGTCGCCGACCGCAAGAACCGTCGCGGTCTCCACCAAGTTGTCACGGCGGACGATGCGATAGACGCTACCGGCGCGCACGGTATCGCAATCCGCCTGCTTCTTGAACTTGATGCCCCACATAGCTTTTCTCCAAAAACTCCGATGGACATGCCAGAGAATAGGCGGGGCTTCTTAAAAAGTTGTAAACAAGCGCCTAAAAATTTCTCAAGTTTTCAACATATTAGGCTATGTATCGCCGAGCCGCGCGGCGGCGGCGCCGCGGCCCGCCTTAACGCCGTCGCCGGACGCCTCCCGCAGCGCCCGGAGGACGCCGGGAACGCAGTCGGGCAGGTCCTCGGCGATCAGCCCGGGACCGAACGCCGCCGCGGCGCGGCCGTGGATCCACGCGGCCATGGCCGCGCTTTCGAATGCGGCAACCCCCTGGACCAGGAGGCCGGCGATGAGGCCGGCCAGCACGTCGCCGGAGCCGCCGGTCGCGAGCTCCGGCGGCGCGCCGCTGTTGATCACGGCGCGGCCGTCTGGTGCGGCGATGACCGTATCCGCGCCCTTGAGCAGCACGACTGCACCGCTCTCGGCCGCCGCCGCACGGGCGCGCGCGAGCTTGCCTTGGATCGACTCTGCGCCGAAGAGGCGCGCGAATTCGCCCTCGTGCGGGGTCAGGATGCAGGCGCCGCCCGCTTGCGCGTTGGCGGCGATGGCGGCGAACAGCTCCTCGGCGCGGCCCGCGAACACGGTCAGCGCATCGGCATCGAGGCACAGCCGCTTGCCCAGCGCCAGCGCCGTCAGCACATGGGTGTGGGTCTTGCGGTCGACCCCGTAGCCGGGCCCGATCAGCGCCGCCCGCCGCCGCGCATCGTCGAGATAGGCGGCGAAATCTCCCGCCCGCTCGAGACCGGTGGTGAGAACCGCGGGCATGAAGTTGGCGTAGACCGGCGCCGCCTCCGGCGCCGAGGCGATGGTCACCAGCCCGGCGCCGATGCGCAGCGCCGCGCGGGCGGCGAGCCGTGCCGCCCCCGTCATCTCGGCGCCGCCGCAAACGACGAGATGCCCGCGGCTGTATTTATGGGCGTCCGCGCGCGGCCAGGGGAAGGCCTCGGCCCAGAGGACGGGGTCGTTTTCGAAGGTGGCGGGACGGACGTCGGCAAGGACGGCGTCGGGGATGCCGATGTCGATGACCTCGATCTCGCCGGCCAGGGCCTTGCCCGGCAGCAACAGGTGCCCCGGCTTCTTGCGGAAGAAGGTGACCGTCAGCCGGGCCGCGGCGGCGGCGCCCAGGACGCGGCCGCTGTCGCCGTCGACGCCGCTCGGCATATCCACCGCGACCACCGGCAGGCCGGCGGCGGAGACCGCCTCGATAAGCGCCAGCGCGGCCCCCTCCAGCGCCCGGGCCAGCCCGGCCCCGAACAGGGCGTCGACGACCAGGCCGGCGCCGTCGAGCACGTCCGGGGTGGGCGGCTCGATGTCGCCGCCGGCGGCGCGCCTACGGCCGGCGTTCAGGGCCGCGTCGCCGCGCAAGCGGCCCTCCTCTCCGAGCAGCGCGAGGCGCACCGGCCATCCCGCCGCCGCCAGGTGGCGGGCGATCACGAAACCGTCGCCGCCGTTGTTGCCGGGACCTGAGAGGAC
>JAWWBR010000105.1:0-11653 GCA_033720855.1 Alphaproteobacteria bacterium
CAGCCCGGCGTCCAAGAGCGCCCGGCATTCCCCTTGCGCCTTGGTGAAGCCGTCCATCAGGGTTCCGGTATCGGCGTGCTCGAAATTGTAGGCCGAGAATTCGCGCTCATTCTGGAGGAAGACGTCGCCGTAGGTCATGCCGCCGGCATCGGCGGGAAGTCCGTTGAAATCGAGGTCGAAGACGTTTTCGACGCCCTGGACGTACATGGCCAGGCGCTCGAGGCCGTAGGTCAGCTCCGCCGTGACCGGGCTGCATTCGATGCCGCCCACCTGCTGGAAATAGGTGAACTGGGTGACCTCCATGCCGTCGCACCAGACCTCCCAGCCGAGCCCCCAGGCGCCCAGGGTCGGGCTCTCCCAATCGTCCTCGACGAAGCGGATGTCGTGCTCGTCGCTCCTGATGCCGAGCGCCGCCAGGGAGCCGAGGTAGAGCTCCTGCACCTCGTCCGGCGAGGGCTTCAACACCACCTGGTATTGATAGTAATGCTGCAGCCGGTTGGGATTTTCGCCATAGCGCCCGTCGGTGGGCCGCCGGCAGGGCTGCACATAGGCGGCGCGCCAGGGCTCGGGGCCCAGCGCCCTCAGGGTCGTTGCGGGATGGAAGGTCCCCGCCCCCATCTCCATGTCATAGGGCTGTAGGATGACGCATCCCTGCCCGGCCCAGTAGGCCTGCAGGGTGAGGATCAGTTCCTGAAAACTGGACACCGCCGCTCTCGCCCCTCGCCCTCGTCCCGCCGCCGATCAGCCCTGGACCAGCGGGCAGTCGGCCCGCCCCTCGGGACAGCGGTCGACGCGCGCCGGCGCATAGGTGCCGCACAATGCGCATTGCACCAGGTCCTCCCCGGCGCCGCTGCGCGAGTTGTCCTCGCGCAGCTTTTCCGGGTCGTCCTCGCCGGTGCGCGCCAACCACTTGTAGCCGTACCAGACGGCGCCGACGATCAGGACCAGGACCAGAATCTTGGGCAGGCTCAATCCAAACATGGCCCATCTTGTAGAGGGCCCAGGAGAAAAGGGCAAGGAATGGGCGCGCGAGATGCGGCGCGCGCCGCCAGGGCCTCAGAAGCGATAGCGCGACCACAGGAGGCGCTCTTCCAGGGCGGCGATCACGCCTTCCCCGAGCGCCGCCGGATCCGACGCCCCCAACCCCAGCCGCGGCTTGAGCCATCGGCCCCGCTGATCGACGGGCTTGAGGCGCACGCGGTCGCCGAAGCGCTCGCGCATCACCATGCGCAGATCGCCGATGCCGTCGATCAGGCCGAGCTCGACCGCCCTCTTCCCCGACCAGAAGGCTCCGGAATAGAGCTCGTCCTCATTTCCATTGAGGCGCGCCCCGCGGCGTACGCGCACGGCCTCCTTGAACGCGGCATGGACATCGGCCTGAAGCTCGGCGAGCAGGGCAACGTCGGCGGGGTCCTCGGGCCTGAATGCGTCGAGTGCGGACTTTCTTTCGCCTGCGACATGCACGCGCCGCTCGATACCGAGGCGCTCGATCGCCTCGGCGAAGCCGAAGCTCCTGAAAAGCACGCCGATTGAACCGATCACCGAAGAGGCATCCGCATAGATCTCGTCGCCGGCAAGGGCCAGCCAATAGCCGCCGGACGCCGCCACGTCGTCGGCGAAGCTGAAGACCGTGACCTCCTTTTCGTCGGCCAGCGCCCGGATCCGGCGAAAGATTTGCGCCGACTGCACCGGCGAGCCGCCGGGCGAATTGACGGTCAGGGCCACGGCGGCGAGATGGCGCAGGGAAAAGGCGCGATCGATCGCCTTTTCCAGCCCGCCGAGGTCAATGCCGGCGCGGAGCGGCCCAACCCGCCCGATCACCCCGTTGAGCGGCAGCACGGCCACAACCGGCGCCGGGTCCCGGAAGCGCCTGATCGGTATCAGCCGACGCAGGTTCATGAGGGTATCGCCACGGCCGCGGTCACAACGCCAAGCCGGCGCCGCCGCGGAGCACCGCGTCGGCTTCAGCGGTGTAGGCGCCGCCCGGCTCATGCAGCACCAGGCCGCGCGCCAGGCGCAACGGCGCGTTGGACCCCTTGACGCCTTGCACCAGCACGCGCTTGGCCGGCGCGTCGCCATGGTCGGGCCAGAGCGGAAAGATCGTCGTTTCCCCGGCCGCCTTGGTAAAGCAATCGAGCACCTCGTCGAGCCGATCGGCGCGATGGACGACCGTGACCGTGCCCCCTTTGCGCACCATCGCCAGGGCCAGGCGCATCCAGGCGGCGAGGTCGGCGCCGTTGCCACCCGCGCCGGCGCGCCCTTCGATATTGGCCTCGGCCCGGCCCGCCCGCGGCGAAGCCTGGGCGCGCGCGGCATCCAGGTAGGGCGGATTGGCCATGACGTGATCGAAGCTTCCGGGCGCCAGCCGCGCAGGCGGGCGCGTCACGTCGCCGACCATGAAATCGGTACGTGCCTCAAGCCCGTTGAGCCGCGCGTTTTCGACGCAAAGGCGCATCAGGCCGGGGTCGATCTCGATGCCGGAAACCCGCAAGTCCCGCACCCGATGGGCGAGGGCAAGGGCGGCAACGCCGGCGCCGGCGCCGATGTCCAGTGCCCGCTCGCCCGCCTTCGCCGGGACGGCGGCGGCCAGGAAAACGGGATCGATGGCGGCACGGTAGCCGTCCCGGGGCTGACAGATGCGCAGGCGGTTATCCAGGAACCCATCCTCGGTCACCGCCATCGCCGCCGCCTCGCCGGCGGCCTCGGCGACGGGGCCGGTCTCCGCCAAGTGCGGCTTGCGATCGGCGCTCATGGTGCGCCTTCCTCTTCCCCGCCCCAAGGGATGTCGGCGGCCATGTCGAGCTCCGCCCGCGCCGCATCGATCAACCGCCGCGCCGCCGCGAAATCCTCGTCCGCAACCATCAGGCGCCGGGGGATGGCATTGGCGCTGCCTTCCAGGATCGACATATTGGCATCCAACACATAGGTCGGGATGTGCCTGCCGGAGAGCAGCGCTTCGGCCCAGGAGATCAGCACCATGTCATTGGTTCGCAACAGCTCTTTCATGTCCGCGCCTCCGCGCCGCCGGGACCGGGAAAGGTGGGGTTGCGATCGCGCCGACGCGCTTCTATGCTCCGCCACTCGACGCCGCCCGTCAAGCGGGCGGGCAGCGCGGGCCATATTGGCGCGCAAGCACACGGGGAAATCATTGGCCATCATCGTCAATCTCGGTGACAAACGGAGCGGCGGCCCGACGCCGAGCCTGGATGCGCTTCAGGGCCTGGTGGCCGAGGATCTGGCGCGGGTCAACCAGCTGATCCTGAAGCAGATGGACAGCCCCGTCGCCTTGATCCCCCAACTGGCGGGGCACATCATCGCCGCCGGCGGCAAGCGTCTCAGGCCGATGCTGCTCCTGGGCGCGGCCAAGCTGTGCGGTTACGCTGGCGACCGCCATGTCGGCCTGGCGGCGGCGGTCGAGTTCATCCATACCGCGACCCTGCTGCACGACGACGTGGTCGACGATTCCGACCGCCGGCGCGGGCGCAGCACGGCCAACGCGGTCTGGGGCAACAAGCCGAGCGTGCTGGTCGGCGACTTCCTGTTCTCCCGCTCGTTCCAGCTGATGGTCAGCGACGGGTCGCTGGAGGTGCTGGCGATCCTCTCCAACGCCGCGGCGGTGATCGCCGAGGGCGAGGTGATGCAGCTGACCACCGCCAACGACACTTCGACCTCGGAGGCCGCCTATCTCGAGGTCATCACCGCCAAGACGGCGACTTTGTTCGCCGCCGCCACGCGGCTGGGTGCGGTGGTGGCGAACCGCCCCAAGGTGGAGGAAGAGGCGCTCCAGGCCTTCGGGCTCAATCTCGGCATCGCCTTCCAGCTGACCGACGACGTCCTCGATTACGCCGCCGATGCCAAGACCATGGGCAAGGATACCGGAGACGATTTCCGCGAGGGCAAGGTGACGCTGCCGGTGGTCCTCGCCTACCGGCGCGGCGACGCCGAGGAACAAGCCTTCTGGCGCCGGACCCTGGAGGAGCTCGAGCAGGAAGACGGCGACCTCGACCGCGCCACCGGCCTGATGGAGGCGCACGGCGCCCTCAGCGACACGCTGGGACGCGCGCGCCATTACACGCAGCTCGCCCGCGACGCGCTCGACATCTTCCCCGGCGGCAAGACCAAGGACGCGCTGCTGGACGTCGTCGCCTTCTGCGCCGCGCGCACCTATTAGCTCCCATTTCCGGCCGGGGCTGCTAAGCTTGGCGGCGCCGGGACCGGACCGGCGGCGCGCCCGGAGGGTTCACACGTGACGATCATCGATTCCGACGCCCATGTGGTCGAGACCACCGAGACCTGGTCCTACATGACCGGCGACGACGCGGTCTTCCGGCCGCAGATCTTCCGGCGCAGCGCCGAAGACGGGGCCGGGCGCGCGGGCAACCGCGCCAAGGAATATTGGGTCATCGACGAGCGACCCATCGCCAAGGGCGCGAACCAGGGCGACGACGTGCCCGCCGATTCCCGCGACATGGTCAGCGTCAAGAGCCGGCTTGAGCATATGGACGAGCTCGGCGCCGATATCGCCGTGCTCTACCCGACAATGTTCCTGCGCCCGATGACCCGCGAGCACGATGTGGAACGCGCCTTGACGCGCAGCTACAACCGATGGCTCGCCGACATCTGGGCGCAGAGCGACAACCGCCTGCGTTGGGCCGCGCTGCCGCCGCTCTATTCCCTGGTCGACCCGGCAATCGTCCGCGACGAGCTGGTCTTCGCCAAGGCGCACGGCGCGGTCTCCATCTTCATGCGCGGGCTGGAATGCGAACGTGTCCTCTCGCACCGGTATTTCTACCCCCTCTATGAGATGGCCCAGGAGCTCGACCTGGCGGTGACGCTGCATACCGGCATCAACTCGATGACCGTCCACGACGCCTACACTCAGGGCTACGAGGTGTCGCTCAACCGCTTCAAGCTGCCCTGCGCGACCGCCTTCGCCAACCTCTTGCAGGAGGAGATCCCCGCCCGCTTCCCCGGCGTGCGCTGGGCCTTCATCGAAGCCGGCGCGCTATGGCTGCCGTTCATGCTCAACGAGGCCAGGCTCAGGCTGGCGCGCAAAGGGCGGCGCCTGGCCGACGACGCCATGGGCGAGAACCGCATGTTTGTCACCACCCAGCTTTCGGACGACATTCCCGCGATCGTCGATGCCGTCGGCGACGACAACCTCGTGATCGGCACCGATTACGGCCACAACGATACCGCCACCGACATCCGGGCGATGCAGCGACTGGGCGAAGAGGGCGGCATCAGCAAGACCGCGGTCGCCAAGATCCTCGAGGCCAACCCCAGGCGCCTTTACGGGCTCGATTGACGGGCCGCGGTGCCCCTGGGGTAGGCCCCAAGCTACTTCAGCTTCACCACCATGATGCGATTGGTGCTGCTCTGGTGGATGACCAGGTTGCCGTCTTTGGTCGGCCGCATATGCCGGATGATGCCGGCGTAGACGCCGCCTGACGGGATTGCCCAGCTCTGGAATGTCTCCGTCTTGGGGTCGAAGCGCACCAGGGCATCGGGCCGTTTCCGCGATTCGTTGTACCAGACGATGCCGTCGATCACCGCGATCGCATAGGGGTGGGACCGCTTGCCACTGGGCGAGGGCCATTCCTTGATGTCCCCCGTTTTCGGGTTGTAGCGTCCGAGCCGTCCTTGGGAGGAATTGACGTACCAGATCATGCCGTCATCGGCGATGTCGAGGCGGCGCACCGTGGTGTCGGGGATCGGCAGCTTGATTTCCGTGAGCTTCATCGTCGCCGGGTCGATCCTGACCAGGCAGTTGCTGCCGTTGCAGGCGACCCAGGGGACGCCCTCGGCATCGATCTTTATGCCATAGGGCCGCGAGTCCGGGGTCGGCAAGGCGGCCAGCTTGATGTCGCCGCTCTTGGGGTCGAGCCGGCCAACCATGTTGCTGTGTTGCAGGGTAAACCACAGGATCCCGTTCCTATCGAAGATCGCCGAGTGGGGATCCTCGGCCTTGGGATCGGGCATCTTGTAGACGGTGATCTTCTCGGTCTTGGGATCGAACTTGCCGATGGTGCCGTTCTTGTTGCCCGTGTACCAGACGTTGCCGGCGCGATCGAGGGTGACGGTGTGCGGCTTCGACTTGGCCGGCAAGGGGTATTCCTTCATCGCACCGGTCTTGGGATCGATGCGCCCGATCAGGTTGCCCCATTGCCCGGCCCACCAGATGGTCCCGTCCGGCGCCTCGATGGGATCGCGCGAGCGTTGGCCCAAGGTCGGAACCACCCATTCCTTGAAGCCGATCTTTACCGGCCCCTCGATCAGCGTCGGCGCGTTCTTGGTGTGGGGTGGGAAATGCCTGGCCAGGTACGCGGTGATCGCGGCCTCGTCCTCGGGATTGCGGGACAGGTCCATCATCGTGCCGATCAGTTCCTTCCAGCCTTGAGCGGTGTAGCCCGAGCTTCGGGTGATGTTGCGGGCCTTGTGGCAGGAGAGGCAGGCGGCCTCGACCAGCGGCTTGCCCGGACCGTCAGGCAGGCCCTGGGCATGGGCCTGCGCCGCCATCAGCAAAGGCACAAGCAGGCACGGCACGATGCGTGTCCTAACGGAGATGGATGAACGGGCCATGATCGACCTCCCATGAACGGATTGATTGTTTTTATGCCGCGATGTTTCTGCCCGTACCCAAAGGCTGTCAAGGGAATCTTGTACTCGCGGCAAGCCGCAGCAAATACCGGCATTTTGATCGGCGCTTTCGACCGGCCAAAGATGGTGATAGCGTTTCCGGCCCGGGGCCGAGCCGGCCAAGAGAGAGCGAGGTCGCTAGAGGGAGTTGCACGCAAAATGGGAAAGATACCGGAAGTTCTCAACCAGCATATCCTGGATGCCTACCCCGACCACGTTTGCCTCGTCGCGACGCACCAGCCGGACGGCTATTGCCAGGTCTCGCCGCGGGGAAGCGTCCATGTCTACGATCAGGATACGTTGGCGTATTGGGATCGCGGCTCCGGCTCCACCTATGACGCGGTGGAAACGGGGACCAAGGTCACCGTCTTCTTCCGCAACGGCAATATCGGCGGAAGCGGCAAAGGGCTTTTGCCCGCGGGTGGCGTTGCCCGCTTCTATGGCACCGCCGAAGTCCACGCCGAAGAGGGCGAGGTCCGGGAACGGGTCTGGAACGGCATGATCGCCCACGAGCGCGGGCGCGATCCCGAGAAGAAGGGCCGGGCGGTTCTGATCCGTCTGGAGAAGGCCGAACAGCTCAATCACAAACCCCTGTCCGAAATCGGATAGGCGGCGAACGTCCGGTGTCCGGAACCTGGTGGATCAACCGTCCGGCGACCGGGCGCCGCCCGGGATATACCATAGGTTGGCGTCCCCGCCCGCGATCGGCTAGCATCTTCGGCGAAGGAGACCGCAGATGAAGAACTTGCACTCAAGGGACGGTCTTAGGGGATTGGCCCTTGCCCTGGGCTTGGCCCTGATGCTCGCCCCAAGCTTTGCCCCCACCCTCGCCCAGGCCGCCGGCGACAGCGACGACGGCGCCGAGGAGAATTCCTCCGCCGCGGCAACCCAATACCGGACGGCGAAGCGGGCGATCGAGCAGAAACGCTAT
Source organism: Alphaproteobacteria bacterium (assembly GCA_033720855.1). Taxonomy (GTDB): domain Bacteria; phylum Pseudomonadota; class Alphaproteobacteria; order SMXQ01; family SMXQ01; genus SMXQ01. The sequence continues at coordinate 7,571 of JAWWBR010000105.1, forward strand.
GCCGTCGCCATTCCGATACTCGAAAAGGTCATCGCCGCCGAGCCGCGCAACGCCGGGGCCTATAACTATCTCGCCTATGCCCATCGCAATCTCGGCCGGCTCGACGTCGCCTATACGCTCTATCAAAAGGCGCTGGAGCTCGATCCCCGGCATCGCGGGGCCCACGAATATTTGGGCGAGCTCTATCTCCAACGCGGAGACCTCGCCCGGGCCGAGGAAATGCTGAAGAAGCTCGACGGCCTGTGCCTGTTCGGCTGCGAGGAATATACCGACCTGAAGAAGGCGATCGCCCGTTACAAGGCGGCCAAGGGCGGCAAGAGCTAGCCGGCGGCGCGACGCTGCGGTTCCGGCGGCGGCAGGGCGGCGGCGTCGTCAATCGCGAATACGGCGAGCGACTCCCGCAACCCCCGGACCGTCGCCCGCTCGCGTCGGTAGGCGCTCAGGTCATAGCCCGATGCGCGGCCTACGTCCTCGGACACGACCAGCTGGCAGGCGAAGTCCTTGGTCAGGGCTTCAAGACGGCTCGCGGTGTTGACGGCGTTGCCGATGGCGGTGAACTGGCGGGCACGCCCATAGCCCATTTCCCCCAGGATCACCGGGCCGATGTGGATACCGATGCCGATGCGGATCGGCTCGGGCAGGTCTTCTTGCAGGCTCTCATTGAGGCTCCGAAGGGCAAGCGCCATGGCCCGGGCGGCGGTGATCGCATCGCGCGCCCCTGAGGCCCCGTCGCCGCCGATACCGAACAGGGCCATCACGCCGTCCCCCATGAACTTGTCGAGCCGGCCACCGGCATCCTCGACCGCCTTGCCCATCGCCTCGAAGTAGCGGTTGAGGACGAACACCACGTCGTAAGGCAGCCGCCCGTCGGAAAGATCGGTGAAATCGCGGACGTCGGCGAAGAGGATCGCGACCTCCTGTTCGTGGCCGGCATCCATGCCGCCCCGGGCGCGGGCCTCGGCCAGGCCCGCCGTCGCCGGCAGCAGCGGCACCACCGAGATCGCCTCGTCGGGCCTGAGCTGGCAGGCGAGCCGCGTGTCCGGGGCGGCGTTGACCCGTTCCAGCACCAGGCGTTCGGCTTCGCTGGGCGGCGGCAGGGCTTCGCGGCCATGGCCGACCCGGACCCGGCAGGTCGAGCACCGCCCGCGTCCGCCGCACACCGACGCGTGCGGAATGCCCATGGCGCGGCTTGCCTCGAGGATCGAGAGTCCCTTGCGCACCCGCACCGCTCGCGGGCCGGGATAGGTGATCACCACCGCGCCCCGGCGCGCCTGCCATAGGCCACGGATGCCCCGGGCCACCAGCGCGATGGCAATGGCGGCGGCAACCAATATCCAGACCAAGAGCTTGAGATCGGAGATCAGCGCGATATCGCCCGGCTGCGGCCAATTCATCCGGGCCTTGGTCTCGGCCAGCCAGGCGGGATCGGCCGCCAATTGGGCGACCTCTCGGCCAGCGGAGACGAATCCCAGCAGGGACAGAACCGGGATCAGGATGGCGACGATCAACAGGACCGGCAGCAGCGCCGCGACGGCGGGCTTGAGGCGCAGCCAGAAATAGAGGCCGATGACGCCATGGGTCCAGACCACCGTCAGGGCGGCGGCCTGGATCGCGCCCTTGCTCGGCACCTGCACCCAGAGCGCATGGATGACATAGGCGTAATTGCCCTTGAGGTCGGTCAGTTCCTCAAGCAACCGGGTCGAAAGCACGTGCTCGGCCAGCAGCGGCACCGCCGCCAGCCCCAACAGGAGCTGCGCCGCCTCCGAGCCCGACATACGGAAGCCTCGGCGGCGGTAAAGCGCATAGATGCCGAGGAAGAAATGCACCGCGAGCGATCCGTAAAGGAGAACGGTCCCGGGCAGATTGCGCCAGACGTCGTTGAACAGGCGCCGGCCATCCTCCATCACCTCGAGGGAGATCAACCCAAGGGTATGATTGAGCAAGTGGCTGAGCACGAAGGCAAAAAGGACCAGCCCACTTATTAACCTCACGCGGTTGATCATCTCCGCCTCGCGCGGTCAATCGTCGCACATTAGGAATTGCACGGGCCAAAGGGCGGGAACCCGTCGGGCTTTGGCCCGCGGCCCCCCGGATCGGCCCCGGGCCCGATGCTCCACGCGCCCGAATTTCGGCCGCAAACCGTCAAGCACCCGCCCCTTTCCTGCCGGTGGCAGATATCGGGCGGGGATCATCCCCCGGCCTTCGGCGTCGCGTCGAGAAGGGTGAAGGCGATGACACAGGGGTCCGTGCCGCGGTTGATCCAGTCGTGGTTGGTGCCGCGCTGGACCATGACGTCGCCGGCCTTGAGGTGCACCTCGTTGCCGTCGTCGAGGCGCATGTCGATCTCGCCCGACATCACCACCACGTAGTCGATGGTGTCGGTGCGGTGCATACGCGATTCGACGCCCGGCGCGTATTCGATGATGCGGAAGATCGAGCCGCGGGGAATCGGCGGCCTCCCCACCGGCCAATCGGCGCCGTCGGCTTCATCGGAGAAATCCGCCGGCGTCTCGCTGGTCGTCCACACCACGATGCTGTCGTGGCCGGGCCGGTTGGAGACGTGATTGCTCGGGTGCTCGTCAACGGTGACGACGGCGCGCCCTTGGGCGTCGTGTCCGGTCACCACACGGCGGATGTTCAAAGCCACGCTTGCTCTCCCCCTCAATCGTTTCAGGGCCGGGTTCAGCCGATGGTAGCCGGGCCCGCGCCCGCTGAGCAATGGGGACGCTGGGCGCCGGCACGCCGCCTCACACGTCGGGGCGCTTATAGGCGAGGTTGGGGCCGCCCTTCTGCGACTTCAGGTAGCTTTCGACGTCGGCGGTCGGGTCCATGGCCCGGCGCAGGCGCTGGCCCACCAGCTGGTCGAGCTGGATCGCCTGGCTGAAGGAGAGGTCCCGGCCCATCTGCACGGTGATCTTGGAATGCTCCAGCGGCGCCAGGTGGCGGGTGGCGATTTCCGCGGCGATGCGCGTGGTCGTCTCCTCCAGCTCTTCGGCCGGCACCGCCTGGGAGACGATGCCGATGGCATCGGCCTCGGCCCCGCTCAGGTTGCGGCCGACCAGCTGCAACAGCGCCACCTTCTTGATCGGGATGCCGCCATGGACCAGGGTGCTGGTCACCAGCTGGCCGAAGCTGCCGCGCAGGATCTCGGGCATGCCGAGCTCCGCATCGGTGGCGGCGAAGACGATGTCGTGGCAATTCATGATGCCGAGCGCCCCGCCCAGGCAATAGCCGTGAACCTGGGCGATCATGATCCTGGGGAAGGCCCGGACCGCCTCGGCCAGCTCGATGGTCGGGCTGGGCCGGTCCCAGTCGCGGGGGGCGGCATTGATCTCGCGCAGGAAATGGAGGTCGAGGCCCGACGAATAGGCCTTGCCCGCGCCGCGGGTGATCACCGCCTTGAGCTCCCTATCGCCGCGGACGATCTCGAGCGAGTCGAAAAAGGCGGCGACCAGCTCGCCGTTGAGCGCATTGCGCTTCTCCGGCCGGTTGAGGGTGATGCGGGCGACCCCGCCGCCCTCGAGCCTCTCGAGAATAAGTTCCGGCCATTCCTTTACCGTCTGCCACGCCTGGGCCATGTCGTCCTCCCTCGTTGTTGGGCGCGCGGCGCCGCGCCGCCTGGGCGGCAGTGCCCACCGCCGCGTGCGGCCGCCGTCACCGGCACGATCTCCTATACCTGAACCTATATACCCGATGCGGGCCCCGGCGGGGCAGCCCGGAATTTCCCGAGGGCGCAATCCTTCCGCTGCCCGCGGTCTTCTCGATCCTCCGCCCCAGCCCGTCGTAGCGGTAGCCGGCGGTGGTAAGATCGGGGAAGACGATCTGGGTGAGGCGGTTTTCCGCGTCATAGACTTCAGAAGCCCCGCCGCCGGAACACGCGCAAGCACGGTTGGCGCAAAGAAAAACGGCCTAGGTGCCGAAACACGTAAGCCGTTGCATGTGTTGGTCGGGGAGAGAGGATTTGAACCTCCGGCCCCCACGTCCCGAACGTGGTGCTCTACCAGGCTGAGCTACTCCCCGATTAAGGCCCGCCCTTATAACCCCAAGTCGCGCCGGGCGCAACGCCACCGGCCGCGGCCGGCC
>JAWWBR010000106.1:0-11587 GCA_033720855.1 Alphaproteobacteria bacterium
ACGTGTCGATGAGCGTCGAGCTGATCCAGCCGATCGCCATGGACGAGGGCCTGCGCTTCGCCATCCGCGAGGGCGGGCGCACCGTCGGCGCCGGCGTCGTCGCCAAGATCATCGAGTAGAACACGGGGCCGGTAAGCGGGGATAGAGGATTGGGCCACGGCACCGGGAGCGTCGATCCGTGGCCGCTCGGAAGGAGCGTAGCTCAATTGGCAGAGCGCCGGTCTCCAAAACCGGAGGTTGGGGGTTCGAGGCCCTCCGCTCCTGCCATCCCGCACCCTTGCAGGCCGGCGATTGGGCCCCATAGTCGGATTTAAGTTGAGAATGGCGAAGACATCACCATTTCAGTTCATTCAGCAGGTGCGCCAGGAGGTGGCCAAGGTCACTTGGCCGACGCGGAAGGAGACTACGATCACCACGATCATGGTCTTCATCATGGTAACGCTGGCGGCGATCTTCTTCCTGATCGTCGATCAGATCCTGTCCACGGGGATTCAGCTGATCCTCGGTCTGGGCACTTGAGATTGCGGATTTAAGCAAGGGCACATGGCGCAACACTGGTATGTCATCCACGTCTATTCGGGCTTCGAGAAGAAGGTCGCCGAATCGATCCGCGAGCAGGCCGACCAAAAAGGCATGGGCGACCTGTTCGAGGAGGTGCTGGTTCCCGTCGAGGAGGTGGTGGAGATGCGCCGCGGCGCCAAGGTGGCGGCCGAGCGCAAGTTCTTCCCCGGTTACGTCCTGGTCAAGATGGAGATGACCGACGACACCTGGCACCTCGTCAAGAATACGCCCAAGGTCACCGGGTTCCTCGGCGGCAGCGCCCGCCCCAGCCCGGTCGCCCAGCGCGAGGTGGACCGCATCCTGCAACAGGTCCAGGAAGGCATCGAGCGGCCCAAGCCCTCGGTCACTTTCGAGATCGGCGAGCAGGTCAGGGTCAGCGACGGTCCCTTCACCTCCTTCACCGGTTTGGTCGAGGAGGTCGACGAGGAACGCGCCCGGCTCAAGGTGGCGGTCTCGATCTTCGGTCGCGCGACGCCGGTGGAGTTGGAGTACTCGCAGGTCGAAAAGGCCTGAGAGCTTAGTGTTAACCGGCCGGGCTGGTCCCGGCCCCGTGCGGGAGGCCCGCCTCCGAAGTCCAGGAGGGGCCGCACCGCGCAGCCCCTGAGAGCGCGCCCGCGGGCGCGCCGGAGAAAGGAAAGGGAGCAGTATGGCGAAGAAGGAAATGGGCTTCATCAAGCTTCAGGTTCCGGCCGGCCAGGCCAATCCATCGCCGCCGATCGGGCCGGCTTTGGGCCAGCACGGCGTCAACATCATGGAATTCTGCAAGGCGTTCAACGCCCAGTGCCAGAGCGAGGGGCTGGAGCAGGGGATGCCGATCCCGGTCAACATCACCGTATACCAGGACCGCAGTTTTTCATTCACGACCAAGACGCCGCCGGCCAGCTATTACCTGAAGAAGGCCGCACGCCTGCCCAAGGGTTCCCAGGAGCCGGGCAAGGACATCGTCGGCACCGTGACCATGGCCCAGTGCCGGGAGATCGCGGAACTGAAGAAGGTGGATCTCAACGCCAACGACATCGACCAGGCGGCCAAGATCATCGCCGGCACGGCGCGTTCCATGGGCCTGGAAGTGGTGGGGTAGGGCAATGGCGAAAACCGGAAAGCGCTTGAGGAAGGCGGTCGAAGGGATCGACCGGGATGCCGATTACCCGCTGGGTGATGCGGTCAAGATGGTCAAGGAACGGGCGACCTCGAAGTTCGACGAAACCGTCGAGATGTCGATCAACCTCAATATTGACCCGCGCCATGCCGACCAGATGGTCCGCGGCGTGATCTCGCTGCCCCATGGCACCGGCAAATCGGTGCGGGTGGCGGTGTTCGCCAAGGACGACAAGCTTCAGGAGGCCAAGGATGCGGGGGCCGACATCGTCGGCGGCGAGGACCTCGCCCAGAAGGTGCAGGACGGCGAGATCGACTTCGACCGTTGCATCGCCACGCCCGACATGATGAGCGTGGTCGGCCGGCTGGGCAAGATTCTCGGTCCGCGCGGGCTGATGCCCAACCCCAAGCTTGGCACGGTCACGCCCGACGTCGCCGCCGCGGTGCAGGCGGTCAAGGGGGGCCAGGTCGAGTTCCGCGCCGAGAAGGCCGGGGTGATCCATGCCGGTATCGGTAAGGCGAGCTTTGCCGAGAACCAGCTTGAAGAGAACGTGCGCGCCCTTTACGACGCGATCGTCAAGGCCAAGCCGTCTGGCGCCAAGGGCACGTATGTCAAGAAGGTATCCCTCTGTTCCACGATGGGACCGGGTGTGAGGCTGGAGATTTCGAGCCTGGGCGAATAGCCCGGGTTCACCGCGTTTCCGTGCCGTTGGCGCGGAATCTGGGCGAAACACGGTTTCGCCCGCCTGTCCGAGACTGCAGGTGCCCGGGGCCTGGCCCAGGGTTTAAGGGGAAACCGCCTGCATAGACGGGAGCAGGTCTCGGGGCTTCGGCCCCCGGGCTTGATCTTCTGGGACAGGGGAGCGGACCCCGTCGGGGCACCCCTGGGGTCCAGTGTGCAACGCGCCTTCCCGCGTCCAAACCGGGGAGGCCAGTCAAGGAGACGAAAGTGGACCGTGCCGAGAAGGAAAATATGGTCTCTTCGCTCAAGGGGCTGTTCGAGGCGACCAACCTTTTGGTTGTGACGCATCAGAGCGGCCTTTCGGTTGCGGAATCGACAACCCTCCGCAACCAGATGCGCGAGGAAGGGGCCAGCTTCAAGGTGACCAAGAACCGGCTCGCCCGTCTCGCCCTTGAAGGCACGAAGTTCGCCGAGCTCACGCCTCTGTTTGCCGGACCGACGGCGATTGCAACGTCGGAGGATCCGGTGGCGGCGGCGCGCGTGGCCGTCAAGTTCGCCAAGGACAATGACAAGCTCGTCATCGTCGGCGGTGCGCTGGACGATCAGGTGTTGGATACCGATGGCATCAAGGCGCTTGCGGCGCTGCCGTCGCTCGATGAACTTCGAGGCAAAATCGTCGGCATGTTGTCGACGCCGGCAACCCGGATCGCGCAGGTGCTGAACGCCCCTGGCGGCCAAGTGGCCCGCGTCGTCGCGGCCTATTCGGAAAAGGGAGAGGCGGCCTAGCCGATCCAGACCCAGAAGTTCAAGCCTAATGGAGTGAAACATGGCTGATATCGAAAAAATTGCAGATGATCTTTCCGCCCTGACGGTGCTCGAAGCCGCGGAACTGTCCAAGCTTCTCGAGGAGAAGTGGGGCGTCAGCGCCGCGGCGCCGGTGGCGGTCGCCGCCGCGGGCCCGGCCGCGGCCGCCGGTGAGGCGGCCGAAGCCAAGGACAGCTTCGACGTCGTCCTCGCCAGCTTCGGCGACAAGAAGATCAACGTCATCAAGGAGGTCCGGGCGATCACCGGGTTGGGCCTCAAGGAGGCCAAGGACCTGGTCGAATCCGTGCCGAAGCCCGTCAAGGAAGGGGTCGACAAGGACGAGGCCGAAAAGGTCAAGGAGCAGCTCGAGGGCGCCGGCGCCACGGTAGAGCTCGCCTAAGGCCGGCCTCGGCCCCCGTGGGGGCATGTTTACGCGGCCCCTCCCCGCGGCCGTCAGCGCCGGGGGGAGGGGCCGGAAGACCAGCGAAATTTCGGTTTAAGAAATATTCCAGTCAACGCGTCGATTAATAAGGACCATCGATCCATGGCGAAATCCTTCACCGGCCGCAAACGTATCCGTCTCGATTTCGGTCGCATCCCCTCTGCGGTGCCGATGCCCAACCTGATCGAGATGCAGCAGTCGTCCTACGAGGAATTCCTGCATCTGGGCGTTCCCGCCGACGAGCGCCCCGACACCGGGCTCCAGGAGGTGTTCAAATCGGTTTTCCCGATCAAGGACTTCTCCGACCGGGGCACGCTCGAATTCGTCAAATACGAGTTCGAGGAACCGAAATACGACACCGAGGAATGCCAGCAGCGCGGCCTGACCTACGCGGCGCCCCTCAAGGTGACCCTCAGGCTGCTGGTCTGGGACATCGACGAGGATACCGGCGCGCGGTCGATCCGCGACATCAAGGAACAGGACGTCTACATGGGCGACATGCCGCTCATGACCCGTAACGGCACCTTCATCGTCAACGGCACGGAACGCGTGATCGTCTCGCAGATGCATCGCTCGCCGGGGGTGTTCTTCGACCACGACAAGGGCAAGACCCATTCGTCCGGCAAGTACCTGTTCGCGGCCCGGATCATTCCCTATCGCGGTTCGTGGCTCGACTTCGAGTTCGACGCCAAGGACCTGGTCTATGTCCGCATCGACCGGCGCCGCAAGCTTCCGGTCTCGACCCTGCTTCTGGCCTTGGACAACGAGGGGACGGAAAAGCTGCGCGCCGAGCGCGCCGAGGCGGGTGAGCCAATGCTGCCCGAGGAGGCGGAGGGGATGTCGGTGGAGGACATCCTCGCATATTTTTACGACATCGTGCCCTTCGTTGCCCACAAGGACGGCTGGAAGACCAAGTTCGACCCCGAACGCTACCGCGGCATCAAGCTCACCAACGACCTGATCAACGCCAAGACCGGCCGCGCCGTGGCCAAGGCCGATGACAAGATCACTCCGCGCACGGCGCGGAAGCTGCTGGAAAGCGGCCTCGAGGAGGTTCTCGTTTCGGACGAGGACCTGATGGGCCGGTATGTTGCCATCGACCTCGTTAACGAGCAGACCGGCGAGGTCCTGGCCGAGGCCGGGGACGAGATCGACGAGGAGAACCTGCCCGCCATCAAGGAAGCGGGCGTCGTCGACGTTCCCACCCTGGGCATCGACCATGTCAATGTCGGGCCCTATATCCGCAACACCCTGGCGGCCGACAAGAACGCCAGCCGGGCCGAAGCGCTGACCGACATCTACCGCGTCATGCGCCCGGGCGAGCCTCCGACCCCGGAGACCGCCGAGACCCTGTTCCAGGGGCTTTTCTTCGATCCCGAACGCTACGACCTCTCGCCGGTGGGACGGGTCAAGATGAATGCCCGCCTGGGTCTCGAGACCGATGACCAACTGCGCACCCTGCGCAAGGAGGACATCCTCTCGGTCGTCAAGATGCTGGTCGAGCTCAAGGACGGGCGGGGCGAGATCGACGACATCGACAACCTTGGCAACCGCCGGGTGCGTTCGGTCGGTGAGTTGATGGAAAACCAGTATCGCATCGGCCTTCTCCGCATGGAGCGGGCGATTCGCGAGCGCATGAGCTCGGTGGATATCGATTCGGTCATGCCCCATGATCTGATCAACGCCAAGCCCGCCGCCGCGGCGGTGCGCGAATTCTTCGGCTCTTCGCAGCTCAGCCAGTTCATGGACCAGACCAACCCGCTGTCGGAGATCACCCACAAGCGACGGCTTTCAGCACTGGGCCCCGGCGGACTGACCCGCGAACGCGCCGGCTTCGAGGTGCGTGACGTGCACCCCACCCATTACGGCCGCATCTGCCCGATCGAGACGCCGGAAGGGCCCAATATCGGCCTCATCAACTCCTTGGCGACCTATGCCAGGGTCAACAAATACGGCTTCATCGAAAGCCCCTACCGCAGGGTGGTGGACGGCCAGGTGACCGACGAGGTGGTCTATCTTTCGGCCATGGAGGAGAGCAAATACACCATCGCCCAGGCCAATGCCGAGCTCGATTCCAACAACCGGCTGGCCGCCGACTTCGTGTCCTGCCGTTCGGGCGGCGAGTTCGTGATGGCGCGGTCCGAAGACATCAACTTCATGGACGTTTCGCCCAAGCAGCTGGTCTCGGTGGCCGCCTCGCTGATCCCGTTCCTGGAGAACGACGACGCCAATCGCGCGTTGATGGGATCGAACATGCAACGCCAGGCGGTACCCCTGATTCGCACCGACGCCCCCCTTGTGGGCACCGGAATGGAAGAGGTCGTGGCCAAGGATTCCGGCGTTGCTATCGCCGCTAGGCGCAGCGGCATCGTCGACCAGGTGGATGCGACCCGCATCGTCATCCGCGCCACCGACGAGACCGATGCCGCGGCGTCCACCGTCGATATCTACAACCTTTTGAAGTTCCAGAGGTCCAACCAGAACACCTGCATCAACAACCGGCGGCTGGTCAAGGTCGGTGATATGGTCAGCCAAGGGGACATCATCGCCGACGGGCCGTCGACCAACCTCGGCGAACTGGCGCTCGGGCGCAACGTGCTGGTCGCCTTCATGCCCTGGAACGGATACAACTTCGAGGACTCGATCCTGATCTCCGAACGCATCGTCCGCGACGACGTATTCACCTCCATCCATATCGAAGAATTCGAGGTGATGGCCCGCGACACCAAGCTGGGACAGGAGGAAATCAGCCGCGACATCCCCAATGTCGGCGAGGAGGCCCTGCGCAACCTCGACGAGGCCGGCATCGTCTATATCGGTGCCGAGGTTCAGCCGGGGGATATTCTCGTCGGCAAGGTCACGCCCAAGGGCGAAAGCCCGATGACGCCGGAGGAGAAGCTTTTGCGGGCGATCTTCGGTGAGAAGGCCTCCGACGTCCGCGATACCTCGCTGCGTCTGCCGCCAGGGGTCGCCGGGACCGTGGTCGAGGTCCGCGTGTTCTCGCGCCGCGGGGTCGACAAGGACGAACGCGCGCTTGCCATCGAGCGCGACGAGATCGAGCACCTGACAAAGGACCGCGACGACGAGAAGGCGATCCTGGAGCGTGGCTATGTCGCCCGCGTCAGCGATCTTCTGGTCGGCCGCATCGCCGATTCCGGGCCCAAGAACATCAAGCCCGGGGCCAAGATCACCGAGGCCATGCTCGAGGAGTTGACCCCCGGCCAGTTGCGCCAGGTCACGGTGCGGAACGACAAGGTGATGCGCGAGGTCGAAGAGATCAACAAGCAGGCCGAAGAGGCCAACGCACACCTCGAGGCCCGCTTCGAGAACAAGGTCGACAAGCTGCAGCGCGGCGATGAGTTGCCGCCGGGGGTGATGAAGATGGTCAAGGTCTTCGTCGCCGTCAAACGCAAGATGCAGCCGGGCGACAAGATGGCTGGCCGCCATGGCAACAAGGGCGTGGTGTCGAAGATCGTGCCCATCGAGGACATGCCCTATCTCGAGGACGGAACCCCGGTGGACATCGTCCTCAATCCCCTTGGCGTGCCCTCGCGCATGAACGTCGGACAGATCCTCGAAACCCATCTCGGCTGGGCCTCGGCCGGTCTCGGTCGCCAGATCGGCGCCGCCCTCGACGCCTACCGGCGCAATGGAACTTCCGCCGAGATCAAGAAAACCTTCAAGGACATCTACGGCGACCAGATCTGGAGCCGGGAGATGGCATCGCTGAACGACGATGAGCTCGCCGAGCTCGCCGCCAATGAAACCGGCGGCGTGCCGGTGGCTACGCCGGTCTTCGACGGCGCCCGGGAAGAGGACATCAACGAGCTTCTGGAGAAGGCCGGCCTCGACACTTCGGGACAGGTGACCCTGGTCGACGGGCGCACGGGACGGACCTTCGACCGCAAGGTCACGGTCGGCTATATCTATATGCTCAAGCTCCACCACCTGGTGGACGACAAGATCCATGCCCGGTCCATCGGCCCCTACAGCCTGGTCACCCAGCAGCCGCTGGGCGGCAAGGCCCAGTTCGGCGGCCAGCGGTTCGGCGAGATGGAGGTGTGGGCGCTTGAGGCCTACGGCGCGGCCTACACCCTGCAGGAGATGCTGACGGTGAAGTCGGACGACGTCTCCGGCCGCACCAAGGTCTACGAGGCGATCGTCAGGGGCGACGATACTTTCGAGGCCGGTATCCCCGAATCCTTCAATGTCCTGGTCAAGGAACTCCGGTCCCTCGGCCTCAATGTGGAACTCAATCAGCGCGAACTTTAACGGTTTGAGTAAATGCAGCGGCGGCCCGTCCGCCATGCCCGCCGGGGCCGCCCCGGCATGATGAGCAGGAGATATTTATGAACGAGCTGATGAAGGTCTTTGGTCAGTCGACCGGCCCACAAAGCTTCGACGAAGTACAGATCTCTATCGCCAGCCCGGAACGCATCCGGTCGTGGTCCTTCGGCGAGATCAAGAAGCCGGAGACGATCAACTACCGCACCTTCAAACCGGAAAGGGACGGCCTGTTCTGTGCCCGCATCTTCGGTCCCATCAAGGACTACGAGTGCCTGTGCGGGAAATACAAGCGGATGAAATACCGCGGCATCATCTGCGAGAAATGCGGGGTCGAGGTGACGCTGAGCAAGGTCCGCCGGGAGCGGATGGGCCATATCGAGCTGGCCAGCCCGGTCGCCCATATCTGGTTCCTGAAATCGCTGCCGAGCCGCATCGGACTTCTGCTCGACATGACCCTGAAGGATCTCGAGCGGGTGCTCTATTTCGAGCAGTTCGTGGTGACCGAACCGGGGCTGACGCCGCTCAAGATGCACCAGCTCCTGTCCGAGGAGGAATATATCGAGGCCCAGGACGAATACGGCGTCGACGCCTTCACCGCGTCGATCGGTGCGGAGGCGCTGCGCGACATGCTGGAGGCCATCGACCTTGGCGAAGAGGCCGAGACCCTGCGCGAGGAGCTCAAGGAGACCGGCTCCGAAGCCAAGCGCAAGAAGCTGGTTCGGCGCCTCAAGCTGGTCGAAAACTTCATCGAGTCCAAGACCCGTCCGGAGTGGATGGTGCTTGAGGTGGTGCCGGTGATACCGCCGGAGTTGCGGCCCCTGGTGCCGCTCGACGGCGGGCGTTTCGCCACTTCCGACCTCAACGACCTCTATCGCCGGGTGATCAACCGCAACAACCGCCTCAAAAGGCTGATTGAACTGCATGCACCCGACATCATCGTGCGCAACGAAAAGCGCATGCTTCAGGAATCGGTCGATGCCCTGTTCGACAACGGGCGGCGCGCCCGCGTGATTACCGGCGCCAACAAACGCCCGCTCAAGTCGCTCAGCGACATGCTCAAGGGCAAGCAGGGGCGTTTCCGCCAGAACCTGCTGGGCAAGCGCGTCGACTATTCGGGCCGGTCGGTGATCGTCGTCGGGCCGGAGCTGAAACTCCATCAGTGCGGGCTGCCGAAGAAGATGGCGCTCGAGCTGTTCAAGCCGTTCATCTATTCGAAGCTCGAGCTCTACGGCATGGCAACGACCATCAAGGCGGCCAAGCGCATGGTCGAGAAGGAGCGCCCGGAGGTTTGGGACATCCTCGAAGAGGTGATCCGCGAGCACCCGGTGCTGCTCAATCGGGCGCCGACGCTCCATCGCCTCGGCATCCAGGCTTTCGAACCCGTGCTGATCGAGGGCAAGGCGATCCAGCTCCACCCCCTGGTCTGCGCCGCGTTCAACGCCGATTTCGACGGCGACCAGATGGCCGTCCATGTGCCGCTCTCGCTCGAGGCCCAGTTGGAGGCCCGGGTGCTGATGATGTCCACCAACAACATCCTCAGCCCGGCCAACGGCAACCCCATCATCGTGCCCACCCAGGACATCATCCTCGGCCTCTACTCGATGTCGCTGGAACGGGAGGGCGAGCCCGGGGAAGGCATGGTCTTTTCCAACGTCGGCGAGATCCAGCAAGCGCTGGACAGTGGCGTCGTGACCATGCATTCGAAGATCAAGGCCCGCTTCCTCTCCGAGGATGAAGAGGGCAAGCCCAGGGTCGAGACCGTGGACACGACGCCGGGCCGGATGATCATTTCGGAAGTCTTGCCGCGGCACCCCGACCTCGATTTCGACGTCATCAACAAGGTACTGACAAAGCGCGAGGTTTCGAGCCTGATCGACGTTGTCTATCGCTCGTGCGGGCAGAAGGATACCGTGATCTTCTGCGACCGCCTGATGGCGCTCGGCTTCGGCAACGCCTTCGAGGCCGGGATCTCCTTCGGCAAGGACGATCTGGTGATCCCCGAGGCCAAGGAGAAGCTGGTCAGCGAGACCCAGGAGCGGATTGAGGAATACGAGCGGCAATACCTCGACGGGCTCATCACCCAGGGCGAGAAATACAACAAGGTGATCGACGCCTGGTCGCAGTGCACCGACGCCGTCTCCAAGGAGATGATGAAGGGCATTTCCTCGGCCAGCCCGGGGACGCCGATCAACTCGGTCTACATGATGGCCCATTCCGGCGCCCGCGGCTCGGAGGCGCAGATGAAGCAGCTCGCGGGCATGCGCGGCCTGATGGCCAAGCCGTCCGGCGAGATCATCGAGACCCCCATCATCTCCAATTTCAAGGAGGGGCTGACGGTGCTCGAATACTTCAACTCGACCCACGGCGCCCGCAAGGGTCTTGCCGACACCGCGCTCAAGACCGCGAACTCCGGCTACCTCACCCGCCGCCTGGTGGATGTCGCCCAGGATGCGATCATCGTCGCCGAGGATTGCGGCACCACCAAGGGCCTGCCGACCAAGGCGGTGATCGAAGGCGGCGACGTGATCGAGCCGCTGGCCGAGCGCCTGCTCGGTCGGGTGCCGGCGGAAGACGTCGTCGATCCGCTGTCGGGCGAGGTCATCGTCAAGGCCGGCAGCCTGATGGATGAGGAAAGCGTCGAGGCGATCGAGCGTGCCGGCGTCGAAGAGGTGGTGATCCGGTCGGTGCTGACCTGCGAATGCCCCTCGGGGATCTGCGTCAAGTGCTACGGGCGCGATCTTGCCCGCGGCACCATCGTCAATATCGGCGAGGCCGTCGGCGTCATGGCCGCCCAGTCGATCGGTGAGCCCGGCACCCAGCTCACCATGCGTACCTTCCACATCGGCGGCGCCGCTCAGCGTGGCGCCGAACAGTCCAGCGTCGAGGCCGCCTTCGACTCCAAGATCGTGTTCAACAACCGCAACACGGTCCAGGATTCAGAGGGCATGCACGTGGTCATGGGCCGCAACTGCGAGATCGTTCTGGAAGACGAATCGGGGCGCGTCTTGGCCCGCTACGATGTGCCCTACGGCGCGCGATTGCTGGTCGAGGAGGGGCAGCAGGTGGCCAAGGGCGACAAGATGGCGGAATGGGATCCCTATACCCTGCCGATCATCACCGAAAGCACGGGCATCGCCAACTACATGGACCTCGCGGAAGGGGTCAGCTACCGCGAGGTCGTGGATGAGACCACCGGCATCGCCTCCAAGGAGGTGATCGACTGGAAGTCCCAGCCCAAGGCGGCCGAGTTGCGGCCCCGCATTACGCTCCGCGACAAGAAGGGCGAGGTGGTGGTCCTGCCCAATGGCCACGAAGCGCGCTATTTCATGTCGGTGGGCGCGTTCCTTCGGGTCGAAAACGGCGAGGAGGTCCATGCCGGCGACGTGCTTGCGCGGATCCCGCGGGAATCCATGAAGACCCGTGACATCACCGGCGGCCTGCCGCGGGTGGCCGAGCTGTTCGAGGCGCGCAAGCCCAAGGATTTCGCGATCATCGCCGAAAGTGCCGGGCAGGTGGAATTCGGCCGTGACTACAAATCCAAGCGCCGGGTCATGGTTCGCATGGAAGACGGCGAGGCGACCGAGTATCTGCTGCCCAAGGACCGGCATATCGCCGTCCGTGAGGGCGATTACGTGGAAAAGGGCGATCACCTGATGGATGGCAGCCCGGTGCCCCACGACATTCTGCGCGTCATGGGCATCCAGGCGCTGGCC
>JAWWBR010000107.1:0-11561 GCA_033720855.1 Alphaproteobacteria bacterium
ACAAGCGCGCCGGGACCATAATCGTCGAATTCCTCGACCCGATGCCGGCCGGGCTCGACCGCAGGGCGTTCCTCAAAACCCTGGGTGATCGGATCGATGAGGCGACGGCTCGTCTCGAGGCAGAAGCTCGGCAATAAGCCGCGGCTTCGCCGCCGGCGCAAAAGAAGCTGTGGATAACTCCGTGGATGAAGGCCCCGCGCCGCCCGGTGGAAACCGGGCATAACTTCAATTCCGTCCCAAGCCCAAGGACTTGGGCGGCGACGCCGATGTGGAAACATAACAGGAACATATCCTTGACGGGCCCCCGACACGCCCCTAGAATGGGCCCGCCCGGCACGGGTCGGGGTAAATTAGGTTATGAATTTCAATAGCTTGACGGGTATTTGGCCGGCTTCCGAGGGGTCCAGCCGTCATCCCTCGGTCGCTTTCGCCACCCCGTCTCCGCCACGGAGCCGTCGATGACCCTCGTATCGGCCATTTCCCAGCAGATTTGGGACATGAAGTACCGCCTCAAGGACCCTTCAGGCGGTGCTGTGGACAAAACCGTCGACGACACCTGGCGCCGCATCGCCGCCGCCTTGGCCGAGGCGGAAGCGCCCGAGGCGCGTGGGTTCTGGTCGGATCGCTTCTTCGATGCCCTGAGCGGCTTCGAGTTTTTGCCGGCCGGTCGGGTCATCGCCGGCGCCGGGTCCGGGCGCAACGTGACGCTGTTCAACTGCTTCGTCATGGGCGCCATTCCCGACGACATGTCGGGAATCTTCGAACACCTGCGGGAGGCGGCCCTCACCATGCAGCAGGGCGGCGGCATCGGCTACGATTTCTCGACCCTCAGGCCCAAGGGTGCACCGGTGCGCGGCGTCGGCGCCGATGCCTCGGGCCCGCTTTCGTTCATGGACGTCTGGGACGCCATGTGCCGCACCATCATGAGCGCCGGCTCCCGCCGCGGCGCCATGATGGGAACCCTGCGCTGTGACCACCCCGACATCGAAGCCTTCATCGAGGCCAAGCGCGAGCCGGGGCGGCTGCGCATGTTCAACCTGTCTGTGCTGGTGACCGATACCTTCATGGAGGCGGTGGAATCCGATGCGCCCTGGGAACTCACCTTCGGCGGCGTCAGCTATGCGACCGTCGGGGCCCGCGAACTGTGGGACAAGATCATGCGGGCGACCTACGCCTATGCCGAGCCCGGGGTCATCTTCATCGATCGCGTCAACCGTCTCAACAACCTCTATTACGCCGAGGAGATCAGCGCCACCAATCCCTGCGGCGAGCAGCCGTTGCCGCCCTATGGCGCCTGCCTGCTGGGCTCGTTCAACCTCGCCCGCCTGGTCCGCGATCCCTTCACCGAGGACGCCCGCCTCGATCTCGAGCGCCTGCGTGAGCTGGTGCCGGTTGCGGTCCGTATGCTCGACGACGCCATAGATATCTCGCGCTTCCCCCTGGAACGGCAAGCCGAAGAGGCCCGGTCCAAGCGCCGCATGGGGCTCGGCGTGACCGGGCTTGCCGATGCCCTGATCATGTGCCGGCTGCGCTACGGCTCGCCCGACGCCGTGGCCATGACCGAGACCTGGATGAAAGAGATCCAACGCGCCGCCTATCTCGCCTCGGCCGAACTCGCGGCTGAGAAAGGCCCCTGCCCGATCTACGACGCCGACGCCTATCTCGCCGGCGAAAGCATCGCCTCCCTGGACCCGGACGTGCATGCCGCCATCGCCGAGAACGGCATCCGCAATGCGCTGCTGACCTCGATCGCGCCGACCGGCACCATCTCGCTGTTCGCCGATAACGTGTCGTCGGGCCTCGAGCCGGTCTTCAGCTTCACCTATACCCGCCACGTGCTGCAGCCCGACGGCAGCCGGCACGACGAGGAGGTGAGCGATTACGCCTATTGTCTCTATCGCCGCAGCTTCGGCGAGAAGGCGGAACTGCCCGCCTATTTCACCGATGCCCAGCGCCTCGGCCCGGCCGACCACGTGGTGATGCAGGCGGCGGTGCAGAAATACGTCGACAGTTCCATATCCAAGACCATCAACGTGCCTGCCGACATCACCTTCGAGGACTTCAAGGACGTCTATCTCCAGGCCTACCGGTCGGGCTGCAAGGGCTGCACCACCTACCGCCCCAACGTCATCACCGGCGCCGTGCTGGAGGCACAGGGGGCGGAAACCGAGGGCCCGGCCCGGCAGCAGGAGCTGCCGCTCGCCGTCCCGCCCCGGGCCGAGGACCAGTTCGAGGCCGGCGGCGTGGTCTACATGACCCAGCCGCTCGACCGGCCGGGCGAGCTCCCGGGCAAGACCTACAAGTTGAAATGGCCGGAATCGGACCACGCGATCTACATCACCATCAACGACGTCATCCAGGACGGGCGCCGGCGGCCCTTCGAGATCTTCATCAATTCCAAGAACATGGACCACTATGCCTGGACCGTTGCCCTGACCCGGATGATCTCCGCCGTGTTCCGACGCGGCGGCGACGTCTCCTTCGTGGTCGAAGAGCTCAAGGCGGTGTTCGATCCGCGCGGCGGCCAGTGGATGGGCGGGCGCTACGTGCCCTCTCTGTTGGCGGCGATCGGCGACGTCATCGAAGGCCACCTGGTCGATATCGGCTTCATGCCGGCGCGCGAGCAGATCGCCGCCAAGGCGCTGGAAGCCGCGGCCGCCAAGGCCGCCGAAGCCGGCGAAGCGCCGGCCAGCGCCCTTGCCGGCCTGCCCCAGTGCCCCAAATGCGGCACCGCCGGGATCATCCACCAGGAGGGCTGCGACCTCTGCCTCTCCTGCGATTACTCCAAATGCGCGTGAGGCGGGCGCCGATCAGTCGGCCCCCCGCCTGACCAGCCGCGCCAGACCGGCCAGCGGCCGGTCGGGGATGCCGAGCTCTTCGAGGTGGCTGACCGTGCTCTCGAGATAGTCGATATTGTGCCCGCCCCGCCCGCGGCCGCGGCGGATCAGCCGCGCCGCCTTGACCGCCGGCAGCCGACCCGCATATTGATGATGGCTGCGATCGGCGACGTAGGTGAGCGCCTTGACCCTGCCGCCGCCCCCCTCCAGTGCCACCGGCAGGGTGCGCTCGACATAGACGGCCGTCACCCGTTCGCGCGCTTCCAGATAGTCGATGACGCTGTCCCGGCTGGCGGCGGCGACGCGGTAGGCGATGCCCCGGCAGGAGCCGCCGCGGTCCAGCCCCAGCACCAGGCCGGGGGCCGCGGGCGTGCCCCGCCAGACGTGGGAATAGATACACATGGCGCGGTGATAGCCCCACAGCCGGGCGGGGCCACGCTCGAGCCATTCGAACCCCGGGTCCCAAATCAGCGAGCCATAGGCGAACACCCAGAAATCCCCATCGCCCCCGGCCATGACGCTATCGGCAATCGACCTCTTGACCATCGCCAGACTTTATCCAAAGCGCGCGACCCGTTACAGTCATCTTCCCGCGCCGGCGGACGTTGGCGCGGCAGTTATGGTAATCCAGATCCGGCGAAAAACCGCAATGACCGAAACCAAGGCCCGCCGTCTCGGCGCCCGTATTTCCTTTTGGCTGTTCGCCGTCTTCCTGATGGCGGTTTCCGGCGCCACCGCCAGTTGGTTCGTCGGCGCCGACCTGGTCCGCGACCGCATCGCCGCCGCCGCCCGGGCCAATATCCAGAGCGGCGGCAGTTTCACCACCTCGGGCATCCAGGTTTCCGGGTTTCCCTTTGCCTTTGATGCCCACATCACCGACATGCAGGTGAGCGGCCGTACCGCCCGGGGCCTGTGGCAGTGGCAGGCCAAGACCGTCAAGGCGCGACTGTCGCCGTGGCGGGCGGGCGATGTCACCTTCGACCTCGCGGGCAGCCACAAGCTGCGGTTCCGCGTCGGCCGCCGGGCCCTGGACGTGGAAATCGCGGTTGCCGAAGCGCCGGGCGAATTCACCGAGGCCCGGGACGGCGCGCCGCGCATCGTCAAGGTGCGGCCACGCCAGGTGGTGATCCGCGAAACCATGAGCGGCCACCTGATCGAGGCCGAAACCGCGCGCCTCGAACTCTACGGATACCTGCGGGAGAAGACCGAGAGCTCGGACTCCTCGGCGGGTCTGCTGCTCGATCTCAGCGGCGTCACCCTGCCCCAGGCGGCGGATAAGCTGCTCGGCCGCCGGCTCGAAAAATTCACCACCGAGCTGCAGGTGCTGGGGGATCTGCCCTTGCCCCTGGAACGGCCGCGGCTGGCGCGCTGGCGCAAGGACGGCGGCGTTCTGGAAATCAAGAACATGGACCTGGCATGGGGCCCGGCCAAGGTTTCGGGCAACGGGACGCTGAGTTTGGACGAGGCGTTGCAGCCCGAGGCCTCCCTCGCGGCTAGGATTAGCGGCCACGACAAGACCGTCGACGCCTTGGTTGCGGCGGGAGTGGTCGAGGAGCGCGTGGCGCGCGGCGTCAAACTGGTGCTCGACATGATGTCACGGCGCAGCCAGCCGGGCACCGAAGCGGAGGTCCGCTTGCCGCTCTCGATTCAGGGGCGGGTCATCTATGTGGGCCCGGCGCGGCTCGCCCGGCTGCCCATGATTCGCTGGTAGCCGGGAACGCCGAAAGCGAGCCCTCCTCTGACGGCGCGCCTCAGGCCTGTCCCGCCTCGATGATCGAGCGGCGGATCGCCCGGGTGCGGGTGAACATCTCCTCCAGGGTCGCGCCGTCGCCGTAGCGGATGGCGCGCTGCAGGGCGGTCAGATCCTCGTCGAAGCGGCCCAGCATCTCCAGTACCGCATCCTTGTTGG
This sequence comes from Alphaproteobacteria bacterium, assembly GCA_033720855.1. Lineage (GTDB taxonomy): Bacteria > Pseudomonadota > Alphaproteobacteria > SMXQ01 > SMXQ01 > SMXQ01. The sequence continues at coordinate 4,747 of JAWWBR010000107.1, forward strand.
CCAGGAACACGTCGCGCCACATCACCGGATCGGAGGCGGCGATGCGGGTGAAGTCGCGAAACCCGCCGGCGGCGAATTTGATGACTTCCTGCTGCAGATGATTCTCCAGTTCGGTGGCGGTGCCGACGATGGTGAAGGCAATCAGATGCGGCAGATGGGAAGTGATCGCCAGCACCATGTCGTGATGGCGAGCCTCCATGGTATCGACCTCGCTGCCCACCGCCCGCCATAGCGCGGCGATGCGTTCGACGGCGGCCGGCTCGGTCGCCGGCGCCGGCGTGAGGATGCACCAGCGGCCGCGAAACAGTTCGGCGAAGCCCGCCTCGGGCCCCGATTCCTCGGTTCCCGCAACCGGATGGGCGGGCACGAAGTGAACGCCATCCGGGATATGGGGTGCCGCCGCATCGATCACCGCCTGCTTGACCGAGCCGACATCGGTCACCAGGGCGCCGGGCGACAGGGCCGGTCCGATTTCCGCACAGACCGGGCCGGTGGCGCCGACCGGCACCGCGATCACCACCAGATTGGCGCCGTCGACGGCCAGGGCGGCGGTTTCCGCGGCGCTGTCGATGAAGCCGAGACCAAGCGCGGTCTCGCGGGTTTCAGCGCTGCGTGCGTGGCCAACGATCTCTCCGGCCAGCCCCTCAGCCTTCATGGCCCAGGCCAGCGATGAACCGATCAAGCCGAGCCCGATGATGGCGACGCGCTCGAAGAAGGGTTTCGCCTCCGATTCAGCCATCTCCACCCTCCTCCGATGCCATGAACTCGGTCAGCGCCGCCGCCGCCGCCGTCATCTCGTCATGCAGGCCTACGGTGATGCGCAGACTGTCGGGCAGCCCGTAAGCGCCCATGCGGCGGACGATGATGCCCTGCGACTTGAGGTGACGGTCGGCGGCTTCGGCCTGGCGGGCGCCACCGGGAAAGCGGGCGAGAACGAAGTTCCCGGCGCTCGGCGGCACTTCGAGCCCGGCGGCGGCCAGCGCCGCGGCGAGACGCGCGCGTTCATCCGTGTTGTGGGCGATGGCGGCCTCGGTGTGGTCGCGGTCGGCCAGGGCGGCGATCCCCGCCGCCTGGGCGGCGCTCGAAACGTTGAACGGCATCCTCAACCGGTTGAGCACGTCGATCACATGGGGCGGGCCGTAGGCCCATCCCAGGCGCAGCCCGCCGAGTCCGAAGATCTTGGAAAAGGTCCGGGTCATGACCGTGTTTTCGCCCTCGTCCACCAGCGCAACACCGGCCTCGTAATCGGCTTCGGTCACATATTCGGCATAGGCCGCGTCGATGACCAGGACCACGCCCTCGGGCAGACCGGCCCGCAACCGGCGCAGCTCATCGGCGCTCAGGTAGCTGCCGGTCGGGTTGTTGGGGTTGGCGATATAGACCAGCCGGGTGCGATTGCCAGCGCGGCCGATGAACCCATCGACATCGGCTTTGAGACCGATCTCCGCAACCTTCACCGGCGCCGCGCCGACCGCCATCGCGGCGATCGGGTAGATCAGGAATCCGTGCTCGGAATAGAGCACTTCGTCGCCTTCTCCGGCATAGGCGCGCGCGAGCAGGCCGAGAAGCTCATCGGAGCCGGCGCCGCAGACGATGCGTTCCGGATCGAGCCCGAAGCGCGCCCCGATGGCCGCGCGCAGGGCGCTGCAGGCGCCGTCGGGGTAGCGGCCAAGGTCATCGGCGGCGGCCTCGAAAGCGGCCATCGCCTTGGGCGAGGGGCCGAGGGCGCCTTCGTTGGAGGACAGTTTGATAACGTCGCTTCGGCCCTCGAGATCCGACAAGCCCCCCTGGTAGGGCTCGATCTCGAGGATGCCGGGCCGGGGCGCGATGGGCCGCGGCCCGCTCACTGGTCATCTCCAGGGGTGCCGGCAGCCGATGTCGAAGCGCCGGTCACATCGGGCGGCACCGCGTAAGCGCCGATCACCGAGACCCGCGATACCGCCGCGCCAAGGGCCATTTGGAGGGCGGCGAAGGCGGGACCGTCGGTCATCACGAAGCCGTCCACCTCCGCCAGGATGCCGCCGTGATCGTATCCACCGCCGGCGGGACGGCGCCAGCTCGCCCGCAGGTTCAAACCGGCGGTGGCGAAAGCCTCGCCGATGCGCGAACGGCCCAGCCCTTCCTCGGTCTCCAGGCCGATTAGGCTGCGGTCGTCACCCGACGGCTCCGGCACCATCATTGCCAGCGCCAGCCCTTCCTCGCAGCCCTCGGCGGGGGCCAAACCGTCGGCCGCAGGCAGGCGGGCGACCACCCGCGGCGCCCGCTCGGCCATTAACGGCGGCCACCAGGGCTGTGCCTCCTCGCTCACCGGATAGGGAACGACACCAACGCTCACGGAGCCTTCGGCGACCGCGGCGACGACCTGGATCGGCCCCGCCATGGGCCGTATCGGCAGGCCGGCGCCGTATTGGTCGCGCGCCAGCCCCCAACATGACGGCCCCCCTTCGGGCATGGAGGCGGCAACGGAAAAGGGCCCCTGCTGGCGCACCGCGGCGGACACGATCTCGCGAAAGATTCGGACCACGGCGGCCCCGTCCAAGCCCGCCCCCGCCCGCACCAGCAACCGCCGCAGGATTTCCGCCTCCCGTCCCGGGCGCAACACGCCACTGCCGTCGGCGCCCTTGAGCGAGCCGATGGCGCGCACCAAGTCCGTCCGGCGCAACAGTAGATCCACCAGCTGATCGTCGAGGCGATCGATTTCGCCCCTCAACTCGGATAGGGTCGGTTCCGTCATGTCACCCTGCGCCCAAAAACCGAACCCCGCCGTATTGGGCGGCGGGGACCACGATTTCGGTCGCTAGTCTTAATGGCAAGAGACTGTAAAATCAAAGAAAACGTTGACACTGGGGGTGATCCTTCCTAGCAATCCCATCCCTTAGGACTATATGGTTCAGCGGATGAGCGGACCCGGTTGGGTTCACCGGTTGGAACGCATGACAAGCGGATCAGAGACGCAAGGCGCCGGCGGTGCCGCCGCCGAAGACCGCCAACTGCCTGGGGAATTCGTGACCCTGGCGGAAAAGGCGCCGCTCGACCTCGATTCCGGCGCCCGGCTGGGGCCAATCCGGGTGGCCTACACCACCCACGGGACGCTCAATGCCGACAAATCCAATGCCATCCTCATCTGTCACGCCCTCACCGGCGACCAGTTCGTCTGCGGCACCCATCCGGTAACCGCCAAGCCGGGCTGGTGGGATACCATGGTGGGGCCCGGCAAGCCGCTGGATCCGGAGCGCTATTTCCTGATCTGCCCGAACATCCTAGGCGGCTGCATGGGGACCACCGGGCCGAGCGAGATCAACCCCGCCACCGGCAAGCCCTGGGGCCTCGATTTCCCGGTCATCACCATCGGCGATATGGTCAACGTCCAACGTCTGCTGATCGATCACCTCGGCATCGAGCGCCTGTTCTGCGTCATCGGCGGCTCAATGGGCGGCATGCAGGTCCTGGACTGGGCGGCGCGCTTTCCCGAAAGGGTGTTTTCCGCCATCCCCATCGCCACCGCCATCCGCACCTCGGCCCAGAACATCGCCCACCACGAGGTCGGGCGCCAGGCGGTGATGGCCGACCCCGACTGGTGCGGCGGCCGCTACCAGGAGGAGGGCAAGCGCCCCCACCGCGGCCTTGCCGTGGCGCGTATGGGCGCGCATATCACCTATCTTTCGGAATCGGCGCTGACCCGGAAATTCGGGCGCAGCCTGCAGTCCCGCGACCGGGTGACTTACGGGTTCGAGGCCGATTTCCAGGTCGAGAGCTACCTGCGCCACCAGGGCATCACCTTCGTCGACCGTTTCGACGCCAATTCCTATCTCTACATCACCCGGGCGATGGACTATTTCGACATGGTCGAGGAGCACGGCGGCGTCGCCACCGACATCTTCGCCGGCACGGATGTCCGCTTCGCCGTCATCAGCTTCACCAGCGACTGGATGTTCCCAACCGCCGAAAGCCGGGAGATCGTCAAGATCCTCAACGGTGTCGGCGCCAATGTCAGTTTCGTCGAGATCGAGACCGATCAGGGTCACGATTCCTTCCTCATGGACATCCCCGATTACCTGCGGGTGGTCGGCGGTTTTCTCGACGGAGCCGCGGAACTGCGGGGCCTGACACGGTCATGAGCGAGGCCCCCAAGACGCTGGCCGAGGGTGCCGACGACGCCACGGCTTCGAAGCCGGACACGCGCATCCGCGTCGATCATCAGCTTATCGCCGACCTGGTGCCGGCGGGCGCGCGGGTGCTCGACGTCGGCTGCGGCGACGGAGCGCTGCTGTACCATCTCAGCCATTTCAAGGGGGCGGATGCGCGCGGCATCGAGATCAGCCGCAACCGCGTCGCCGCCTGCCTCAATCAGGGCCTGTCGGTGATCCAGGGCGACGCCGAAAGCGAGCTGCTCGATTATCCCACGGCCTCCTTCGACTGCGTGATCCTGAGCCAGACCATCCAGGCGGTGACCGATCCCAAGGCGATGCTGGAAACCCTGCTCAGGATCGGCCGGCGGGCCGTGGTCTCGATCACCAACGGCGGCTACTGGCGCAACCGGGTGGCGTTTGCCTGCGGCGGGCGCGTCCCGTTCAAGGAAAGTCCCGGCGAAAACTGGTACGACACGCCCAACATCCATCCCTGCACGATCAGGGATTTCGTCGGTTTGGCCCGGAAGTTGGGAATATCCATCGAAAAATGTTTCGCGGTGCGCGCGTCCGGCGCCTTCCACGAGGTCGATCCCGAATCCGCCGCGGCCAACCTATTTGCGGTGCAGGCGGTGTTCGTTCTCACCTCCCAGGTCGCGGCCCAGGACCCGGTTTAGGCCGACATCCGCCGGCGCCTCGACCGTGCGCCGGCGCGCCGGCGCGCCCACCGGGGTCACCGCGTAAAGCTGCTTGCTCGCCTCCATCAGCACCACCCCGGCGAAGCGCGGGAACCATCGGTTGCCGGCTTTTTCCCACGCCGGTGCGGCGCCCAGCACCATCCGCGAGCGGGCCGGCGGCATGAACAGCGCGTGCGCCTCATTGGTCGGCGTGAAGAGGCAGTCGCGCAGCAGGCGCGAGAGCTGGCCCGGGCTGAAGGGATGGCCATGGCCGAACGGTGTGCGTTCGAGCCGCGCCCAGATACCGCGCCGGTTGGGCACCACCGCCAGTAGCCGCCCCGAATCGCTCAAGACCCGCCATACCTCGCGCAGCATCGGGCGCAGCTGTTCGGCGTTTTCGACACCGTGTACCAGCAGGATGCGATCCAGCGAATTGTCGGGGAACGGGAGATCCGCTTCGTCCACCAACACGCTGTGTTCCGGCCCGCCGCGCGGCCAATGGACGATGCCCTGGCCCGCCGGCATGGCGGCGATGACGCGTTCGGCATCCTCGAGATAGGGCCAAAGGTAAGGTGGCCCAAAACCCAGCCCCAGCACCCGGCGCCCGGCCATATCGGGCCAGATCTCGCGGATCCGGGCACGCACCGCACGCGCCGCCACCTGGCCCAGGCTGGTGGCGTAGAAATCGCGGAGATCGACCACATCCATCCACATGGGCGAAGCCTAGCACAGGGGCGCGGCTCAAAGCGTGCCAAACGATGTGTCGCCTCGGGCGTTGGCGGCGCCGGCGGGGAAATGGTATCTTAGGGTCGTTGCCGCACGTGTTTTACGCGCGCCTTCTCGCGACAGATGGAGACTTCCGTACCATGGCAAAGCTTGACGTTCATCGCATCCCGGCGCGAACCGACAATTACTTGTGGCTCCTGCGCGAACCCGCATCCGGTGCCGTCGCCGTGGTCGACCCCGCCGATGCCGCGCCGGTGATCGACAAATGCGAAGAGCTGGGGCTCGCGCTTACCCACATCCTCAACACCCACCATCATGGGGATCACACCGGGGGAAATCTGGAACTCAAGGAAAAATACGGCTGCACCATCGTCGGCTCGGCCGCCGATGAGGTCCGGATTCCTGGCATCGATGTCACCGTCGGCGACGGCGATACGTACGATTTCGGTGCCGAGCGCGCCCATGTGTTCGACGTCACCGGGCATACGCTCGGCCACATCATGTACTGGTTTCCCGATTCGAAGGCGCTGTTCTGCGGCGACACCCTGTTCGCCATGGGCTGCGGCCGCCTTTCGGAGGGAACGGCCGAGCAGATGTGGAGGGCGCTCTCCAAGTTCCGCGCCCTGCCTGACGACACCCGCGTCTATTGCGCCCACGAATACACCCAGACCAATGCCCGCTTCGCACTGACCATCGAACCCGACAACGCGGCGCTTAAGGCCCGCGCCGCCGAGGTCGACCGCATGCGCGCCGAGGGGACCGCCACGGTGCCTTCGCTGCTCGGCGAAGAGCGCGCCACCAACCCGTTCCTGCGCGCCGGCGAACCCGAGCTCAAGGCCGCCATCGACATGCCCGACGCGGCGCCGGTCGAGGTCTTCGCCGAAACCCGCAAACGCAAGGACAATTTCCGGCCCCGGCCCTGACCGAGACGGTCCCTCGGGCCGAACTGGGAGCCTCCCATGAAGCTCTATTACGCCCCCACCTCGCCCTACGTCCGCATGGTCCGCATCGCCGCCCTGGAACGGGGCGTCGACGGCGACATCGAACTGGTCGAGGCGCGCGCCGAGGGTAACGATACCGAGGACCGCAACCCCCTCAACAAGGTGCCGACGCTGATCACCGACGCCGGTGAGGTGCTGATCGAATCGAAGCTGATCTGCCAATACATCGATAGCCTCGGCGACGGGGCCGAGCTTTATCCCCGCGACGTGGCGGCGCGCCGCCGGGTCCTGCAGCATGAGGCGCTGATCCACGGGGTGTTGGATGCCGCCGTGCTGCGCCGCAT
>JAWWBR010000108.1:0-11431 GCA_033720855.1 Alphaproteobacteria bacterium
GCACATCGGTGAGCGGCGGCAAATCATAGGCATACCACGCGACCACCGCGCCCGCCGCAAGCCCTCCCCAGATCGAGAGGATGAGGCCCCATTTGAGAACCCCGCGGCAGAGGCCGCGGCGTTTGCGGCGCGGCGCGGATCGGGCGGTTTTGGCGCGGGCCCTGGGTTTTCGGGTTTTGCCTTTGGAACGCGGGGTCTTGGCCATGACGTGCGGTTACGCGGGAATTGGGGCGGAACGAGGGCCGCAGAGGTTCAACCGTCGGTCATGGCGTTTTCCGCCATGCGGCAGGTCAGCTCGAAAGCCGCCCCCATGCCCTCGGCATTGGCGATGCCCCGGCCGACGATATCGAAGGCGGTGCCGCTCGCCGGCGTCGCGATCGGGACCGGCAGGCCGCCCGAGACCGTGACCCCCTTGTTGAAGCCCATCAGCTTCATCGCGATCTGGCCCTGGTCGTGATACATGGTCACCACCGCGTCGAATTCGCCGTCCCGCGCCTTCAGGAATACGGTATCGGCGGGGAAGGGGCCGTCCGCCGCCAATTGCTCGGCCTTCGCCTTCTCGACCGCCGGAGCGATGATGTCGATCTCCTCGCGGCCGAACAGGCCGCCATCGCCGCCGTGGGGATTGAGGGCACAGACCGCGATTCGCGGCCGCGCGACGCCGGCGCGCTTGAGGGTGGCATCGGCGAGACGGGTCATTTCGAGGATGCGGTCCTCGGTCACGTAAAGGGCGACATCCTTGGTCGGAACATGGGACGACACCCGCACCGTCCACAGGTCCCCCAGCACGTTGTGCTCGCAATAGGGCCCCTCGAAGCCGAGCTCATGGGCAAACAGGATATGCTCGTCGGCGAAGGGGGAGCCGCCCAACGCCAGCGCCTTCTTGTTCATCGGCGCAAAGCAGAAGCCGTCGATGACACCCTCGCGCGCGAGCCCGAGCGCGGTCTTGATGGCGAGGTAGACCGACCGTCCCCCCGCCGCGGTGGCGGTGCCCGGGGTGACCTCCTCCGGCGCGATGGTGGGCTCGTCGAGGAACTCGATCCCGCCGTCGAAGCGGGCCTCGGCGGCATCGGCGACGACGCGGTGGGCGACCTCGAGGCCGGCGACGCGGCAGCCCTGCTCGAACACCCGATGGTCGCCGATGACCAGGATATCGGCGCGCGCCGCCGTCTCGGGCATGGCCAGAAGCTTGGCCGCGAGCTCCGGCCCGATGCCGTTGGGATCGCCCAGCAGGACGCCGATCCGGGCCCGGCGGCTCATCGCGGCCCCCGTGCGGGGGAGCCGGCCACGGGGCGGGAAGGGCTTTGGGTCTTGCGCGATACAGTCATGGCCCGGAAACGAACCGACCTCAAACGTCGAGGTTCGCGACCTCGAGCGCGTGGCTCTGGATGAACTCGCGGCGCGGCTCCACGACATCGCCCATCAGGGTCGAGAAAATATCCTCCTGGGCCTCGGCGTGGCTGATCTTGACCTGCAGCAAGGTCCGCGCATCGGGATCGAGCGTCGTTTCCCACAACTGCTCCGGGTTCATCTCGCCGAGCCCCTTGTAGCGCTGCACAGAAACCCCCTTGCGGCCCAACTCCATCACCGTTTCCACCAGGCCCGTGGGGCCGGTGATGGTCGCCTCGGCCTCCTTGCGGTTCAGTTGGGAGTGGCGCTCGTAAAGCTTCTGCAGTTTGCCGGCCATGGCATCGAGCCTGCCCGCCTCGACCATCGAGATCAGCTTTCGGTCTATGGTGAACCGCTCGGGCACGCCCCTGAGCACGCGCTCGAGCACCATGTCGCCGGCCTCGTCCACGCTGCCGGACCAGCCGCGGTCGATCTCGGGCACCATGGCGTCGAGGCGGCGGGCGATGTATTCGGCCACCGCTCCGGTCTGCTCCGTGTCGGCGAACAGGTTGTCGTTGAGCGCCCCCAGGATCGCCGCCTGTTCGACCAGGGCCAGCGAGCCCGTGCGTCGGGCCAGGGGCGCGAGCAGGTTGCGCGCCGTCCGCGCCTCCTCCAGCACCTTCCGGAGGTCGTCGCCGGCCAGTTGCTGGCCGTCGCTCTGGGTCAAGACCGTGTCCTCGATGCCGGCATCGATCAGGTAGTCCTCCAGCGCGCGGTCGTCCTTGAGATAGACCTCCGAGCTGCCCCGTTTCGCCCGGTAAAGCGGCGGCTGGGCGATATAGAGATGGCCCCGTTCCAGCAGTTCGGGCATCTGCCGATAGAAGAAGGTGAGCAGCAGGGTGCGGATATGGGCACCGTCGACATCGGCGTCGGTCATGATGATGACCTTATGGTAGCGCAGCTTGGCGATGTCGAAGTCGTCGGCGCCGATACCGGTGCCCAGAGCCGTGATCAGGGTGCCGATTTCCGCCGACGACAGCATCTTGTCGAACCGTGCCCGCTCGACATTCAGGATCTTGCCGCGCAGCGGCAGGATCGCCTGGTTGGCCCGGTTGCGCCCCTGCTTGGCGGACCCGCCCGCCGAATCGCCCTCGACGATAAACAGTTCGGAAAGCGCCGGGTCCCGCTCCTGGCAGTCGGCAAGCTTTCCGGGCAGGGAGGAAATATCGAGCGCGCCTTTGCGGCGGGTGAGCTCCCGCGCCTTGCGCGCGGCTTCCCTAGCGGCGGCGGCCTCGGCCGCCTTGGCGAGGATGCGCTTGCCTTCGTTGGGATGCTCCTCGAACCATTGGCCGAGCTTGTCGCCGACGATGCTTTCCACCACCGGCCGCACCTCGGAAGACACGAGCTTTTCCTTGGTCTGGGACGAAAACTTGGGGTCGGGCACCTTGACCGACAGCACGCAGGTCAGCCCCTCGCGCGAATCCTCGCCGGTGATCTGCACCTTTTCGCGCTTGGCGATGCCGGACTGGGCGGCGAAGGCATTCACGGTGCGCGTCAGCGCCGCGCGATAACCTGCGAGATGGGTGCCGCCATCACGCTGGGGGATGTTGTTGGTGAAACACAGCATGTTCTCGTGGTAGGCGTCGGTCCATTGCATGGCGACCTCGACCTGGATGCCGTCACGGTCGTCCTGGAAGGAGATGGGCGGCGCATGGAGCGCCGTCTTGGAGCGGTCCAGATACTCCACATAGGCGGTGAGCCCACCCTCGTAATACATCTCATGGGACACCGGATCGACCTCGCGGTTGTCGGTCAGGGTGATGGTGATCCCGGAATTGAGAAAGGCGAGTTCCCGCAGGCGGGCGCGCAGGGTGTCATAGTCGAAGGCGATGTTGGTGAAGACCTCTGTGGAGGGCTGAAACGTCACCTCTGTGCCGGTCCGGGGGATGCCGTCCTCGCGTTCCGGCGCACCCCCCTGTTCGGCGAGCGGCGCCACCGGATCGCCGTCCGCGAACTGCATGAAATATTCGCGCCCATCGCGCCAGATGCGCAGGTTGAGTACCGAGGACAAGGCGTTGACCACGGACACGCCGACCCCATGAAGGCCGCCCGATACCTTGTAGGAGCTCTGGTCGAACTTTCCGCCGGCGTGAAGCTGGGTCATGATCACCTGGGCGGCGGAGACCCCTTCTTCCTCATGGACCTCGACCGGTATCCCGCGGCCGTTGTCGCACACGGTGACCGACCCATCGACGTTGAGCGTGACCTCGATGCGGTCGCAGAAACCCGCCATGGCCTCGTCGATGGAATTGTCGACCACCTCATAGACCATATGGTGCAGCCCGGTCCCGTCATCGGTGTCGCCGATATACATCCCCGGGCGTTTGCGCACCGCCTCCAGCCCGCGCAGGACCTTGATTGCGCCGGCGCCGTACTCCTCGTCCAAGGGATCGACGTCCTCGCCGGGCCGATCTTCGGGTGGGTTGGGTTTGTCGGTCATGGTCGTACCTTTATTACTGATTGGGCATGGATCCGATGGCAAAAGCCCGTCAGGCCGTTTCCTCGATGCGTCCATCGGAGACGGCGATAAACTGCGCCTCGCCGTCCAGGGCCGCGAACAGCGCACGGTCGGTCCCGGTCAGCCAGGCCTGGGCGCCGAGGGCCGCGACCTCGGCATACAGTGCGGCGCGGTGCGCCTCGTCGAGATGCGCCGAAACCTCGTCGAGAAGCAGCACCGGCGCAAATCCGCGCTTCTCGCCCTGAGTCCGAGCCGCCGCCAGGATAATGCCGAGCAGCAGGGTCTTCTGCTCGCCGGTCGACAAGGTCGCCGCGGCGAGGCCCCGTGAACCCTCCGTTACGACCATATCGGTGCGGTGCGGCCCGTGTGCGGCACCGCCGGCCTCGGCGTCCCGCTGCCGCGATTCGAACAAGGCCCCGGCGAGCCGATCCTCGGCCTCCAGCGCCGGGCATTCGGCAAGCCATCTCTCGGCCTCGCCATCGGCGGCGATGACCGCGGGTGGGAACGGCCCGATGCCGCCGGCCGCCGCCCGGCTCAGGTCGGCCACCGCCAACAGCCGCGCCGCGGCGACGGCGATGCCGGTCTCCGCCATGGTCCGCTCCAGGGCGGAAAGCCACGCCGCATCGGCGTCCGGGGCCTTGAGCAGGCGCGCCCGCTCCCTGAGTGCGCGCTCGTATTCATTGACCCGCGCCGCATGGGCCGGTTCCAGCACCGCCACCAACTTGTCCAGGAACCGGCGGCGCGCGCCCGGCCGATCGAGGAACAGGCGATCGGCGGCCGGCGTCAGCCACAGGATCGGCACCCGGTCGGCGAGGGCCGCCGGTCCCGACTGCGGCTTGCCGTCGATACGGACCAGGCGGCGCGAGGCGGCAGCCTCGCCGTCGCGGCCGGTGCCGACCTCGAAACGGCCCAGCGGCCCGTCCAACACCGCCGCCACGGCCCACGGTCCGGCCACCCCGTGCGCGGTGCGACGGTCGACATCGGCCAGCCGCGCGCCCCTCAACCCGCGCCCGGTGCCCAGATAGGAGACCGCTTCAAGCAAATTGGTCTTGCCCGCGCCGTTCGGTCCGGCAACCACCACCGGCCCCCGGTCGAGGGACAGGCGCAGGCGTGCATAATTGCGAAAATCGGTCAGCGTCAACGACGTCACCGCCACCCGCGGCGGCGCGGGTGGGAAAAGGGCCGCTTCGGTCCCAATGGCATCGTGCAGGAACGAGGCGTTCAGCGCAGCACCTCCCTGATCGGTTCAAACAACAGATATCCCCGCGCCGGCTAGACCCGCATGGGCATGATCACGTAAAGCGCATTGGCATCGTCGACATCGCTCACGATCGCCGCGGAGGCACTGTCGCCCAGGCGAAAGCTTGCCTTTTCGCCTTGGATGCGCTCGGAGATGTCGAGCAGATAGCGGGAGTTGAAGCCGATTTCCATGGCCTCGGCGTCATAGCCCACCTCGATCTCTTCCTCGGCCCGCCCCTGGTCCAGGGAGCTCGCCGACAGGGTCATGGCGCCGGCGTCAAGGGCCAGCTTGACGGCCCGCGACTTTTCCGTGGAAATCGTGGAGACGCGGTCGACCGCCTCGGCAAAGGTCCGGCAATCGACCTCGAGGATCTTCTCGTTGCCTTCGGGCACGACCCTTTGGTAATCGGGGAATGTGCCGTCGATAAGCTTGGACGTGAGGGTGGCGTCGTCAAAGGCCAGTACGAGCTTGGCGTCCGATAGTCCGACCGAAATATCCGCATCGCTCTCGTCGATCAGCTTGCGCCATTCATTGACCATCTTGCGCGGCACGATAACGCCGGGGATGTCCGCCGCACCCTCGGGCAGCGGAACATCGAACCGCGCCAGCCGGTGGCCGTCGGTGGCCACGGCCCGCAGCATCGCCACGCCGTCCCGTTCCGCCGCATGAAGATAGATACCGTTGAGGTAATAGCGCGTCTCTTCGGTCGAGATGGCGAAACGCGTCTGGTCGATCAGGGCCCGGGCGTCGCCCGAGGACAGGACGAAATGAAAAGGCAGGTCCTCATCGCCGGTGGCGGGGAAGTCGGCCGGAGGCAAGGCCTGCAACTGGAAGTTCGAGCGTCCGGATCGCAGCACCAGCTGGCCGTCCCCATTGCCCGATTCCAGAGCCACCTGGGCACCGTCGGGCAACTTGCGCACGATGTCGTAGAGGGTATGGGCGGGAGCGGTGATGGCCCCCTGCGCCCCGACATCGGCCGACACCGTCTCGGAGATCGAAAGTTCCATATCCGTAGCGGTGAGTTTGAGGGTTCCGTCGCCGGTCTCCATCAGGACGTTGTTGAGGATGGGAATGGTGTTGCGGCGCTCGACCACGCTTTGGACATGACCGAGGGATCGAAGAAGGGACGCGCGTTCGATGGTGAGTTGCATCGCGAAAGTCGTTGCCTGTCTGGCCCGGCCAAAGGCCGGAGGCCGGTTTACCGGTTCGGGCAGGGCGCAAGCCGAAGCGCGCGCCTGCCGTATGAGCCGCCCCCTCATCCGGCGCCGGAAGCGGGATTGGCAGATGATCCGGCAGGGGCTTTACCCGGGGTCTGGGTTCGGCAACCGACCGGAGAGAAAGTATAGCAGAAGCCCTTGGAATACAGAAGAAAAAGGGGCCGCCGGCGCTCCGCTTCCGGGCCCTGGCCAAGGCGGAAACAACGGCCGAGAATTCGGCTCAAAACTCAGTTTTCGAGCATCCGCCGCAAAAGGTCGACGTCTTCGGAGAAACCGGAATCCGTGGCGCGCAATTCCTCGATCTTGCGCACCGCATGCATCACCGTCGTATGGTCGCGCCCACCGAACTTGCGGCCGATTTCCGGCAACGACCGCGTGGTCAGCTGCTTGGCAAGATACATCGCCACCTGGCGCGGCCGCGCCACGGCCCGGGCCCGGCGCGCCGAATGCATGTCGGCGATACGGATGTTGAAATGCTCGGCCACCTGTTTCTGGATTTCTTCGATGGTCACCCGCCGGTCGTTGGCGCGCAGCAGGTCATGGAGCACATCCTGGGTCGCCTCGAGGGAAATGTCGCGGCCCACCAGGGTGGCGTGAGCAACCACGCGATTGAGGGCGCCTTCCAGCTCGCGCACGTTGGACGTGATCTTATGGGCAAGGAACTCCAACACCTTCTGCGGCACTTCGGCGCCGAGATGCTCGGCCTTGTTGGCGAGGATCGAGAGACGCAGTTCGTAATCGGTCTGATGGATATCGGCCACCAGCCCCCAACCCAGGCGGGAACGCAGGCGCTCTTCCATCCCTTCCAGGTCCGACGGCGACTTGTCGGCCGAGATCACCACCTGGCGGTTCTGGTCCACCAAGGCGTTGAAAGTGTGGAAGAATTCCTCCTGGGTCGTCTCGCGACCGGAAATGAACTGGACGTCGTCGATCATCAGCACATCGACCGAGCGGAACTGTTCCTTGAAGGCCATCGTATCCTGGTAGCGGAGCGCCCGGATGAACTGGTACATGAATTTTTCCGCCGACAAATAGATCACCCTCCGGCTCGGGTCTTTTTCGCGGATATGCCAGGCGATGGCGTGCATCAGGTGGGTCTTGCCGAGACCGACCCCGCCATACAGGAACAACGGGTTGAAGGGCGCTTGATTGGCCTCGGCCACGCGCCGGGCCGCGGCATGGGCGAATTCGTTGGACTTGCCGATCACGAAATTGCCGAAATGGAACCGCGGATCCAGTTGCGCGCTGAAATCGCCGCCAGGCGCCTCCCATGCGCGGTTCGGGCCGTTTCCGGTTTTGGATGCGGTTTTGTCCTTGGCGGCCGCGGGCGCGACACCGGCATTACCGCCGCTGGCCTGCTTGACCGTGATCTCGACCCCTTGGAGATCGGCACATTCGCGTCCCATAAGCGCGGTGATCCGGTCGAGGTAATGTCGCTGCACCCAGTCGCGCATGAACCGGGTGGGCACGCCGATAACCGCCTTGCCGCCTTTGACCGAGCAAAGGTCAAGGGGGCTGAGCCAACTCTTGAATTCGGCGTCGCCTATTTCCGCCTTAAGCCTTTCGCGGACGCGCCCCCACGCGGCCCCGTATACAGCCAAATCATCGTTCATCCCAGGCCCCAGCCTATTCTTGCACCCAGGGCAATCCGGCCGCCTTCCAGCCCTCCTTCTGCCCCCGATGTCTGTTTTGATCGTGTCCCCCTTCAAACCCGAATGCCACGTTGTAGGCCCTTTTGAAACCGGCCTCCGTGAGCTTCTGGGCCGCCAATCGCGACCGGGCCCCTGAACGGCAGATCACCAGGACCGGGGCGTCCTCCTTGCCGCCGCCGGTCTTGACTTGATCCACGAATTCCGAATTGACCTGCATGGCGGGATAAACCTGCCACGGCACGAACAGCGTTTCCTTACCGATAGGCCTGAGGTCCGGGACGCCGACAAACACCCATTCGGGCTGCGTCCGGCAATCGACCAATACCGCGTTCTGAGAGTCTTCGAGAAGTTCCCAGGCCACCGTTGGCGAAACGTCGCCGCCGTAGCCGTCGCCTGGTTCTATCTCTTTTTCTTTCGCGGTCCTGTGGTCCTCCCCCGACATGAATGGCTCTCCCGATAGCGCCTCTTGATGGGCCCCCGACCCCCTCTTCGGGGTCTTTATCTTTAAAAAACTATTACTTAAATTTTCTTGACCGACCATTTAAAAAAACAAAACTTACATGCCCATTTAAACAAGTTTGGGCAGGGTGTCTACAGCAACAAAGTAAAAATGCCTCGAATGACTTGCCGAGCGCCGCGGCAGGAGACGACTCTAACCGCGTCGGGTTCGCCATGCAACGAGATCGTAACGGGAACGTCGATTTTTTTCGCTCGGCTCCAGGCCAGGCCGCGATCGCAAAAGCGAAACGCGCCCATAGGGGCGCGCCGTCACCGATGAGGGCCTGCTTGTAGGGCCTTGATTCTTAAAGGGCCTTGATTCGCGCGTTCAGACGCGACACTTTCCTGGCCGCCGTGTTGCGATGAATGACGCCCTTGGTCACGCCGCGCATGATCTCGGGCTGGGCCGCCTTGAGCGCGGCGCTCGCCGCCTCCCGGTCACCCGAAGCGATGGCCGTCTCGACCTTCTTCACGAAGGTGCGAACGCGGCTCAAGCGATTGCGGTTGACCGTGGTCTTGCGCACCGTCTGGCGTATGCGTTTCTTTGCGGACCGAATGTTGGCCATATCCTCTGCCTCGGCGTTTCATGTCTGTCTGCGGATTGCGACGTCGCCCCCGGCAACGGGGGCGAGGGCGTGTTTATAAGCGCCGGGACACCCGCCGTCAAGGGTATGTTTTCCAACGGTTTGGAGGCGTCTCGCTCACATCGGCCGAAGCGAAAAGCTGACCCTCAGGCCCTGGTTCTCCGGCCGTACGATGATGCTCAGAATTTCTCCGTCCCGGGCGAAGCGCCCGGACCCGAACGACCTCCAGCCCAGTGCCGTCAAGGTCCGTTCGTAAAAATTCAGCACCCCGCCGGCCGTGAGTCCGCGGGCCGGCGCCGACAGCGCTTCGGCTTCCACGATGCGCCCCGCCGCGGTCTCGAACACGACGCTCGCGCGCGGGCGTTCCACCAGACCGGCCATCAGCGGCAGATCGTCGATGGATTGGAGAAAAGCTTGCCGTGCCTGTTCCGCTTCCGCCGTCGCGGGGGCGCCGCCAGCACCGAGCGGCGGCGCGACGGCAAGGACGGCGGCACTCAACAGGAGGGCGGCAAGGCCCGCCCTCCGGGCGCCCTTCGCCCCGATCGGCGATGGCGAGGTTCTCAAGGGAGCGGTTTCGGCGGTGCGCATGGAAAGATAATAGCATCTCATCTTTGACGGCGCGGACAGTAAAAGCTCGAACGCCCCCCCTGAACGATGCGGCGGATGCCGCCGGTCTGCCCGACGTCGCAGTCGCAGTCCGGACAAGCCATCCCCTCGCGCCCGTAAACCGCGAACCGGTGCTGGAAATACCCGAGCTCCCCGTTCGGTTGCTTGTGATCGCGCAACGACGAGCCACCGGCGGCGATCGCCTCGGCCAACACCGCCCTGATCGCGGCGGCGAGACGCCGGGCCCGCAGAGGACCGATGCTTTTGGCCTTGCGCCGGGGCGATATCCCCGCACGATAGAGCGCCTCACAGACGTAAATATTGCCGAGACCGGCCACCACCCTCTGATCCAAGAGGGCGCTCTTGATCGCCGTGGCCTTGCCGGTCAACCGCGACGCCAGCGCCGCCCCCGTAAACTCGTCCGCGAGCGGCTCGGGCCCGAGACCGGCGAACAGGGGATGGCGCCCGAGCGTCCGCCCCTCGGCCAGGGTCATCATGCCGAACCGTCTGGCATCGTTGAACAAGAGCCGGGTGCCGCCATCGGTCTCGATAATCACGTGATCATGGGGGCCGGGCGCCATCGGCCGGTTGGCGCCGCCGGCGCCGTCGATCACCACACGCCCGGACATTCCGAGGTGGATCACCAGCACCCGGCCGGTGTCCTCGAAGGCGACCAGGATGTATTTGGCCCGGCGGGTGATGCTGCGGACCCGCCGGCCGGTAAGCCAGGGGCCGAGGTCCCTGGGAAACGGTATGCGAAGGCCGGCGCGGCGGACCTCGGCATGGACGATTCGCCGCCCCCCCAATACGGGGATCAGGCCGCGGCGGACGGTTTCGACTTCAGGGAGCTCCGGCATGGTGGGCAACGTAGCGGAAATCGCGACCGTGGGCTATTGTCGCCGGCATGGACAAGCCTTTGCAAGGAGCGCGGCCATCGCCGCCCCGGAGCGCCCCCCAGGCCACCGTACCCTTCGGCCGCGAGGATATCCCCCCGGAGGAGAAAGCCGGCCGCGTCGGCGCCGTGTTCGACGCCGTCGCCGACCGCTACGACCTCATGAATGATCTCATGAGCATGGGTGCCCATCGCCTGTGGAAGGCGGCCTGCGTCGACTGGCTAATGCCGGGGCCGGGGCTGCGGGTCCTGGATGTCGCCGGCGGCACCGGCGACATGGCAGTGCGTATCGCCCGGCGGGCGGGCGGCGCCGATGCCATGTCCGAGGCGCGGGGCGGAATCGCGGTGATCGACCGCAGCGCGGCGATGATGGCGATCGGCCGCCGGCGGGTCGCGGGCGGCGGTCTCGGCCGCGCCATCGCCTTTTGCGGCGGCGACGCCGAGGCCCTGCCGGTGGCGGATGGCGGCACGGATGCTTATGTCATTGCCTTCGGGCTGCGCAACGTCACCGACCCGCAGCGCGCCCTGGAAGAGGCCTACCGCGTGCTGCGGCCAGGGGGACGCTTCCTGTGCCTGGAGTTTTCGCGGCCCCGATGGCCGCTGCTGCGCCCGGCCTATGAGCGCTATTCCGATCTCATATTGCCGCGCCTCGGCTCGCTGGTGGCGGGAGACGCCGACGCCTACCGGTATCTGATCGACAGCATCCGCCGGTTTCCCGACCAGCAGAGCCTCGCCGCCATGGTCCGGGCCGCTGGCTTCGAAAAGGTGGCCGTGCGCGACCTTTCGGGCGGCATCGCCGCGATCCACTCGGGTTGGCGGCTCTAGGGCAAAAGATGTTTCGCGCCGTCACCAACCTGTCTCGCCTGGCGGGCGCCGCGCTGATCCTGGCCCGTCA
>JAWWBR010000109.1:0-11405 GCA_033720855.1 Alphaproteobacteria bacterium
ATCGTCGGCGTCGCCAGCGAACCCATGCAGCCCGAGGAGTTCGACAAGCTCTCCTCCAAAGGCAATGCCGACCTGGCCTATGGCCTGGGGCAACGGGGATTGACAGAGCACCCGGAGGCCGATGCGCTTTACATCGGCGGCGGCAGTTGGTTGTCCCTCCCGGTGGCGGCGCAGTTGGAGGCCGAGTTCGGCAAGCCCGCCTATTGCAACCAGGATGCGCAGCTGCGCCACCTGCTCAACAGGGTCGGCGTGTGGCAGCCGATAGAGGGCCAGACCAGGTTGCTGTCCGTACCTTAAGGCAACATTGGCAGGGTCACCCTCGGGCCGGCGCGCTGCTGCCGGCGCGGCTATTCGCCGGTGACCTCTTCGACCATCTCGGCGAGGCGCTCGACATCGGTCACGACGAGCCCGCCGCCCGATCGTTCGATCAGTCCGTCCTTGGCCATCGCATTGAGCTCTCGCGTCACCGCTTCGCGATGGGTGCTGACCCGGCTCGCGATCTCCGAATGGGTCGGTGCCGGGGAGAGTGTCGCCCGGTTGTCTTCGATGCCGCTTCGGCGGGCCAGACGCAGGAGCTCGGCATGGATCCGGTTCTTGACCGCGAGGGTCGAAAATTCGAAGACCCGGTTGGAAAGGCTGCGTACGAGATCGGCAAGGCGGGCAAGGACCTTGGTTGCGACTTCGGGATGGCGGTTCAAAACCTGCCGGAAGGCATCGGCCGACAAGGACGCGATCTCGGTATCGGCAAGGGCGACGATGGTGGCGGAACGAGGCCTGCCGTCAATGGCGGCAAGCTCGCCGAAGGTGGTACCCGCGGTGATGTCTCCGAATGTCACTTCCTTGCCGGAGGGCGAATAGACCACGGCTTGCACCTTCCCCGAAACGACGAAATAGACGTCGGTGCCCTCGTCCTGATGACCGACGATCTGCTGCCCCGCCTGATAGCGGCGCCAGCGGCAGGCCTTGGCCAATCCCTGGAGGTCGGCGGCAGGCAGGTCTGCAAAGAACTCTATGCCTGCGAGAGATGGGGTTTCCTCGGTCATAGGTTCCAGCGTTTTCGTTTTGTCGTCGAACGGACCGTAAGGCTTTGCCTCGGCGCTGGCAATGCCCCCCATGCGCCTCTCGATCGAACGCGGAACGGCCCCGCAAACCCTCGGAGCGCTATTCCACCAAATCCCACACGGGTCGGTCGCCGAACCGTCCGACAAGGAAATCGATGAACACCCGCACCTTGGCGGCCAGGTAGCGGCTCGGCGCGTACAGGGCGTAGATAGCACTGTCGCCGAAACCGTATTCGGGCAGCACGGTGACGAGCCGTCCGGCCTGCAGCTCGCGTCCGACGATGAACGTGGGAAGGGCGCAGATGCCCAAGCCGGCCAGCGCCGCATCCCGCAGCACCTGACCGTTATTGGTGCAGATCCGCGCCCGGATCGGGACCCGGTGATCGCCACTCGGTCCGGTCATGCGCCATTGGGTTCCGCTCGGTAGGTTGCCGTAATGCAGGCAGGCGTGGGTGCGCAGATCGTCCGGTACGCTCGGCGTCCCGTGGGTGGCAAGGTAGTCCGGTGCGGCGCAGATCGCCATCCGGGCGGCGACGATACGACGGGCGATCAAGCTGGAATCCCCAAGCTCGGCGATGCGGATGGTGACGTCGTACCCTTCGGCCACGGGATCGACGAAGCGGTCATCAAGGTTCATCTGCACTTCGACCCGGGAATGGGCCTTCATGAAATCCGCCACCGCCGGCCCGAGGTGGAGGATGCCGAACGACATCGGAGCGTTGACCCGAAGCAACCCCCGGGGCTCCTGATCGGCGTCGGCGATGGCAGCTTCGGTCTCGGCCACCTCATCGAGGATCGCCTGACAGCGTTCGAAATAGGCGCGCCCGGCCTCGGTCGGATTCATGCGGCGGGTGGTTCTGAACAGCAGCTGGGTGCCGAGCGCGGATTCCAGCTCCGCCACCTGCTTGCTGACGGCGGAGCGCGACAGGCCCATGCGTCGGGCGGCGGCGGAAAAACCGCCGGCGACGACGACCTGGGTGAAGACCTCCATGGCGGCCAACTTGTCCAAAACTATTGTCCATTTTTTATAAACAGTATTGCCATAAAAATACTTATTGTTGTTCATTTCAAGAAAATTATATTCCCATTCATCGGTGCCGGTAATCCGCAACACCACCGGCCCGTAAAATGAAGATACGGAGGACCCAACCATGATTGCCACCAGACTCGCCGATCAACGTGGCAGCGTCGACCTCGGCTGGCTCGACAGCCGCCACAGCTTCTCCTTTGGCCATTATTACGATGCCGAACACGTCGGATTCGGGCCGCTTCGGGTGATTAACGAGGATCGGATCCGTCCCGGGGCGGGCTTCGACACCCACGGTCATCGTGACATGGAGATCATCACCTACGTCATCGCGGGTGCCTTGGAACACCGGGACAGCACCGGCGGTGGCTCGGTGATCGGCCCCGGCATCGTGCAGCGCATGACGGCGGGCACCGGCATCCGCCACAGCGAGTACAACGCCTCCGGCAGCGATCCGGTCCACCTGCTGCAGATCTGGATCGAGCCGAGGGAGAGCGGCTTCGCCCCCGATTATGCAGAACGGCGGTTCGATCTGGAGGCCGAACGCGGGACCTTGCGCCTTTTGGTTTCAGCGGACGGCCGCGACGGATCGCTGATCATCCAGCAGGACGCCGATCTCTATGCCGCGCGCTTGGACGCCGGGGATCGGCTCACCCATGCCACGGACCCCCGCCGCAAGCTCTGGGTCCAGGTGGTGGCGGGCACGCTTCGTTTTAACGGCACCCTGGCCTCGGCCGGGGACGGCCTTGCCATCAGCGGTGAAGCCGAGCTGTCGATGACCGCCGAGCGCGATGCCGAATTTCTACTCTTCGACATGGCCGCGGGCTGACTCCCGGCCGCCGTCTTCCCACGCAACACTTAAACAGGAGACCATGATGACCGCAATAGCCCCCGTCCATATCCTCGCCATCGCCGGCAGCCTGCGCGCGCAGAGCCTGAATAAGGCCGCCCTCCGCGCCGCCATCGCCGGGGCGCCCACCGGCGTCAGCATCAGCGAAGCCGAGATCGGGGATCTCCCGCTTTACAACCAGGACATTCAGGCGGCCGGCTTCCCCGAAGCGGTTATCCGTCTCGGCCGGCAGATCGTGGCGGCCGATGCGATCCTCTTCGTCACCCCGGAATACAATTATTCGGTCCCCGGCGTTCTCAAGAATGCTATCGACTGGATTTCTCGGCTGCCCGATCAGCCTTTCGCCGGGAAGCCCGCCGCCATCATCGGCGTCAGCCCCGGCAATCTCGGCACCGCCCGGGCGCAATATCATCTGCGGCAAATCGGCGTGTTCCTCGACCTCCACTTCCTCAACAAGCCCGAGGTCATGATCGGCCAAGCGACGGCGAAATTCGACGACGACGGGCGTCTCACCGACGAAGACACGCTTGGCCGAATCGAGGCCCTGCTGGGCGCGCTCGTCGACTGGACCCGGCGGCTTGCGCAGCCGTCCGGCGCGGCGCAAGCCGATGCCGGCGGCCCTGGGGCGGCCACCTGAGCCGATGGCCGCGCCGGCCCTAGGTATGGGGGTTGGCATTTCCGATGTCAGGTGGGCGCGTGGCTGGAGCGCCGCCCCGCCGGTGCAGTCGTTGCTGCCTCGGCGGCAAGTTTCGGCTAGCATGGGCCGGCACGCTCAAGAGTCGCAGGCGAGGCTCGATCACCTTTGGCGGAACCAGGTCCCGTGGATACCTTCCCCGATTACCTCTCTCAAGGATACCGTCGGTTTCGCACGACGCGGCTGGCGGCCGAGCGGGAGCGGTACCGCACGCTCGCCGAGGCCGGCCAGAAACCACGCGCCATGGTCATCGGCTGCTGCGATTCCCGGGTCGCCCCGGAAGTGGTTTTCGATGTCGGCCCGGGCGAGTTGTTCGTTTTTCGCAGCGTCGCCAACCTGGTGCCGCCCTTTGCCCCCAGCCGGGGTTACCAGGGCACCGGGGCGGCCCTTGAGTTCGCGGTCCAGGGTCTCAAGGTCGGTGCCGTGGTGGTGCTGGGCCACGGCCGCTGCGGCGGCATCGCCGCGGCTCTCGAGTCTGCCGCCGCAACGCTGTCTCCGGACGATTTCGTAGGTCGATGGATGGACCTTGCAGCGCCGACGGTGCGGGCATTGGAGTCCGGCGGCGGGGCCGAGGACAGGCAGACGGCGTTGGAGCGCCTCTCGGTCGCCGCCTCCCTCGACAATCTCCGTAGCTACCCCTTCGTGGCCGCAGCCGAACGGGAGGGAACCCTTGCGATCCATGGGGCGTGGTTCGATATCGCCAGCGGCGACCTTTGGACCTTCGATGCGGGCCGCGCCGACTGGTCGCCGCTCGGCGCCAGCGATGGTGGCGGCACCGATTGATCGTCCTTTGAGGGCGCCCCGGCGTGTTCCGGGTCGAGGCGCTAGAATGCTGTTAGCGAATTCGTGATCGGCTTTGACAAACAGGCGTCAGGAGCTTGATGAGGGATCAGTCGGATATCGGAGCGGCGAACCAGGACGGTGCCGGCCAGGATTCGGCCGGGGCGCTGCCTTTCGGCTTCCTCGCCTATCTTGGTGCCGGTCTTTCGGTCCTGTTCTGCTATGCCGGCGTTCTCGCGGAATTGATCACGCCCCTCTTGGGCCTGGCACCTATCGGCATCAATCCGCATCTGCAGGCGGTGCTGATGTGGGGATCGGCGCTGCTCGCCGTCATCGCGCTGTGGCGGGACGCGAAGCGCCACCGCAACCGGGCGCCCCTTGCTTTGGGCTGTGCCGGGTTCGCCGTTATCGCCGGCACCCTCTACACCTATTACGACATCCTCATCCTCATCCTCGGCTACCTGTTGCTGGTCGCCGCGGTTCTGCTCAATCCGCTGCGTCTGTTGGCCGATCTTAACCGATCGGTGCGCTTGCAGGCGGCGCGCCTGGCGGATCTCAACGCCACACTGGAGGCGCGGGTCGATGCCCAGGTAGAGGAAATCGAGCGTCTGGCCAGGCTCAAGCGCTTTCTCTCTTCGGAGGTTGCCGACCTGATCACGGTTGAGGACAAGGAGTCCCTGCTCGAGAGTCATCGCCGCCTGATCGCCTGCCTGTTCTGCGATATCCGAAATTTCACGGCCTTTTCCGATGCCGTCGAGCCGGAGGAGGTCATGGACGTTCTGCAAGGCGTTCATAGCCGCATGGGAGAGTTGGTCGCGGCCCATGGCGGGACCATCGGTTACCGCGCGGGCGACGGGCTGATGGTGATCTTCAACGATCCCCTGCCGTGCGAGGATCCGGTGCTCAAGGCCGCCAAGCTGGCGCTGGAGATGAAAGCGGCGTTCTCAGAGGTGCAGGCGTATTGGCACAGGCGCGGCCACGACATCGGCATCGGCATCGGCATCTCGTATGGCTACGCCACCCTTGGTCTGATCGGGTCCGAGGGGCGTTTCGATTACACCGCTATCGGTAATGCGGTGAACCTCGCAGCCCGCCTCTGCGACTGTGCCAAGGACGGCGAGATTTTGCTCGATCCCCGTGCCGCCGCGGAAATCGAGGGCGTGGTGCAAATGGAGGCGGTTGGCCGACTGGAATTGAAGGGGGTGGCGAAGCCGGTCGAGGCCTTTAGGGTCGTCAGGCTGGACGGCGCCGCCTAACCCATCCCACGGGGGACCCTCGCCGTCGTTTGCCCGCCGGGCTCCCTTGACGGGACGTTTGGCCTCGGCAAATATCGGCCCCGCCGACCATGAAGGTCACAGGCTTGGGGGTGGGGGACCATGGGCAATCCGTTGGCGGGTTTCGCGCGGGCCATGCGGCATCGCGATTACCGCCGCTACAGTATCTCCAGCCTGTTTTCTTCCATCGGCACCTGGACCCATCGCGTCGCCATCGGCTGGCTCACCTGGGAGCTGACCGGCTCCTATGCGTGGCTCGGCATCATCGCCTTCACGGACCTGTTCGCGGGGATGGTCGCCGCGCCGCTGGCCGGAGAACAGGCCGACCGCATGGACCGCATCAAGTTGTCGCTGATCGCCCAGTGGGCACAACTGGCGCAAGCACTGATGGTGGCGGTGATGGTGTTCGGCGGCTGGATCGACCGCTGGTCGCTGTTGGCTCTGACCGTGGTCCAGGGGGTCGCCCATGCCTATCACGCGGGCGCCCGGTTGGCCGTGGTGCCGAGCCTGGTTCCGCGCGACGATCTGACCCCGGCCATCGCCATAAATTCGCTGATCTTCAATATCTCGCGCTTCATCGGCCCGGCCTTGGCGGGCCTCATCATCGTCAATCTCGGCATCGGCCCGGCCTTCGTTTTCAACGCCCTCACCTTCCTCTATTTCATTTGGGTGCTGATGCGCATCACCGTGGTCGAGCCCGAGCATCAGGCGGAGAAGGGAGGCGGGGTCCTGGGCAATATCCGGGACGGCGTGCGCTATGCCGTCGCCCATGTTGGCATCGGGCCGATGCTGTTGATGCTTGCGGTGACCTCGGTGACGGTGAGGGCCCTTCCCGACCTGCTGCCGGGTTTCGCCGACGGCGTCTTCGGGCGCGGGGCGGTGGGCCTCGCCTGGCTGACCTCGGCGTTGGGGTTCGGCGCGATGATCTCGGGTGTCGTGTTGCTGGCCCGCGACGGCATCGCCGGAATGACGCGGGTGGTTTTCGTCAGCCTATTGGCCCTGGGCCTGTTTACGTTCGCCTTTGCCGTGGTGGACAGTTTCTGGCTGGCGGTGGTGGCAATGGTGGGGGTCGGTCTCTCCATGAACCTATGGGGGATCGGCGCCCTCAACCTGATACAGAACGCGGTCCAGGGCGAGATGCGTGGGCGCGTCATGTCGATCTACTTCTTCCTCCACCAAGGGGCGCCGGCCCTGGGGACGCTGGCCATCGGCGGGGTGGCGGAGTATCTCGGTCTTGGCTGGCCGGTGGGAACGGCTGCGGTCTCCATCATCGCCCTCTGGGTGCTGATGGTCGGGCGCGTGGGGCGGCTGCGCGACGCGCTGGAGACCGAACGCCCAGCGCGTGCCGGCGGGGACTAGAGGCGCGTCATCGCTGTTCAATTGCCCGCGGTTTTGCCGGCCTGGCGTTCAACCCATTCGAAGATCAAGGCGTTGGTGTGGTCCGGCTGCTCCCAGAAGAAGCCGTGGGTTTGACCTTGAATGACGGCCTGTTCGGCGCCGGGAATGCGTTCCAGCAGGGCCCGGCCCTGGCCGACGTGATTGCTGCCGATGGTATCGCCGTCGCCGATCATGACCAGGGCCGGCATCGATATGTCGCCGAGCCGGTGGGTGCCCTCCCAGTTATGGCGCGCCATGACCAGCCGCAGGTAGGCGGGCCAGCGCGCGTGACGTTCCCAGGCGAGATCGAAGAAGGCGGCGACCTTGTCGGGATGGTCGCTGCGGTAGCGGTCCGTGAAGAAGGTCGCAGTCTCGCAGATCTCGCGGCGGATGAAGGCCTCGAACCCCAATTCCACTAGCTCGTCGACGATGCGGAAGGGCAGCCCGGGGATGCAATCTTCGCCCGAGCGGATGGCTGGGCCCGAGCCGCTGGCGGCGAGGATCAGGCTGCTGACGCGGCCCGGGTGGTTGAGGGCGAGCGCCAGGGCGATGCGGCCGCCCATGGAATGGCCCAGCACATGGGCGGAGTCGAGGCCGAGATGCTCCAGCAGGGCGGCGACGTCGCAGGCCATCTGCTCGATGGTATAGACGCCATCGGGGGCCGAGGAGAGACCACACCCGCGCGGGTCAAAGGTGATCACCTGGAACTCCTTGGACAGGGCCGGCACCTGATAGGGGTCCCAGACGTTGCCGCCGTAGGCGGTGCTGGGGATCAGGACGAGCGGCTCGCCCTCGCCGTGCACCTCGTAGTAGAGCTCGATTCCGGTGCTGATCGCTGACTTGGGCATGTGCTCCTCCCTGCTTCCCAACGTGTGAGAATATGTCGATGGCGGTGCATCGACAACGGGTGTGAGTGGCTTCGGCACATCAGAACGAGCTGCCCGGTTGCTTAAGGAATTCGCGTTCCTCGGCCGTCGATTCACGGCCGAGGATGGCGTTGCGGTGGGGAAAGCGGCCGAAGCGGTCGATGATGGCCTTGTGGCGCAAGGCAAAATCCAGTCCCTCGGCATCGTCCAGTTCGGCGTAGAGGGTGCAGCCGCGGGCCTGAACCTCGGGCTCCTCGCTGTGCTGGAACGGAAGATAGAGGCAGTGACGTTGCTCGTCCGTGAGCTCCCGGTCGGCGCCGCCTTCCACCGCGGCGGTTGCCAGGGCGAGGGCGGTGCCATCGCTGGCGAAAGCCCGAGCCGAGCCTCGGAACATGTTGCGTGGGAACTGGTCGAGCACGATCACCGCGGCCAATACGGCACGGGCCGAGCCGACCTCGATGGTTGGCGGCGCTTCCGACAGCGCCTCGTAGAGGGTCATGAAGCGGGCACGCACGGCCGCGTCGGTGGCCGCACTCGGCCGGTACCAGTCGGCCCGGGAGAGCTCATCGAACCAGAAGCCGAGAACCGCCTCGGCCCAATCCGGATCGTCGTTGGCCACGCCGAGCCCCGCCGCCCGCGCACCCTAGCCGCCGAACCAGACCCGGCGCCAGGCGAATACCTCCATGGAACGCAGGCCTTCGCGCACATTGGGCTCGGCGCCGGCGATTTGGCGTGCCGCCTCGATATCGCCCACATTCTGCAGGATCAAGACGGCGCCACCGTACCGGTTGCCCGCCGGATCCTGCTGCGGCCCCGAGCCGAACAGGAGGCCCCGGTCGAACAGGTCCTGGAGGTAGGCGACGTGTTGCTCGTGTACCTGTTCCGGAGAGAGGTCGATTTCCGGTGGGGCGTCCACCGGCTTCGATACGCAAACGTAGAGGTATTGGGGTTCGCGCTCCCCGCGCTGGGCCGTGTCACTCACTGGAACCTCCCTCGTTTCGGCAACCGGTGCCTGGATCCGATAGGGCCATTCTAGCGGTTGCCGAGCCGGTGTGCGACCGGCGCTCCCGGGCGGCCGTTAAAATTTATCGGCCGATCCCATTCCGTGTATGGTATGAGAGCCGCCGTCGCGCCAGAGGCGTGCCGTCATATCCGCTTTCGGCCCGGCCGTCGGCGGCCGACAATCCGCGGAGGGTTTTTGAGAAGATATGAGTAACGACGTTTTCGATGTCCTGGTCTGCGCCGCGCGGTTGGAGGCGAGGGAGGTTTTGTCCTTTGAGCTGCGTGCGTCCGATGGCGCCGGCCTGCCGCCGTTCACCGCCGGGTCGCACATCGACCTGCACCTGCCCAACGGCTTGATTCGGAACTATTCGCTGGTCAACTCCCAGGCCGAGACCGATCGCTACGTCATCGCCGTATCCCTGGATGCCAGCAGCACCGGCGGGTCGCGCTATTTGTTCGACCATCAGATCGTCGGCCAGACCCTCAAAATCAGTCCGCCGCGCAACAACTTTGCCCTGGTCGAAGACGCGCCCCACGTGGTCTTGATCGCCGGAGGCATCGGTATCACGCCGCTGCACTCGATGATCTTGCGCCTGGAAGAGATCGGCACCGCCTGGGAGCTGCATTACGGCGCCCGCGATCGGGCCAGCGCGGCTTTCCGCGAAGAGCTGGAAGCGCTGGACCGCGCCCGTCCCGGCCGCATTCATTTCAACTTCGACGATGAGACCGGCGGCATGCTCGACGTGCGAAAGGTGGTGGAGCATGCTCCGGCCGAGGCCCATCTCTATTGCTGCGGGCCGCTGCCGATGCTGGAGATCTTCAACGCCGCCGCCGCGGGCCGGGCCCCCGACACGGTCCATATTGAGTATTTCACCCCGCCCGAGGCGGAGCCGCCATCGGCGGATGCTCAAGAGTCCTTTACCGTGGAAATCGCCGGCACCGATCAGTCCTTCGAGGTCGGGCCGGGCGAATCGATCCTGGGCGTGCTCTTGGAAAATGGCGTCAATGCCGCATTCTCCTGCACCGAAGGCATGTGCGGCACCTGCGTGGTGCAGGTGCTCGAGGGCGAACCCGACCACAAGGATTTCATCCTCAGCGAGCGCGAACGTGCCTCGAACCAGCTGATGACGATTTGCGTTTCCGGCAGCAAGTCGAAGAAGCTGGTGATCGACCTCGATTAGGGCGCGGATCGCGGCGCAGGGCCCCAAGGGGAGGGCTTCGGGGATGGCAACATCCGGGATTAGGCCGATAGCGGGCATCGCCAAGATCGTCGCCATATGCCTGCCGTTGGCCTTGGCGGCGCTGGTTCTCTCCGAAAGCGGCGTGCGCGCTCAGGCGGACCCGCCGGAGATGGTGCGCATCGGCGGCGGAACTTTCACCATGGGCCGCGATGACGGGCCGGCCGACGAGCGGCCCGCCCACCGCGTCACCCTGGCACCCTTCCTGATCGACCGCCTTCCGGTCACCAACGCCGAATTCGCTGAATTTCTCAACGCCGTCGGCGGCGCCGTCGATAGCGACGGCCGGCGCCTGTTCGATTGGGACGATGGCGACGCCCGCATCCATAAGCGGGGCGGGGCGTTCCGCGCCGATCCCGGATTTGCCCACCACCCGGTGGTGGAACCGAGCTGGCACGGCGCCCGGGCCTATTGCCGCTGGCGCGCAAAGCGCCTGCCGACGGAGGCGGAATGGGAACGGACAGCCCGCGGCGCCGAGGGGCGCCCCTATCCCTGGGGCGACGCGCCACCCGATGCCCACCGGGCGCGCTTCGGGGTGGGGTGGGGCGAGACCGTGGCGGTCGGCCGACCGCGCGACGGGGCGACGCCGGAAGGGGTCCTGAACATGGCCGGCAACGTCCATGAATGGGTCAGCAGCCTGTACAAGCCCTATCCTTACCGGGCCGAGGACGGCCGCGAGGACCCGGCTGCGCCGGGCGAGCGCGTGACCCGCGGCGGTGCGGCCGACACCGGGGCGGAAACCTTGCGCACCACATGGCGCGGCGCCGATGTCTCCCGCGGGCCGCGCGCCGGCCACCACAATATCGGCTTCCGCTGCGCCCGGCCGGTCGCCGGCGGCTAGGCGCGGAGGCCTTCGGCCCCTAGGGGTCGCAGGGCCACGCCTCTCCCATCGCCAGCCTCACGACCACGTGGCCCGGGAAATCGCGGTCGGACGGATAGCGTTCGAGGTGGCGCTTCACCGCGTCGACGATCTGCAAGACCTCGACCGATCCGCGCGCGCATCGCATCAGCGCGGGGTTCTCATCGACCACCCCGAGGGCAAAGCCCATGCACATGGCCTGGCCGACGACTTCCGGGCTGCGGCATCTCTCGTGAAGCTTGTGCCCCGACATGAAGGCGCCCAGCGCCGCTTCACCCATGATCGGCAGGATCAGCGCCAGCGCCAAGACTATGCGTGCTAGAGCCTTCATGGTCCCCTCCGCGCAGCCTCGAAGGCTGCGACGGTAGCACAGGGCG
>JAWWBR010000110.1:0-11263 GCA_033720855.1 Alphaproteobacteria bacterium
GATCGTCAAGTACGAGCCGTCATGGGAAGGCCCGCATTCCGGCGCCATGTTCGACAAGTATCCGCTGCAGCTGCTCACGCCGCATTCGAAATACAGCTTCCACACCCAGGGCGACGGCAAGGACAGCTTCCTGCTCAACATCGAGGACCACCGGGTGGAGGTGGACGGCTGGCATTACTGGATCGTGCGGATGAACGCCGAGGACGCGAAGGCGCGCGGCATCGGCAAGCACGACCTGGTCATGGTGCATAACGACCGGGGCGCGGTGATCTGCGCCGCCCTGCCGACGCAGCGCCTGCCGCGCGGCGTGTGCCACGGCTACGAATCATCGGCCAACTACCAGCCCATGGGCGAGCCCGGGCGCTCGGTCGACATCGGCGGCTGCCTCAACCTGCTCTCGCCCAAGCGCTCGCAGCTGAAAAAGGGCCACGCCATGTCGGCCTCCACCGCCCTGGTCGAGATCGAGCCCTGGGACGGCAACCCCGAATTCGTCTCCGAATCCTACGAGGCGGCGCGGGCCAGCGAGGTGCCGCTGGCCGGCTCGACCGCGGGCAAGGAATCCTGATCATGGAAAAGTGGAACCTCATCATCGACGTCGGCGAGTGCACCAACTGCAACGTGTGCACGCTGGCGACCCAGGACGAATACGTCGGCAACGACTGGCCCGGCGTCGCCGCCGAGATGCCCAAGCACGGCCACCGCTGGATCGACATCAAGCGCAAGGAGCGCGGCCAGCCGCCGATCGTCGACGTCGCCTACATGCCGGTGATGTGCCAGCACTGCGACGACGCGCCCTGCATCAAGGCGGCCAAGAACGACGCCGTCACCAAGCGCGCCGACGGCATCGTCATCATCGATCCCGAGAAATCGGTCGGCCAGAAGGAGATCATGGAGGCCTGCCCCTACGGTGCCGTCTACTGGAACGAGGAGAAGGACATTCCCCAGGCCTGGCCCTTCGACGCCCATTTGCTCGACGCCGGCTGGGCCGAGCCGCGCGCCGCCACGGCGTGCCCCACCGGCGCCTTCCGCGCGCTCAAGGTCGAGGATGCCGAGATGCAGCGCCTCCGCACCGAGGAAGGCCTGCAGGAGCTCGACCCGGGTGCGGCGACCAAGCCCCGGGTGCTTTATAAGAACCTCCACCGCTTCACCAAGTGCTTCGTCGCAGGCTCCGTGGCCGGGGAGGTGATGGGCCGCGAGGAGTGCATCAGTGGCGCGAGCGTGACGCTTCTGAAGGGCGGGGCCGAGATCGCCAGGTGCGAGACCGATGCCTTCGGCGATTTCGTGATCGACCGCCTCGACCCGCGCTCCGGCGGCTACGTGATCAGGGTCGAGAAATCTGGCTTCGCGGCCAAGACAGTCGAGTTCGAGCTCACCGACAGCCTGACGCTTCCAACCGTCACACTTTAAGCGGCCGGCCCCAACGCGGCCCCGCCGGACGTCATGTTGCCGCCGCAATCCGGGGCTTGCCGCCGCCGCGCCCGCTGCTATGATCCGCTCATCTCGCGCAGGCCTGCGCGCAACCAGAAGTCCTTAGGGAGAGATCATATGGCCAGAGCCACACGCCGCCGGTCGTCCACCGCCAAAGCCAAGCCCGTCAACCCGACCGCCGCCGTCGACCGCCCGGTCAAGCTCGGCAATCCGCGCATGGGCTGGGCGTCCGACGCCATCGCCGAGGTGACGCGGAAATGCAATTTCAAGTACATGGCCCTGGTCCCCGGCGCCAGCTACCGCGGCTTCCACGATTCGATCGTCAACTATCTCGGCAACGACAATCCGCAGATGCTGATCTGCCTGCACGAGGAGCATTCGGTGGCCATCGCCGAGGGCTACGCGCGCGTCACCGACGAGCCCATGGCCGTCGCCATCCACACCAATGTCGGCCTGTTCCACGCCTCGATGGCGATCTTCTGCGCCTGGGAGGGCCGCACGCCGATGGTCATGTTCGGCGCCAACGGCCCCATCGACGCCAACATCCGCCGGCCCTGGATCGATTGGATCCACACCACCAAGGACCACGGCGGCATCATCCGCAACTTCATCAAGTGGGACGACGAGCCGCAATCGGCCGAGGCCGCCATCGAGTCGGTCCTGCGCGGCAACCAGATCGCCCGCTCCAAGCCCTGCGGGCCGGTCTTCATCTGCCTCGATGCCGGGCTCCAGGAGACGCCCCTGAAGAACGGCGTCAAGATCCCCGATGTCGACCGCTTCCAGCCGGCGCCGCCGCCGGCGGCCGACCGCGCCACCGTGCGCAAGGTGATCGCCGCCGTCAAGAAGGCCAAGCTGCCGCTGATGCTGCTGGGCCAGGGCGACCGCAGCCAGG
The DNA here is from genome assembly GCA_033720855.1 of Alphaproteobacteria bacterium. Lineage (GTDB taxonomy): Bacteria > Pseudomonadota > Alphaproteobacteria > SMXQ01 > SMXQ01 > SMXQ01. Next base: position 2,321 of record JAWWBR010000110.1, read on the forward strand.
CGGCCTGGGACAACCGGGTGAAGCTCGCCGAAGCGCTCGGCTGCGCGGTGATGAGCAACCTGCGCACCGGCGCCGTGTTCCCCACCGAGCACCCCTCCCACGTGGTGCCGCCCTGCGTGCGCCCGCCCCAGGCCAACAAGGACCTGGTCAACCGCGCCGACCTGATCCTCAACCTCGGCTGGGCCGATTTCGGCGGCCTGCTCCGGCTTTCCACCGGCAAGTCCCAGACCCAGGACCCGATCGACGCCGAGATCGTCAACGTCTCCCTCGACCAGTACCTGCACAACGGCTGGAACATGGACTACCACATCCTGCCCGCCGCCGACATCAACGTGCTGGCGGACCCCGACGCCTTCATCGCCCAGATGCTCGACGAGCTCGGCGTCAAGGGCAAGCCCACCGGCAAGCCGCGGCTCAAGCCCGCGGTCAAGCGCATGCGCCACTGGACGCGCTCGGCCGCGGCCAAGGCCAAGGCGCGCCAGACCGGGCCGATGCTGCCCCAGGACTTCCACCTGACCATGGCCGATTTCGTCAACAACGATCCCAAGGCCTCCCTGTGCCACGTCTCCACCGGCTTCCCCGGCGAGGCGGCGCGCTGGAAGGGCCCGCTGGACTTCGCCGGCAACGACATGGGCGGCGGCGTCGGCGCCGGCCCCGGCCAGTCGGTGGGCTCGGCGCTCGCCTATCGGGACCTCGGGCGTATCCCGGTGACCATGCTCGGCGACGGCGACTATTCCATGGGCGTGAATGCGCTGTGGACCGCCTCGCGCATGCGCATCCCGCTCCTGGCCGTGGTCATGAACAACCGCTCCTACTTCAACGACGAGGCGCACCAGCACCACGTCGCCGAGGTCCGCGGCAGGGCGCCGGAGAACCGCTGGATCGGGCTCCGCATCGACGATCCCGCGCCCGACGTCTGCCTGTTCGCCCGGGCCCAGGGGTTCGAGGCCGAGGGCCCGGTGAAATCCGCCAAGGACCTTACCGCGGCGCTGGAGCGCGGGCGCAAGGTGGTGGCGGCGGGCGGCCGCTACATCATCGACGCCTGGATCGAGCCCGAGGAGGCGCTCGAGCGCCGGCGCGCCGACGGCGGCCGCGGCGAGGGACGCTAGCCCCCGGCCCGCATCAAAGACCTCGTTGGCAACATTCGGCCCATGCGGAATTTTCCGCATGGGCCTTTTCCTGTGCCCCAGATGGCGTATCATTCCCCTATCCCGGCCCGGGCCACGGGCCGGTGAGTCCAATCGGGAGGAAAACATGGGCAACAAGACACTGCTGGTGAGCGCGGCGGCGGCCGGGCTCGCGCTTTCGGTCCAGGCGGCGCCGGCTTCCGCCGACGCCATCATGGATTTCTACAAGGGCAAGCGCATGACCATGATGATCGGCCTGTCGCCGGGCGGCGGCTATGACCGCTATGCCAGGCTCACGGCGCGCTACCTTGGAAAATACATCCCCGGCAAGCCGCGCATCATCGCCAAGAACATGACCGGCGGCGGTTCGCTGGTCATGGCCAACTACGTCTACAACGTGGCCAAGCAGGACGGCACCATCATCGGCGCGCCGCTGCGCAGCGTGCCAGTCGACCCGATCGTCACGGGCAAGACGTCGAAACTGAAGATGAAACCCTCGCCCTTGAGCGCGCAATGGCTGGGCTCGCTCAACCGCGAAACCAGCCTGGCCATCGCCTGGACCCGGTCCGGCATCACCAGCGCCGATGATCTCTTCAAGAAGGAGTTCATCGCCGGCGGCACCGGCGCCATTTCCGATTCGGTGACCACCGCCTACATGATGCGCAACCTGCTCGGCATGAAGTACCGGGTGATCGTCGGATATCCCGGCGGCACCGAGATCAATCTCGCCGCCGACCGCGGCGAGGTCATGGGCCGGGCCACCCATTCCTGGGCGGCGCTCCTGAGCGGCGCCAACTCCAGGCGGCTCAAGAACGGCGAGATCAAGCTGCTCTATCAGATGGGGCCCAGGAAGAACCCCGATCCGAGGCTGAAGGACGTGCCCTTCGCGCTGGATTTCGCCAAGGACGAGCAGACGCGCAAGATCCTCTACATGAAGTTCGCCATGAACGAGTTCGGCTATCCCTATTTCATGGGCCCGAAGGTGCCCAAGGCGCGCTTCAACGCCGTGGCCGCGGCATTCAAGGAGATGAGCAAGGATCCCCAGCTGATCGCCGACATGAAGAAGAGCAGGATGGGCTACAACCCCATCTACGGCGATGAAATGACGGCGCTGCTCAAGGAGATCTACGCCAACACGCCGGAGACCATCGCCGCGCTGCAGAAGGCCTCGTTGCCGCCGGGCAAGGTGGAGCGGGTGGTGCTGCCGGTGATCACCGCGACCGGCAAGCTCACCCGGGTGCGCTCCAAGGGCAAGCGGCTGCGCTTCGCCGGCACCTCCACCAAGGGCGAGAAGGTCAAGGCCCGGCTCCGGATCAGGGGCAAGAAGACCAAGATCACCGTCGGCGGCAAGCCCGCCGAGGCATCGGCCCTCAAGAAGGGCATGAACTGCACGGTGACCTATAAGGGCCGCAAGCCGAGCAAGATCGCCTGCATGTAGCGTCCGGGCAGGCGCCCGACAGGCCAACCCCCGGGCCCCGGCCCGGGGGTTTTTCCTTGCCCGGCACCGGCCCCGCCTAGAGCTTCATCAGCCGGGCGATGTTCTCGCCGGTGATCAGGGCCTTCTGGCGATCGCTCAGGTCGGAACGCCCGGCGAATTCCCGCGCCACCAGCGGGAAGCCGGCATCCCAATGGGGGTAGTCCGACGCCATCAGGAGGTTCTCTGCGCCGATCTCCTCGATCGCCTGGGGCAGGCACGGCTCGTGGGATTCGCAGGTCAGCAGGCAATTGCGCCGGACATAGTCCGACGGCTTGAGGGCGAGATAGGGCGCATAATCGTCCTTCAAATAGTCGTAGGTCGCATCCATGCGATGCATCCAATAGAGCATCCATTCGGCGTTGCACTCGAAGAAAGCGACCTTGAGTTCGGGGTGACGCTCGAAGACGCCGCCGATCACCAGCGCCACCAGCGCCGCCGTGCAGTTGGTCGGCCGGGCGATGGTGTGCATGATGTAGAAATTCTTGAACCGGTTGGTCATCTCGCCGCGCGAATTGGGATGGACGAAGAGCGGCACGCCGAGTTCCTCGGCCTTGGCATAGGTGGGCTCGAACACCTCTTCGTCGAGGGTATGGTCCAGTGAATAGGCGCCGAGGAGCGCCGCCTTGAAGCCCAGCTCCGTGATCGCGCGGGTGAGCTCCCCCGCCATCGCCTCGGGCGCGCCCATGGGCAGCAGGGCCACCGGATAAAGCGCGGTCTCGCGTCCCGTGACCAGGTTCGCGGCCCAGTCGTTGTAGAGCCGGCAGAGGGTCGCGCCGAGCGTGCCGCGGTTGAGCACCGGCACGTCCATGTTGGTTCCGAACAGCACCTGCTTCTCGATTCCGGCCTCCGCGAAGGCGGCGACGCGCGCCTCCATGTCCATGGATTGCGCCTGCATCCGGGCGATGCGCCCTTCCCACCGCTCGGGGTCGTAGAGGCTCTTGTGGGAATGGCTGCGTTCGGCCCGTGCCGGCCAAGGGCTGAGGTCGTGTTCGAAAAGAGCCTGATGATAGCCGCCCTCGCCGATCCGCCGTGGCCTGAGGTCGGCGAATTCGCCGTCCAGCGGATACACCGCGTCGAGCTGCATGTCCTCGCGCAGATGGGTATCGGCATCGATCATCATGGGCGCGTCCCTCACGTTTGGTTGGAACAGGGCCGCCGACGGGACCCCTTTCGATGATGATATGCAGAGCGACGCCGGTGAACAACCGCTCTCGCTTCGCCGAACAGGCGCTCGAGCGCCGGCGCGCCGACAATGGCCGCGGCGAGGGCCGATAACGCCCTCCCGAGGGCGGCAGCACACGCGACCCCCGGCCCGGGGTTTTTCGTCCCGCGCCGGGCGGTGGGGCAGCGCCCCTATTTATAATGTCTTAATGCTTTAGCCGGTCCGTCCCCGTTTTTTAGGCTTTTATTTACCCTTTTCCCGTAGGCACGAAACCGAGATGCTGCAGACTGGGGACCGCAGAAGGCCAACATGGACCGCGCCGAACTATCGAAGATTTTGGACGACCATCGCGGATGGCTGGACCGCCGCGCCGGCGCCCGGGCCAATCTTGCCATGCAGGACCTCTCCGGCCTCGAGCTGCCGGGCGTCCGTCTCAGCAAGGCGACGCTCACCGGCGCCGATCTGAGCGATTGCGTCTTGACCGCCGCCAAGTTCGAAGAGGCCGACCTGTTCGGCGCCAATCTGCAAAGATCCGACCTCTCAGCCGCCGACTTCGACGGCGCCGACATGCGCGGCGTGATGCTGCGCGGGGCCAACCTGTTCCGCGCCAAGCTCTCCAATGTCGATCTCAGGGACGGCACCCTGATGGTCAGCGAAACGAGCGACGATGCCGTGGTCAGCCATGTCGACTATTCCGGCCTCGAGCTCGACCAGGCGGAGCTCAAATGCGCCGACCTGTCCGGCGCCCGCCTCGCCAACTCGATGATCACCCAGAGCGACCTGACCGGCGCCATCCTGCGCAATTGCGACCTGACCGGCGCCAATTTGAGCCAGTCGAACCTGAGCCAGGTGGACCTGACCGGCGCCGACCTGTCGGGCGCCAACCTCTGGGGAGTCGACCTTCGCGGCGCCAACCTGTCGGGCGTCACGATGGCGGAGGCCAACCTCGAGAACGCCAACCTGACCGGCGTCTCCCTGGACGATGTCGACCTCGACGGCGCCAATATGAGGAACGCCGTTGTTCAACGAAATCGCGACAGCCTGCCGCAGACGATCCGGGAGATCCTGGATGGCCACCGCCAGTGGGTCGAAAGCGACGGCACCGCCGGCGCCTGCGCGAACCTCTCCGGTGCGGATCTCAGCTATGTCGATCTCTCGGGCACCGACCTCAGCGCCGCCAATTTCTCGAAGGCCGAGCTGACCGGGGCCGATCTCTCCCATTGCCGGCTGGTGCTGGCCAATCTCTCCGGAGCCGACTTGAAGAGGTCGAACCTCAACTCCGCCGACCTGTCGGGCGCCAACCTGATCCGCGCCGATATCAGCGACGCGACCATGCGAAGCGTCAATCTCGGCCCCGCCATCATCTTCGACCCCAAGGATGCCTCGCGCCAGCGGAGCTGGCCCACCAGTCTCTCCTATGCCAGGCTCAATGGCACCGACCTCGCCGGCGCCACCCTGTTCAGCGCCAACCTCGAACATGCCAACCTTCACGGCGCCAACCTCCATGACGTCGACCTGAACGACGCCAAAATGGACTCGGCGCATCTGGACCGGCCCAAGTGAAGCCCGTGGCCCAAACCAGGCGGAATGACGCAGCCGTTAGCGGTGAAAAAGCCCTCGCCGGGGCCGGCGCGACGACTTCTCCGGCCGCCGTCGGCAATGGGGCGGACGCCACCGCGGCACGAAGCGAACTCATTGCCAAGGCGGCGATGATCGACCACTCGATCGCCGCCGTCTTCGCCTACGGCAGTAACGGCGGGCTGATCTACGCCAATACGGCCGGCCTCAAGCTGTGCGGCGCCGAGGACGTCGCCGAAGCGCAGGCCTCCCCGTTCCCGCGGGTGAGGATCCAGGGCCAGCCCGAACCGCTGTCCCTTTCCGACTACCTGGCGCGGGGAACCCATTCCGAGGAGGTGATCCTCGAGGTCAAGCCGGCCAAACTGCTGCCCTGCCTGATCAGCAGCAACCAGCTCTACGATGACGACGGCGCCCTGCGACTCACCTACGCCAACGTTCTCGATTTCACCGAGATGAACGCCTACAAGGCGCGGCTCGAATCGAAGAACCGCGAGCTCGTCGTCGCCCACGAGAGGGCCGAGTTCGCCAATCGCACGAAGTCCGAATTCCTCGCCAATATGAGCCATGAGCTGCGCACGCCGCTCAACGCCATCATCGGTTTCGCCGAGCTGATCCGGGACGCCCAGCCCGCGTCCTGCGACCAGACCTACCGCGACTATGCCGGCGATATCAGGGACTCGGGCCAGCACCTGCTCGACCTCATCAACGACATTCTGGACCTGTCCAAGATCGAATCCGGGGCCGACGCGCTCGACGAGCAGCAGGTCGACGTCCACGAGGTCATCAATTCGGTCCTCACCATGAGCCGGGGCCGGGCGCAAAAGGGCGGCGTCAAGCTCGAGCTCGATGTGCCCGACGACCTTGCCCCGTTGCTGGCCGACATGCGCAAGCTCAAGCAGATCCTCGTGAACCTTTTGTCCAACGCCATCAAGTTCACCGACCCCGGCGGCACCGTGACCCTGGCGGTGTCGTGCGAGGCGGGCAGCGGCCATGTCTTCCAGATCAGCGATACCGGCATCGGCATCGCCCTGGACGACATCCCCAAGGCACTGGCGCCGTTCCAGCAGGTCGACGGCCAGCTGCACCGCAAATACGAAGGCACCGGCCTCGGCCTGCCGCTCACCAAGTCCCTGGTCGAACTGCATGGCGGCAGCCTCGAGCTGAAGAGCCGGCTCGGCGTCGGCACCACCGTGACGGTGACGATGCCCGAGGACCGCGTGGCCGGAGACATGCCCGGCAGCACGGCGGCCCGCGCCTAGCCTCCGGACGCGCCAAGACCTGTGGTCGCCGGCGTGGACACCGGTCGCAGGCCGGCGCTAGGCTTACGGGGAAGAGGGCATCGCCATGGAATATCTCGGCATCGCCGCGGCCTGGAAGAAAACGGAAGCCTTCGCCGCCGCCAACCCCGACACCATGACCTATGCCGCCATCGGCGCGGCCGTGCTGCTCGTGTTCGTCATCCGCTGGCTGATCAAGAAGTGAGGCGGTGCCGGTTGTGTCGGGCGGCCCCAACGCCGCCATCGGCAGGGGCGGCACGGGCGGCGGGGGAGACAAGGGCCGTGATGCGGCGCAAATTGGATTATGATGGCAGGGCCGCCGCGCCACCGCGTGCGGATCTATGCCGGACGGCCCTTTTGACGACACCCTTTGCGATGCCCCCCAAGCGCGAAAAACCAGACCCCACCCCGTCCACCGGTTGCGCCGGGCGCGTTTCGGGCGGCCCCAAAAGAGGGCGATAAGCGTGAACCCGGCCCAGCGCCGCCCTCCCACCGGGCAACAGAGGACCGGGACACGGGCCGCCCCAGGGGCGATTCCGGCCGCCGCTCAACCGCTGCTGGCCGGCGCCGCTCGGGCCCTGCGAGAGGGCCGCCTGACGGAGGCCGAAGCGCTCTGCCGCAAGGCCCTGGAGGGAAGCCCCGAGCAGGCGGAAACCCTGCACCTGATGGGGGTGATCTCCTGCCAGGCCGGCGACCACGAGGCGGCCCTTGCCCATTTCGCCAAGGCGCTTGGCTCGAGGCCGGACTTCGCCGCCGCCCATTATGATTTGGGCAACGCCTTCCGGAGCCTGGGACGGCAAAGCGAAGCGGTGGCCAGTTACCGGCGGGCGATCGAGCTCGAGCCCAAACATCTCCCCGCGCATAACAACCTCGGCAACGCCTTACGGGCGCTGGGCCGGTTGGAGGAGGCGCTCGCCAGCCTGCAACGGGCCGTGGCCCTGGATCCCCGCTCGCCAGAGGTTCGCAACAATCTCGGCAATGTGCTGCTCGGCCTGGGCCGGCTGGGCCAAGCCGCCGACATGTACCGCGCGGCGCTGGCGCTCAGGCCCGATTACGTCGAAGCCCACAACAACCTGGGCAACGTCCTGGCGAAGCTCGGCCGTCCCGAAGACGCCGTCGACAACTACCTCCGGGCCCTCGACCTCGACCCCAACCATGCCCATGCCCATAACAACCTCGGTGCGGCGTTGGAGGTGCTCAAACGGTACGACGAGGCCCTAGCGAGCTGCCGGCGGGCATTGGAGCTGAATCCCGATTACGGCGACGCCCGCAACAATCTCGGCAATGTGCTCAGGGACCTCGGACGCCACGACGAAGCAATGGCGAGTTACCGCGAGGCGCTGGCGCTCCAGCCCGACAACGCCGAGGTCCAGAGCAACCTGATCTACCTCCTCAGAATGATGCCCGACACCACCTCGGCCCAGCTCCGCGAAGAGGCCGACCGGTTCGGCGCCATGGTCACGGCCGGGGTCCGGCCCTTCACCGCCTGGAAAGGGCGCCGGGACGCGGCCAAGCGGCTGCGCGTCGGTTTCGTCTCCGGTGACTTCTGCAACCACGTCGTCGGGCGCTACCTGGCCGCCTTCCTAGGCCACGTCGATCCCTCGCAGATGGAGCTTGCCGCTTACAGCGCCGTGATCAAGGAGGACGACCACACCGCGCGCCTGAAACGCCATTTCGCCCTGTGGCGCCCGGTGGTGGGGTTGGATGACGCCGCGCTCGCCCGCTTGATCCACGACGACGCCATAGACATTCTGGTCGATCTCTCGGGTCACACCGGCCTCAACCGGCTGCCGATGTTCGCCTACAAGCCGGCGCCGGTGCAGGCGACCTGGCTGGGGCTGTTCGCGACCAGCGGGGTGCCGGGCATGGATTACATCATCGCCGCCCCGGGCATGGTGGCCGAGGGCGAGGCGGAGCACTTCACCGAAGAGGTGTGGCCGCTGGCCGAGAGCTGGTTCTGCCTGTCGGTCCCCGGCACGACGCCGGAGCCGGGTCCGCTGCCGGCTTTGGCGAACGGTGCCGTCACCTTCGGCTGCTTCAACAACCTGACCAAGCTGACCGATGCCGTCATCGCCTTGTGGGCGCGGGTGCTCGAGGCGGTGCCGGGAGCGCGGCTGTTTTTGAAGGCGGGACAGCTGGGCGCGCCGGCGGTGCGAGGCGAGACCCTGGCGCGCTTCGCCGCGCACGGCATCGGCGAAGAACGGCTCATACTCGAAGGTCGCTCGCCGCTGGCCGCGTATTTCGCCGCCTACCGGCGCGTCGACATCGCCCTCGACCCGTTTCCCTTCCACGGGGCGACGACGACCCTGGACGGGTTGTGGA
>JAWWBR010000111.1:0-11249 GCA_033720855.1 Alphaproteobacteria bacterium
CACATTATGAGAATCCGGTAAGATTCTCACAGTGTGAGAATCCTGTATTACTCTTTTGTTATCAATAACTTATTTCTCAATCACGGCGCCGCGGGCGGTTTTTTTACACATGGCCTGCCAAAGCCCCCGGCCCTGGCGCGCGGACGGCAACCGCTATCCGCGGGCCCGGGCGCGGCCGATCACGGCGCCCGAGAGGTAGCCCGCGGTGCACAGCCCGAGCCCCCACAGGTTGACGCCGAGGTCGTCGGCGTATGTGCCGCTGCCGATGTCGATCCAGGCGGGAAAGATCTCGAGGCCGAGCGCGTTTTCCAGGGTGACGAGGACGCCCAGCGCCAGGCCCGGCCAGAACGCCAGGTGGAAGCTCTCGCGCCCGGCGTGGGGCACGAAGGCGAGCAGGAAGATCGGCGCCAGGCCCATCACCATGGTGCCGGAGATGGTGGTGGCGGCGATGATCGCCGGCCCCAGCGCGTCGCCGAAATAGATGCCGAGGAGCGGCAGGTTGCCGGAGATGGCGATCGCCACCATCACCCAGCGGCCGAAGCGGGTCTCGGCCGCCGTCGCCGGGCCGGCCCGCCCCGGCCAGTCGCGCCCCGACAGCTTGGCCGCCGAGGTGAAGGTGGAGTCCAGCGTCGATCCGGCGCTGGTCAGCATGATGGCGTTGAAGACCAGCAGCATCGGCAGGCCGAAGGCGGCGGGGACGCCCACGGTCATGTCGCCGCTGAGCCCGATCGCCCGGCCGTAGAGGCCGACCGTGGAGAACAGCAGGATGAAGCCGCCCGCCATCAGCCCGGCGAGGACGAAGCCCTTGATCATGACCCCGGGCCGGGTGATGAAGCCGCGGTCGGTCAGCACCGGATCGTGGAACGGGTAGCTCAGCACCTGGACCAGGGCCAGCCCGCAGAAGGTGAGGCCGGCCGCATGCGCGCTCGCGGGGATCTCGGGGAGGCCGCGGGAAGCCAGCCCCGGCCACACCACGAACAGGACGCAGGCCAGCAACACCGCCGCCAGGATCATCTGGGCGCCGTCGGTCAGGAGCGAGGAGCGCAAGCCCCCGCGCCACGAGTAATAGACGGTGAAGGCGGTGATGAAGGCGACGCCGATCCAGTATTCGACGCTGCCCTCGGCGCCGAAATAGAGCGAGGCGACCTTGGTGTTGGACCAGACCTCGTTGAACAGGCGGATGGCGATGGCGATGAGGAACAGCCGGGCGCAGAGGGTGCCGTATTTGCTGGTCAGGAATCCCGCCAGGGAGCCATGGCCGCCCCTGACCCGGATCAGGTAGATGGCGATGCCGGCGACGACGAAGCTCAGATAATAGATGGCGTAGCCGATGCCGCCGATGACGCCGAAGGCGCCGGCCAGGTTGGCGGCGTTGGCGATGGACTTGGCGAAGATCCAGGTGATCGCCGCCGAGGCGACGAGCAGCCAGAGGCCGGGTTCGCTGCCCGACGCCGCGCGGCCGGTGAAGAACTGCGCCGGCGACACCGAGACCGGGGTCATCTTGAGGACGATCGCGCAATAGCTGGCGAGCACGAACCAGGGCAGGATCATATCGAGGGCCATGGACGCGATCCTACCGGGCGGCGGTGCCCGTGTCCCTAGGTCTGTCCCGGTTCACCGTCGCCGCCGTCATCGGGCGACCGGCGGGCGAAGCGCCGGGCGGCTTCGGCGAAGGCCTGGAGCCGCGCTTCCACCAGCCCGTTTATGGACTCGGCCGGGAATTGGCCGTCGGCCCCGCGCACCCCGGCCTCGCGCCCGGTCAACAGGGCGATGCCCTGGTCGATGGTGTCGACCGGGTAGATGTGGAACTGGCCGGCGCCCACCGCCTCGATCACGTCCTTGCGCAGCATCAGGTGCTTGACGTTGGCGCGGGGGATGAGAACGCCCTGCTCGCCCGTCAGCCCCTGGATCTTGCAGATGTCGTAGAAGCCCTCGATCTTTTCGTTGGCGCCGCCGATCGCCTGGACCTGGCCGTATTGGTTGACCGAACCGGTCACCGCCAGGGATTGCTTGATGGGAACCTCGGCGAGGGCGCTCAAGAGCGCATAAAGCTCGGTGGAGGAGGCCGAATCCCCCTCGACCCCCGAATAGGACTGCTCGAACACGAGGCTGGCCGCCAGCGACAGGGGAAGCTCGGTGCAGAACCGCGCGCCGAGGAATCCCGACAGGATCAGCACGCCCTTGGAATGGATCGGCCCGCCCAGCTCCACCTCGCGTTCGATGTCCACCACCTGGCCGCGGCCGAGCCGCACCCGGGCGGTGATGCGTGTCGGCCGCCCGAAGGGAAACTTGCCGAGCTGCATCACCGACAGCCCGTTGATCTGGCCCACCGCCTCGCCCCGGGTCTCGATCAGGATGGTGCGGTCTTCGATCTGCTCGTAGGAGACGTCACGGATGCGGTCGGCGCGCTCGATCTTGGCCTCCAGGGCGCGCGCCACGTCGGCGGCGCCGACGGTACCGTTGCCGTTGGTGCCGGCCCAGTAGTCGGCCTCCTCCAGGAGGTCCGCCAGGGTGCGGATATGGGTGGTCATCTTGGTCGAATCGCCGGCCATGCGGGCGGCATGCTCGATCACGCGGGCGACGGCGGCGGCGTCGAAGGGACGCAGTTTCTGGTGGCGGATCACCTGCGCCAGGAACCGGCTGAACAGGGCCATGTTCTCCGGCGTCCGGTCCCACGACTCCTCGAAATCGACCTCGACCTTGAAGAGCTCGGAAAACTCGGGATCCGCCTGGGTCAGCAGGTAATAGAGCAGCCGGTCGCCCAGCAGCACGACCTTGACGTCGAGCGGCATGGGCTCCGGCTCCAGGGTGATGGTGGTGGCGACGGAAAGGATCTTCTCCGGGCTCTCGATGCGGACCTCGCGGGATTTCAGCGACCGTTTGAGCTGTTCCCAGGCGAAGGGCGCCATCAGCACCTTGCGCGCGTCCAGGATCAGGTAGCCGCCGTTGGCGCGGTGCAGGGCGCCCGGCTGGATCAAGGAAAAGTCCGTCATCAGCGTGCCGAACTGGGCGATATGCTCGATGCGTCCGATCAGGCTCTGCAGGTTGGGCAGGTCCTCGTAGACGACCGGCGCCCCCTTGGACTTGCCGTTGTCCACCAGCAGGTTGACCTTGTAGCGGTTGAGCCCGGCGCTCGCCGCCCTCTCCGCCAGCTGCGCCATCGGCCCTTGGGCGGCCTCGCCGTCGCCGCGCAGGAAATCCTCCACATGCTCGACGATATCGTCGCGGACCTGGTCGAGGTAGTCCAGGACCTCGGGCTGGTCCTGGTACCGGCTCTTGAGATCGTCGATCAGATGGCCGACGGCGAACATCGTCGTGCCCTGGTTGAGGGACCGGACCTCCTCGCGGATCTGACGCTCCAGTTTGGGCATCTCGGCCAGGGCCTCCCGGAGCTTCTCCTGCAGGCCCTCGATGGTGGTCTGGATGCGCTCCTTGGCGTCGTCGGGAAACTGCTCGAAGGCTTCGGGGGGGATGACCTGGCCGTTGCGCACCGGGGCCAGCACGACGCCGGCCGGCGTGCGCACCAGGGCGATGGAATTCTCTTCCGCCTCGCGCTGGACGTCGGCGAAAATTTCGTCATGGGCCTGCTTGAAGCGGGTCTCCAGTTCCTTGCGCTTGGCGCGGTAGTCCTCCGCCTCGAAGGCGCGCGGAATGGCGACGCGCACCAGCTCGACCAACTGGTCCATATCCTCGCGGAAGGGGGCGCCGCGCCCCGCCGGAAGCTGGATCAGATTGGGCCTATGGGGTTCCGGGAAGTTGTTGACGTAGCAGGTGTCGGGCGGCGTCGCCAGTTTCTCCGCGCGTCCCTCCAGGAACTGGCGGATGACGCTGTATTTCCCGGTCCCCGAGGGGCCGAGGGCGAACATGTTGTAGCCTTCCTTGGCGATGCCGACGCCGAAGCGGATCGCTTCCACGGCCCGGTCCTGGCCGATGATGCGGCGCGGTTCCTTGAGCTCGTCGGTGGTCTTGAAGCCGAGGCTTGCGGGGTCGCAGATCCGGCACAGCTCGTCCGCCTTAAGGGCGCTGGGCAAGCCGTCGCCGATTGGCGGTTCCCCGTCCGTTTTCCCGGGCGTTTTCGCCATCGCTCAAGCCTCCCTTTCGATGCGCGCCATGTCTTCGTCGCTGAAGCCGAAGTGATGGCCGCATTCGTGTATCACGACGTTGCGGATGATCCGCCAGAGGGGTTCGCCGGTTTCCACCCAGTAGTCAAGCAGCGGTCTGCGATAGAGAAAGATCATGTCGAGATCGCTGGGCGTGTCGTTGACGCTCTTGAGATTGAGGGAGACTCCCCTGTACAGACCGAGAATATCATAGGGCGAGCTCAACCCCATATCGATCATGGTGTCGCGATCGGGGAAGTCCTCGACCCGCACCACGACGTCGCTCAAGTGGGCGGCGAGGCGCTCGGGGATCGAGGCCAGGGCCTCGCGCGCCATGGCCTCGATATCGGCGAGGCTGGGCGGGCCGTCATGCGCCTTACGGGATCGGTCAACCATGGCCGGACATTAGAACACTCGCACCGGTGCGCCAAGAGACAGCGCTCAGGAGCCGTCCGTTGCGCCGGCGCTGCGCCGCTGCCTGAGCCGCGCCCGCGTCGCCGCCAGCTCGCGCCGGGCGATGTAATAGCCGCTGCCGACGATGATCAGGGCGCCCAGCACCGACCAGACATCGGGCGTTTCGGCGAAGATGAAGAACCCAATCGCCGTCGCATAGATCAGCCGCGAATAGTCGAACGGGGTGACGAAGGAGGTGTCGCCGGTGGAAAACCCCTTGGTCAGGGCGACCATGCCGGTGCCGCCGAGGATCCCGATCATCACCAGCACCGTCCATTGCCCCGGCGTCGGCGGGACCCAGAGCGCGATCGCCGGGATCGCGGTGACCACGGCGCTGCCGACCGAGAACCACAGGACGATGGTCGCCGTCGCCTCGGTGGTCGACAGCTTCTTGATGATGACGGCAATGGAGCCGGCGGTGATGGCGGCGGCGAGCGCGAACAGGGAGGCGGGATCGAAGGCGGCGGTGCCCGGGCGCACCATCACCAGGACGCCGATGAATCCCGCCACCGCGGCGCTGATGCGCCGCCAGCCCACGGTCTCGCCAAGGAAGATGATGGCCAGCCAGACGGCGAAGAGCGGCCTGGAAAACACGATGGCGACGGTTTCGGCGAGCGGCAGATGGGCGAAGGCGTAGAACACGCACACCATTCCCATCGTGCCCATCATGGTCCGGAACAGGTGCATGCCCGGACGCTTGGTGCGAAACGCCGACACCCCCGTGCGCAGCATGATGGGGAGGATCATGGCGACCGCCACGAGGCTGCGAAAGAACACCATCTGGATCGGCGGGATGTCCTTGCCGAGGTGCTTGACCAAGGCCCCCATGCCGGTCAGCAGCGCGGCGGCGAGCAGGATCCAGAGCGCGCCACGGAGATTGGGGGGAAGCTCCTGCCACAGGCTGCGGGCGGGCCCGAGGTTTCTCTCGCTCATGGCCCGGCTCCGGCATCACGGGCGATCCGGCGGCGACGGGATCCGGGCACGGAAACGCATGCAGGCTGGATGGAGGGACGCGCGTTCATGGACAGCCAATGTACGACGGTTGGCGAAACCGCACCAGCATCGGCGCCCGCCCTTTGTGAATCGCCCCCCGGATGGTATTCCTTGGCCATGCGCGGCTTTTTCGGCATAGGCGTCGAAGGGCTCTCGAAGGCCATGAACGCGGGCAACCTGTTCCGGTCCGCCCATGCCTTCGGCGCGAGTTTCCTGTTCACCGTCGCCGCCCGGTACCCGCGGGGCGAGGCGAACCTCGCCGATACCTCCGACGCGCCCGGCGAGGTGCCGCTTTACCAGTTCGCGACCGTCGCCGGGCTCGAGCTGCCGCTCGGCTGCCAGCTGGTCGGCGTCGAACTGGTCGAGGGCGCGAGCGACCTCCCGAGCTTCCGCCATCCGCGCCAGGCGGCCTATATCCTCGGGCCCGAGCGCGGCAGCCTGTCGCGCGAGGTTCTCGACCGCTGCGAGTTTACGGTCAAAATTCCGACGAAATTCTGTATAAACGTGGCCACCGCCGGGGCCATCGTCATGTATGACCGGATGCTCAATCTCGGCCGCTTCGCGGGCCGCCCGGTCATGGCGGGCGGCGAGCCGGTGGCGCTCGCGCCCCATGTCGCGGGGGGGCCGGTGATCCGAAGCCGGCGGCGCTAGAGGCGGGGGAAGATGATGGCTGCGGCCGGCGGTGCGCCGTGGCGAAAGACGGAACGTTGAACAATGCCCAATTTCGGACGACGAATGGTAACGACAGCCGGCCTCGCCATCCTTGCCCTGGCGGCGGTGCCGGCCCGGGGCGCGGAGACCTCCCAGACTCAGGTCTTTCTCGGGCAATTCGGCGATTGGTACGCCTATCGGCTGAACGAAGGCGGCCAGCGGGTCTGCTATATCGTCAGCAAGCCGACGCGCTCGCGCGGCAAATACAAGAAGCGGGGCGATGTCGTTGCCTTTCTGACCCATCGCCCCAAGGACCGCGAACGCGACGTCGTCAATTTCCAGGCCGGCTACACCTATAAGCGCGGCGCCAAGGTGACCGCCAGGATCGGCAAGCAAAGCTTTGACCTGGTCACCGAGCGCGATGCCGCCTGGTCGCGCGACGCCGCCGCCGACAAGGTCCTCGTCGCGGCCATGATCAAGGGCTACACCCTGGTGTTGCAGGGAACCTCGAAGAGCGGCGTCACGACCACGGACACCTATTCCCTGAAGGGGTTCACCCGTGCGCGCAAGCGCATCAACCGGGCCTGCGGGGTCAAGTAGAGTGGCGGCGACGGGCGAAGCCGAGGCCGGCCGGATCGGGGTCCTCCCCGGCCCCCCGCAGGTCGACCCGCGTCGGTCGCTGATCGGCTTCGATCGGGCCGATTTCGCGCGGCTAATGGCGGATCTCGGGGAAAAACCGTTCCGCGCCGGGCAACTCTGGCACTGGGTCTATGGCCAGGGCGCCACCGATTTCTCCGCCATGACGACCTTGGCGAAGGCGTTTCGGGCCCGCCTCGGCGAGTCGTTTTCTCTCGCCCGCCCGGTGGCCGCCGAGGACACGGTTTCCGCCGACACGACGCGCAAGTGGCTGTTTCGGTTCGGTGACGGCGAGCTGGCCGAAACCGTGTTCATCCCCAACGACGAACGGGGCTCCCTCTGCGTCTCCTCGCAGGTCGGCTGTACCCTCAACTGCGCGTTCTGCCACACCGGCACCCAGCGGCTGGTGCGGAACCTCGAGCCCGGCGAGATCGTCGGCCAGGTGATGGCGGCGCGCGATGCCATCGGCGAATGGGCCTTGCCCTCCGAAGGGCGGCTGATCACCAATATCGTCATGATGGGCATGGGCGAGCCGCTCTACAATTTCGACAACGTGGCCAAGGCGCTGAAGATCATCATGGATCCCGAGGGGCTTTCGATCTCGAAGCGGCGCATCACCCTGTCGACCGCCGGGGTGGTGCCGCTGATGGCCCGCTGCGGCGAGGAACTGGGGGTCAACCTGGCCGTGTCCCTGCATGCGGTGACCGATGAATTGCGCGACATCCTAGTGCCCATCAACCGCAAATACCCCCTGGCCGAGCTCCTCGCCGCCTGCCGCGCCTACCCCGGGGTCCATAACGCCCGGCGCATCACCTTCGAGTACGTGATGCTGAAGGGGATCAACGATTCCCCCGCCGATGCCCGCGCCCTGGTCCGGCTTCTCAAGGGGATTCCCGCCAAGACCAACCTGATTCCCTTCAACCCCTGGCCCGGCGCGCCCTACGAATGCTCCAGCGACGCCGCGATCGCGCGGTTCGCGACGATCGTCAACGACGGCGGCCTGTCGGCGCCGGTGCGCACGCCGCGCGGACGCGACATCCTGGCCGCTTGCGGGCAGTTGAAAACGGCGAGCATGCGCAAGCCGCGGCGCGAACGGCAGGGGGCGAATTCGTAAAAAAGGCCTATCTCTTAAGGAGATGATGACCAAGCCATTGTTTTGTGTTAGTTTCGCGCCGAAATTCGCCCTTTGTGCCGGCCGCCCACGCCGGTGCAGGGGGCTTCAGCGAGGGGAAATCAAATGAAACTTCGTCATTTTATTACCTGCTTGGCGGGGCTCGCCTTGGCACTTGTGCTGGTGACGGGGGCGTCCGCCGAGGGCCCGGCTAAGCACAAGGGATTGTACGTGTTCGGCGGTCTCGGGGCCAACTGGGTGGATGATTCCGATATCAGCGGGGGCGCCAGCGGTGAGGTCGATTTCGACACCGGTTTCGTCGGCGCGGTGGCCGTCGGCTACGGCTTCGGCAACGGCTTGCGCTTCGAGGGCGAACTCGGCTACCGGCAAAACGAAACCGACGATTTCTCGGGCGTCGATCTGTCGGGGCGGGGGGAAGCCAGCAGCCTGATGTTCAACCTGCTGTATGATTTCGACGTCAGCCCGAGGTTCGTTCCCTATGTCGGTCTGGGCGCCGGGCTCGCCGTCGTGCAAGCCGAACGGGTGTCGCCGTTGCCTGCCGCGGACGTGACCGACGATGACGACACCGTCTTCGCCTGGCAGGCCATTCTGGGTGTCGCCATTCCCTTGAACGACAGCCTGGATCTCACCGTCGACTACCGCTATTTCGACGCTAACGACGCCGACCTCCGGAGTGATGCCGGTGTGAGCTTCGATGCCGAGTACACCAGCCACAGCGCCTTGATCGGCCTGCGCTATCGTTTCGGGGCGCCCAAGCCGGCGCCGCGGCCGAGGCCCGCCGTGGCCCCGCCGATTCGCCCGGCTCCGGCCCCGGCACCGCCGCCGCCGCCGGTCGCCAAGCCGGCGCCGCCGCCGCCGCCGCCGCCCGCGCCGCGCTCGTTCATCGTCTTCTTCGATTGGGACAGGTCGGATATCCGCCCGGATGCCCAGCGCGTCCTGGAAGCCGCGGCCGCCCATTACAAGAATCGCGGGTTGGTGCGGGTGAACCTCACCGGCCATGCGGACAGGTCCGGTCCGGCACGCTACAACATGGGCCTGTCGCTGCGCCGCGCCCAGGCGGTGAAAGCGGCGATGGTCAAGCTCGGCGTGAGCGCCAACAACATCTCGCTGGTTGGCCGGGGCGAGTCCGAGCCCCTGGTCGCGACCGCCGACGGCGTGCGCGAACCGCGTAACCGCCGCGTGGAAATCACCTTCTGATCCAGCGGCCCTAAACCCTCGCAGGGAAAAACCCGCGCCTTACTTGGGCGCGGGTTTTTCTGTGCCGGGACCGGAATCGATGCGGAGCCCGCCCCCGTGGCGGTGCTCCGTCGGGAAAGCTATTGGTTCTGGGCCCTCTGCAGAAGGCCGCCGGCGGTGGCGGTGCTGCTGGCACCGAGCACGGCATCGAACTTGCGTCTGGCCACCTCGCAGAATCCGCTCTGTTGCATGGAGCGGACCGAGGCCTCGTTGGCCAGCCGGGTGACGTAGGCGTCGAGCCGGCGCTTGCCCTGGCGGCCATAATTGCGCTTGAAGATGGCGCGAAGCGTGTTGCCGTTGCGCCGCAGGGCCGGACGGTACCGGATCACGAAGGTGTTGTACTTGGCCCTGAATTCCTTGCGGCCGCAGGACAGCGCCGCGACCATGAGCTCCGTCTGCAGATGGCGGAAGGCAAGGGCCTCTTTCTCCTTGGCCGACAAGTGACCGGTGGCGGCAACCTGAGACGTTGCGGCGGAAGTCGTGGCGAGGTGCGACCCTGGCTGGTCGGCGATTGCGCCGCTCCCGATGAAGGGTATCAGGATCGCGGCGGCGACGGTTCCCCTAAATGGCATCGTAGTTCACCCCCATTTGCGGTCGGGAGGCCGAAAAACCGGCCCCAATCCCAACACGACTACCACAAGAAAGTTAACGCCAGATTTGCGCCTTGTCATGAAAAAGATCGACTTCGCCGTAAAATATCGCCGCCGCGGGCCCGTTTCCGGCCCGCCGGGGCCTGCGCTCGGCGGTTCCGGTTGCAGGGGGCGGTGTTTGTGACTACTCTCCCGCCGCGGCGGCGCGGAGCCGCCGGAAACCTTGCGGATCGAGAGCATTGAGCGAAAAAGTCGACAAAGTCGTGCTTGCCTATTCGGGCGGGCTGGACACTTCGGTCATCTTGCGGTGGCTTCAGGATACCTATGGCTGCGAGGTGGTGACGTTCACCGCGGATCTCGGCCAGGGCGAGGAACTGGGGCCGGCGCGCCGCAAGGCGGAGGACATGGGCGTGAAGGAAATCTTCGTCGAAGACCTTCGCGAGACCTTCGTCGCCGATTACGTGTTTCCCATGTTTCGCGCCAACGCCCTCTATGAGGGGCTCTACCTGCTGGGGACCTCCATCGCCCGGCCGCTGATCGCCAAGCGCCAGATCGAGATCGCCGAAGAGACGGGCGCCGATGCCGTGTCCCACGGGGCGACGGGCAAGGGCAACGACCAGGTGCGCTTCGAGCTCGGCTACTACGCCCTCAAGCCCGACATCAAGGTCATCGCGCCATGGCGGGAATGGGACCTGACGTCGCGCAGCACCCTGCTGGAATACGCCGCACGGCATCAGATTCCTGTGGACACCGACAAGCGCGGCGAACCGCCCTATTCGACCGACGCCAACCTCCTGCATATTTCCTATGAGGGCAAGGCGCTGGAGGATCCCTGGGTGGAGCCGGAGGAAGAGATGTTCACCCGCTCGGTCGCGCCCGAGGCGGCCCCCGACGAGCCCACCTATGTGGAGATCGATTTCGAGGCCGGCGATCCCGTCGCCATCGACGGCGAGCCGCTGTCGCCGGCGGCGCTGCTGACGCGGCTCAACGCGCTGGGCGGCGCCAACGGGGTGGGCCGCGCCGATATCGTCGAGAACCGCTTCGTCGGAATGAAATCACGGGGCGTCTACGAAACCCCGGGCGGGACGGTGCTGCTGGCGGCGCGCCGGGGAATCGAGAGCCTGACCCTGGATCGCGGGGCGGCGCATCTCAAGGACGAGTTGATGCCGCGCTACGCGGAACTCGTCTATAACGGGTTTTGGTTCTCGCCCGAGCGGGAAATGATCCAGGCCGCCATCGACGAGAGCCAAAAGGACGTCAGTGGCACGGTCCGGGTCAAGCTGTTCAAAGGGTCGGCCACGGTGGCCGGGCGGAAATCCGAGAAAAGCCTGTATGACGAGGACCACGCCACCTTCGAGCACGACACCGTCTATGACCAGCGCGATGCCGCCGGTTTCATCCGGCTCAATGCGCTCAGGCTTAAGCTCTTGAGGAGACGCTCCGGCTGAGGGTCGTGCC
>JAWWBR010000112.1:0-11208 GCA_033720855.1 Alphaproteobacteria bacterium
GAGCTGCTGCCCTATATGGTCGACAAATACGGCACCGATTGCTGGGTCTATGCCAGCGACATCCCCCACGCCCACCGCAAGACCGATTCGGCGCGCTTCGTGCTCAACCGCCCCGACCTCAGCGATGCCGCCAAGGGGCGCATCCTGTGGGAGGGGACGGCGCGGCTCTACGGGCTCGACTCGCCCCTCGGTACCGGGGCGGCGTGATGGGCAGGCTCGACGGCAAGGTCATCCTCGTCACCGGCGCCGCCGCCGGCCTCGGGCGCGAATACGCCCAGCGCCTTGCCCAGGAGGGCGCCAAGCTGGTGCTGGCCGACATCGAAGATTGCCGGGAGACCGCGCGGCGCTGCGAAGCCGCCGCCCAGGGGGCCGAGGTGCTCACCCTTAATGTCGACGTCGCCGACGAAGCCCAGACCAGGGAGATGGCGGCCAAGGCCCATGAGCGGTTCGGGCGCATCGACGGGCTGCTCAATAACGCCGGCCTCATGCGGGGCCTCGCGGTGAAGTCGCTGCTCGATGTCGATATGGAGCTTTGGGACCGGGTCTATGCCGTCAACGCCCGCGGCACCTTCCTCTGCATCCGCGCCGTCTTCCCCTATATGCGCGACGCCGGAGGCGGCACCGTCGTCAATGTCGGCTCCGGCAGCACACTGCGCATCGCCCGCACGGTGGACAGCACCAATCCCCACTACACCTCGTCCAAGGCGGCCATCGCCAACATCACCCGCGCCGTCGCCCGCGAACTCGGCGCTTATAACATCAACGTCGTCACTTTGGCGCCCGGCTCGACGACATCCGACCGGGACCAGCCGCTCGGCGTCGCCGACGCCGATGACGAGCCCGCGGCTTCGCTTCAGCGCCGGGGCGTGCCTGCGGACCTCACCGGGGTCGTTGCCTTCCTCTTCAGCGAGGACGCGCACTTCATTTCCGGCCAGATGATCGTCGTCAACGGCGGCCGCGAGGTGTACTGAACCTCGAGGTTTTTTCAAGGTAAGGAGCGTTTGAGATGCATATGATCGATGCCGACACCCATCTGCGCGAGGGCTATTACCTCGACGAGGTCTACAAGCTCTCGGGCGAATTCGCCAAGTTCTCGCCGAAGAAGGTGCGCGACGGGGAATACCACGAGGTCGAATTCGAGCACGACTTGGAGCCCTGGGGCCAGGAGGTCGAGAAATACGGCAGCCACCGCCAGCTCTACAGTCCCGACCGGCACGGCGGGCGCATCGCCGCCATGCAGCCGGGCGGCCACGACAAGGAAAAACGCATCGCCGATCTCGCCGCCGGCGGGGTCGAGAAGCAGGTGCTGTTCTGCACCGGCTCGGGCATCCCGCTCCTGAACGAGGGGCCCCTGGGCCTCGAGCTCTGCCGCGCCTTCAACGACTGGGTTGCCAAGTTCGTCAAGGGCTACGAGGACAAGCTCTACCCGACGGCGGTGATGCCGGCGGGGTATCCCGAGGGCATGGCCGGAGAGCTCAGGCGCGCGGTCACCGAGCTCGGCATCCGCGCCGCCCATATCTCGGGCTATTCGATGACCCGATGCGCCGACGATCCGGCGTTCGACGGCTTCTACGCCGCCGCCGAGGCCCTCGACGTCCCGCTCTTCGTTCATCCCCATTCCCGCGGGCCGGTCGCCAACCGGCACAAGAACTTCTGGCAGATGCATGCGCTGGCGCGCCCGACCATGGCCGCCGACGCGCTGGTCTCCTTCGTGATCGGCGGGGTGTTCGAGCGCTTTCCCAAGCTCAAGGTGGCGTTCTTCGAATGCAACGCCGCCTGGATGCTCTACTGGATGGACCGCATGGACATGGGCCACGGCTACCTGAACGAGGATTACGCGCCTTACCTGACCATGAAGCCGTCGGACTACGTGCGGCGCAATTGCTACCTGACGGTGGAATCCAACGAAAAATGCCTGCCCGAAGCCTTTGAGGAGATCGGCACGGACAAGCTGATGATGTCGTCGGACTATCCCCATTGGGATTGCGGCTTCCCCGGTTGCGCCGAGGAGGCGGCGTCGCGCACCGATCTCAGCGCCGAGCAGCGCGACCGCCTGACCCGGCGCAACATCGCCGAGCTGATGAAGATCGAGGCCTGAGACGGCCGCGCCCGCCGGGCCGGGAGGGAGTGCCATGGGATATGTGGACGCCGATGCCCACGTCATCGAGACCGAGGAAACCTGGGGCTACCTCGCCGAGGAGGACCGCGCCCACACGCCCCTGGTGGTGACCCAGAGCTGGGGCCGGGAGGTTGTGGATGCCGGGCGTCTGACCACCGAATACTGGCTGATGGACAACCGCATCCATGCCAAGAACCGCAATATCGGCCCCGATACCTCGGCGGAGTCGCGGGAAATGCGCGACGTCGGTGCCCGGCTTGCCCATATGGACGCGCTCGGCATCGACCTCCAGGTGCTCTATCCCACCGTGTTCCTGCGCCCCGCCGTGCGCACCGCCGCTGCCGAGCTGGCCCTGACCCGGGCCTATAACCGCTGGCTCGCCGGGATCTGGAAACAGGCGCCCGATCGCCTGCGCTGGGTCGTCATGCCGGCGCACCTGACGCCTGAAAGCATCGGCGACGAGCTCGCCTGGGCCAAGGACAATGGCGCCTGCGGCGTCTTCATGCGGGGACTCGAATGGGACCGGCACATCTCCGATCCCTATTTCTACCCCCTCTACGAGACCGCCCAGGCGCTCGACCTCGCCGTCTGCATCCATTCGGGGACCAATTCCATCACCCAGCACGATTTCTGCCTCGAGGACACCTCGTTCTCGAAATTCCTGCAGCCCGGCATCGGCGCCTTCCAGTCCCTGGTGGCCAAGGGCGTGCCGGCCAAGTTCCCCGGCCTGCGCTGGGGCTTCGTCGAGCTCAGCGCCCAATGGCTGCCCTATCTGCACAACGATCTGGTGTGGCGCCTCAGCCGCGCCGGGCGGGCGATGCCCGAGAACCTCCTTGCCGCCAACCGCATCTACGTCGCCTGCGCCATCAGCGACGACGTCGCCTACATCCTGCGCTATGCCGGTGAGGATCACCTGATGCTCGGCACCGATTACGGCCATAACGACCAGCAGAGCCAGATCGACGCCTTCGCCCTCCTGCGCGAGCGCAACGATATCCCGCCTGCGGTGGTGGACAAGATCACCGACACAAATCCCCGCGCCCTTTACGGCCTGTAGGTGGCACTTTCGCCGGCCGCAGCGTTGCGATAGGCTTACCGGAGACCTGGGAGGACACCGGCCGCGCCCGAGCGCGGCGTGGCCCCGAGGACAGGAGGAAACGACATGGCGACACAAGAGACCGAATTGCGGGGCGCGGAAAAGAAGGAGGCGTTTTTCCAGGCGGCCGAGGAGGGCGTTCACCGCTTCCGCTTCCAGGTGCCCGATGTCGAGGCGCCTGCCGGCAGGATCAACTGCTACCTCGCCAAGACCGATACCTGCAGCTCCACCATCCTGGTGCTGGAGCCGGGCTACAAGGCGGGCCACCACTACCACCCCAATCAGGACGGCATCTGGGTGGTCCTCAAGGGGCAGGTGCGCTTCTTCGGCGGCGCGGACGAGAAGGAGATGGGGGTTTTCGGCCCCTATGAGGGGATCAAGCAGCCCGAGAACACCCGTTACGGCTTCGAGGTGGTGGGCGAGGAGGAAGCCTGGCTGATGCAGATCGCGGGCTATCCCAAGGGCAAGGCCATGGCCAAGCGCATCTATACCGATGGCGATCCCATAGGCGAAGGCGGCACGCGGGTCGATATGGCGGTCGATTAGGTGTAGGGGCGCGGAGGACGGCAATGACTGAGAATCCCTGGACGCCGAGCGCGAGGGCGCGCGAGCCGGCCGTGCTCGGCCGCCCTATCGTCGAATCGGGCTGCTGGTATCCCGAAGACATGGCTGGCGCCACGCCCTGGCTCTACCGTTTGGATCGGCGCGAGGCCGACGACATCATGGCCGCGGTGTCGCGGATCGAGGACGAGGGGCGCGACATCAAGGATATCCGACCGGCCGACTTCCCGTTGCCGGTCCTCGCCCCCGCCCTTGCCGATATCCGCGCCGAACTGATGGACGGCCGCGGCTTCGCCATCATCCGCGGCCTGCCCACCGAGGAGCTTACCATCTATCAGCAGGCGGCCGCCTTCTGGGGGGTGTCGACCCATATCGGACGGCCCTTTTCCCAGAACGCCCAGGGGCACCTGCTGGGCCACGTCACCAATATCAACCCGGTCATCGACGATGGCACCGGCCGCGGCTATCGCTCCAACGACGGACTCAACTTCCATGCCGACGGTTGCGACGTGACCGCGCTGTTCTGCGTGCAACCGGCGAAATCGGGCGGCCTTCACAGGATCTGCAGTTCCGTCGCGCTCTATAACGAGATGCTCAGGCGCCGGCCGGAGCTGGCCGAAGCGCTGGCCTTCTATTTCTACCGCTCGCGCCGGGGCGAGCTTCCCGAAGGGCAGACAGAGATGTGGTTCCGCCAGCCGGTGTTCAGCGTCTGCGACGGCTATTTCGCCGCGCGTGGGGCGTCCAACACCATCCTCCGCGCCCAGGGTGTGCCCGGGGTGCCCGACCTCACCGATGTGCAGCGCGAGGCCATCGCCTACTTCCAGGAGCTCGCGCCCGAGCTCGCCATCGATATCGCCTTCGAGCCCGGCGACTTCGAATACGCCCAAAGCCACGTGACGCTCCACGCCCGCACCGCCTTCGAGGACTGGCCCGAGCCCGAGCGCCGGCGTCACCTCTTCCGCCTGTGGATGAGCGCCGACGGCGCCCGGCCCCTGGTGCCTGAGATCGCCGAGGAGATCGAGCGCGGCATCACCGTCGAAGGCGTCGAGCCGAGCGCCCCGCTGGTCCCGGTCTAGCAGGCGGGTGCCGCCGACGCTGCTCGGCATGGGCACACCGCCCCGGGCGGATTTAACTTTCCGCAACCATTTTTTTGTAGCAAGGATAAGGGGTGCGGGATCACGGTGTCCCGCGGCCCGCCCGCGAGCGATTTGGGACCACGGTAGAGGCCATGAACGAAAAGCCGTTTGCCCTTGAAATCAGGGCGCTCAGGAAGGATTTCGACAAGCCTGCGGTGGATGGGCTCGACCTCGCCGTCCGCGCCGGCGAGTTCTACGCCCTGCTCGGCCCCAATGGTGCCGGCAAGACGACGACGCTCAAGATCGTCGCCGGGCTGCTCGATCCCGACGCCGGGTCGGTTTCCGTTTTCGGCGTCGACGCGCTGGCCGATCCCATAGCCGCCAAGCGCATGATCTCCTGGGTGCCCGACGAGCCGATGATCTACGACAAGCTGACCCCTTACGAATACCTCGAATTCGTGGCCGGGCTGTGGGGCGTCGATGCCTCCCTGGCCGAGCGCCGGGCGCGCGACCTGATCGAATGGCTCGGCCTTGCGCCCAATGCGCATGACCGCTGTCAGGGATTTTCCCGCGGCATGAAGCAGAAGGTGGCGCTGGCCGGCGCCCTGGTCCACGAGCCCAGGCTGCTGATCCTGGACGAACCGCTGACCGGCCTGGATGCCGGCGCCGCCCGTCAGGTCAAGGAGGTTCTGGTCGAGCGCTTGGGCGATGGCGTTGCGGTGGTGATGACCACACATATCCTGGAGGTTGCCGAGCGCATGGCCGAGCGTATCGGCGTCATCCACGAAGGCCGCCTGATCGCCGAAGGGACCCTCGCCGATCTCAGCGCCCGGGCCCAGGGCGGCGGCGCCAGCCTCGAAGACATCTTCCTCGACCTCGTTGCCGGCGAGAGCGACGCCGCATGAGTGCACCCGGGAGCCACGCCTGGTTGGCGCGCCACGAGTTGCGCCTGTCCTGGCGCGATTGGGTTTCGTTGCTGACGGCGGGCCGGTCCCGTCGTCTGCGGGGGGTGGTGATCGCCGCCCTGATCTTTCTCGGCGTGATGCATCTGCTCGCCTTCGCCATCGTCGCCCCGCTGGCGGCCGAGGGGCTGGCGCCCGACAGGGAAACCCTGGTGGTGATCAGCGGTGCCCTGCTGCTGTCGCTGACGACGATGATCTCGCAGTCGATGGATCAGGTGACCCGGGCCTTCTATGCGCGCGGCGATCTCGACCTGATCCTGTCCTCGCCGGTGCCCGCCTCCCGCGTCTTTGCCGTGCGCATGACGGCGATCGCGGTCTCCACGGGCGGCCTGACGCTGGCCATCGGCGGCCCTTTCGTCAACGCGCTTGCGGTCCTGGATGGCGCGCACTGGCTCGCCGCCTATGGTGTCATCCTGGCCATGGGGGTGATCGCGACGGCGGCGGCGATTCTGCTGACCATGAGCCTGTTTCGCGCCCTCGGTCCGAAACTGACGCGGGCCATCGCGCAGGTCATTGCCGCCATAATCGGCGCCGCTTTCGTGATCGGCATCCAGGTTGCGGCGATCCTGTCGATCGGCAGCTACGCCCGGCTCTCCTTCCTCAGCGCCGGGCCGGTGATGGCCTGGATGCCCGATACATCGAGCCTCGTCTGGTGGCCGGCGCGGGCGGCCATGGGGGAGCTCGGCATTCTGCTCGTGATCGGTGCCGCCGGCCTCATCGCGCTTGCCCTGGTCATCCGTCTTTCGGCGTCCCGCTTTGCCGCCAACGTCATCGCCGCCGCCGGCATCGGAGAGGGCGGCGCCAAGGCGGGACGGCACCGCGCCGGCTTTCAGCGGCTCACCAGCAAGCAGGCGCTGCGCCGCAAGGAGTGGATGGCGCTCAGGCGCGATCCCTGGCTGATGTCGGAATCCTTGATGCAGATTCTCTATCTGGTGCCGCCGGCGCTGCTGCTGTGGCTCAATTTCCGCGGCAGCGTGGGGTCCCTCGTCATCCTGGTGCCGATCCTGGTGATGGCGGCGGGACAACTGGCCGGCGGGCTGGCCTGGCTCGCGGTGTCCGGCGAGGATGCGCCCGAACTGATCTCCTCGGCCCCGGTTTCCGCCGGCGCCATCATCGCGGCCAAGGTCGAGGCGGTGCTGGCCGCCATCATCCTGGTATTCGCGCCGTTCCTGACGGCTCTGGCCCTGGCCGCGCCGCGTCTCGCCCTGGTGGCGGGCTTGGGCATCGCGGCCTCGGCGCTGTCCGGCGTCATGGTGCAGATCTGGTTCCGGGCCCAGGCCAAGCGCAGCCGGTTCCGCAGCCGCCAGACCTCGTCGCGGGTGGCCACCCTGGCCGAGGCGCTGGGCTCGATCTCCTGGGCCGGTACCGCGGCGCTCGCCGCCGCCGGCACCTGGCTGGCCGCAGGCGCGGCCGTCTTCGCCCTGATTACGCTGGCCTGCGCCTGGGCCATGAGCCCGAGCCGCTCCTTCGCCCGCTACGGCCCGGCATAACCGGCTCGGCGCGGGGCTTTGCCGCGCCTCCGGCTGATTTTTCGCGTGACATGGGGCGATTTGGCGGTAAACCTGGGACCCCCGTTTTGCGTTCACGCCCTTTGTTCTATCCGAGGCCACCCATAGCCGACCCATGACCGAAGCCACGGCGCCAGGAGAGTCTGTCCGCGATCTGTTCCGAGAGGGGCCGTTCCGCCTGCTGTTCACCATGCGGCTCACCTCCAACACGGCGAGCCAGATGATCGGCGTCATCGTCTCCTGGCAGATCTACGAGATCACCGGCAGCGCCCTGCAGCTCGGCATGATCGGCCTGATCCAGTTCCTTCCCCCGCTGGCGCTGACCCTGTTCGCCGGCCAGGTGGCGGACCGCTACGACCGGCGCTGGATCCTGCGCATCGGCCTGACCAGCCAGCTGGTGGTCCCCGTGGGCTTTATCGTCCTCACCAACATGGCGGCGCCACCGGTCTGGGCGTTCTATGTCCTGTTGCTGATCCTGGCCATCGCGCGGACCTTCGACAGCCCGGCGCAGCAGGCGATCCTGCCGTCAATGGTCCCGCGCGAGCTGGTGGCCCAGGCGATTTCCATATCGACCTCGGCCCAGAAAATCTCGGCCCTGGCGGGCCCGGCCTTGGGCGGCGCCATCATCATCTTCAGCGTCAGTTTGGACTATGCCATCTGCCTCGGCCTGCTGGCCATCGCGGCGCTGGCGAGCTACGCCCTCAAGCCGCCCGAATATGGCGATCCGGCGGCCCGCGGGCGGACCTGGAACACGGTGTTCTCCGGGCTTCAGTTCATCTTCAAGCAGCCGGTCATCCTCGGTCTGATGTCCCTCGACCTGCTGGCGACCTTCTTCGGCGGCGTCGCCGCGCTGCTGCCGATCTTCGCCAAGGATATCCTCGATGTGGGGCCGGTGGGGCTCGGCCTGTTGCGGGCGGGGCCGGCCATCGGCGCGCTGGCGATGGGGATCGTGCTGGCCCGCTTCCCGGTCCGGCGACGGGCGGGGCGCTGGCTGTTCGGCGGCGTCGCGGTTTACGGGGTCGCCACCATCATCTTCGGATTTTCCGAAAACATGATCCTGTCCATGGCCTGCATGCTGGCGGTCGGCGCCGGAGACATGCTGGGCCAGGTCCTACGCCAGACCATCATCCAGCTCCGCACCCCCGACGCCATGCGTGGCCGGGTGGCGGCGGTGAGCAACCTGTCGGTCACCGTCGGCTCCCAGCTCGGCCAGTTCGAATCCGGCGTCGTCGCCGCCCTGGTCGGCGCGGTGGGCTCGGTCTTCATCGGCGGCGCGGCGGCGGTTCTGATCGTCGCCGTCTGGATGAAGAAATTTCCCCAGATCACCAATATCGAGCACCCCGAGGAAGAGGCGGTGCCTTAAACGCCGGCGCCGCCGGCGGCTAGCCCATCACCCGCCTGATTGCGCCCGCGATGCCCTCGACATTGGGCTCGGCCGCCCGCTCCAGGGCGGGGCTGAAGCCGACCGGGGTATCGGGCCGGGTCACGCGCACCGGCGGCGCCGTCAGCGCGACCCCGGCCTCGGCGACCGAGGCGATGATCTCGGCGGCGATGGAGCAGGTCGCGGCCGCCTCGTCGACCACCACCAGCCGCCCGGTTTTCGCCGCCGAGGCGATGATCGTCTCGCGGTCCAGCGGCACGATGGTGCGCGGATCCACCACCTCGGCTTTGACGCCGTCGCCGGCCAGTTGATCGGCGGCGTCGAGCGCGCGCTGGACCATCAGCGAGGTCGCCACGAGGGTGACGTCGGCGCCCTCGCGCTTGACCTCGGCCTGGCCGAAGGGGATGGCGACATCGCCCTCGGGAACGTCGCCCTCCAGCCCCATCAGCTTGGTGTGGTTGATGATGACCGTCGGATCGGGGCTCCGGAAGGCGGTGGCGATCAGTCCCTGGATGTCGGCCGGCGAGGCCGGCAGCACCAGCTTGAGCCCGGGACAGTTGGCGTACATCGATTGCGGGCTCTGGCTGTGCTGGACCCCGCCGCCGCCGCGGATGCCGGCGAACATGTGATAGATCACCGGCACCGTCACCTGACCGCCGGACATGAAGTGCGCGTTGGCGGCTTCGTTGACGATCTGGTTCCAGGCCTCGAAGGCGAAGGTCGAGGTGCCGAAATTGACGAACGGCCTGAGCCCCGCCATCGCCGCCCCGGCACCCAGCGCCGCCGTCACGCCTTCGGAGATGGGCGGCTGCATGATGCGTGCGCCATAGGTCTTGAAGAAGGCTTCCTGGGTTTCCGGCGCGCCGCGCCCCTGGGCGAAGCTGGGGCCGATCACGCGGGTCGTGGGATCGCTCTCGAACGCGGCCAGGATCGCATCGAGCATGGCCTGGGCGTAGGATTTCCTAGGCATCGGCGGCGCTCCTCTCGGCGAACACGTCGTGGGCGGCGGCCTCGGGATCGGGATAGGGGCTCGCCTCGGCGAAGGCGCGGGCCGCGGCCATGGTCTCAATGGTGCGCGCGTCGATGGCGGCGATCTCCTCGCGGGAGGCGGTCCCGTCGTCGAGCAGGGTGCGGGCGAAGCGCAGGATCGGGTCGAAGTCGCGGATCCAGCCTGCATGCTCGCCGGAAATGGCGGCAGGGTCCCAGGCATGGGAGAGGTCGGTGACGCCGGTCACGAATTCGGGCTTGACCTGGTGCGAGCCGGGCCAGCGCTCGAGCTGGGATTCGAGGAAGACCGGCCGGCCGCCGCGCACGGTGACGAGCAGCTCGGCGGTACGCGCCGCCACCGCGTCGGCGTCATGGCCGTCGACGGTTGCGACCTCGATGCCAAGCGCCCGAGGCACGTCGGTCAGGCGGCTGGCGGCCAGCCGCGAGGTCTCGTGCGCCCCCTCGCGCTCGTTGTTCTCGCAGACGAACAGCACCGGCAGGTCGTATTGGGAGGCGAAGTTCAAGGCCTCGTAACTGATCCCCTCGTCGAGCACGCCGTCACCGAAGAAGGCGACCGCGACGTTGTCGGTGCCGAGCTCCCTAAGCGCATAGCCGGAGCCGATGGAAAGCCCGATGCTGCCGCCGACCATGGCCGAGGTCGAGCGAAAGCCGGCCTCGCGGTCGGTCAGGTGCCAGGTGCCGCCGCGGCCCTGGTTGAGGCCGCCGGCGCGGCCCATGATCTCGGCCAGGGCCTTGCCCGGATCGGCGCCTCGCGCAATCAGATGGCCGTGATTGCGGTGGGTGGTATGGGCGAGGTCGCCCGGCTGCAGCACTTGAGCCACCGCCGCGCCGGTCGCCTCGTGGCCGATATAGAGATGATTGCGCCCGATATCGGTGTTGTCTTGGGCCACGTGGATGATCATTTCCTCGAACCGGCGCATCAGGAGCATGCGCGCAAACAGTGCGACGCGGTCCTCGCCGGTCAATGCCTCGGTCATGGCTGTGCCTCGCCTCGCAGTTTTATGGTGCGGTGTTTCATCCGGCCTTAAGGCCTAAAATACCAGGGTTTCGGGACGGTGTTGATGACCATGGCCGCCCGCCGGGGCCGTGTCATTGGCTGCCGCCGATCATCGGCCACAGGCCCTTGAGGTCGCCTTGATTCCGGAAGTCGCCGAGGATGTCGTAGAGCGCTGCCGCCGCCTCGGCGTCGAGGACCCGGCCCGCGCAGGAGAGGTATTTCTCCTTGATTCGGGCGGCGCCCATGGGCGCCTCCTTCGAGCCGCTCGGGTGGTAGACCGCATGGCTGATCTCCTCGCCGTTTTCGAAGGCGATGGTGATGCGGTTGGGGCTGTAGCCGGAGCCCGAAAGTTCCGCGAACTCGTCGTCCAACACCATTTCCAGCCGCTCGCCGAGGGCGCGCAGCTGATCGTCGTCGATCGCCGTGTCGCTGAAGCTGTCGAGGATCGGGGTCCCGCGCAGGATGACGTGGGGAATCAGGTACTTGAAGCTGAAGCGCGA
>JAWWBR010000113.1:0-11060 GCA_033720855.1 Alphaproteobacteria bacterium
AATACCGGTTCCGTCTTCCAAAATTAACCAGTTTCCTTAACACAATCTGTCCCGAAACTGTGTAAGCTCGAAACAACAGGCCGGTATTTCTGCAGCTTGAATGCATATCTGCATTCCCTGTCGTTGCCGCCGCGCCAATCGAGGTTCTCTGACGGGGTTCTCTTCATGTTGGGTTATGCGAAATCCTTTCTTGCGGCCTGTGCCGCTCTCATTGTTCTTTCGACGGCGGCATTGGCCAGCCACGTTTCTCACGACGACGACGTGAGCGAGCCGTTCACCGCGGTCGGCGCGTTGGCGGACACGGACCTTCCGCCCCAGGCCAAGGCCGGGTCCGGGCGCAAACTGCAGCGCCACGGCACCCGTGGCTTCAAGTCGCGGCGATGGGCCATCGACCTGCCCGGCCGCGGACGGACCGTCGCCCTCAGGCGTCAGCAGCGGGTCAGCGGCGACGGCCGCGGCGTCACCTGGCTCGGACAGGTGGAGGGCGCCCAGGGCGGAATGGTGGCGATCACCACGCGTGACGGCCTGATCAACGGGTTCATCGACGACGGTCGGCGCTACTGGGTGATCGAGAATGCGGGCCAGGGGCTCTACAAGCTGTTCGAGATCGACACCAGCCAGACCCCGCCGCCGGCCGCCCCCCTCGGGCAGGCGAACGAACCCGGTGGCGAGTCCGGCGCCGGGGGCGGCACCCAGGCCGCGGGCGGCACCGTGATCCAGGACCTGCTGGTCGCTTTCACGCCCGAGGTCACGGCGCGCTACGGCGGCGTCACGGCCACCGTGAACGCCATCAACAACCACGTGGCGGCGATCAACCAGTCCTATTCCAACAGCCAGGTGAACATTCAGATGAACCTGGTCGGTACCGTCGAACTGGGGCAGGCGCAGTCGGGCAACATGAGCACGACGCTCTCGCGCCTGCGCTCCACCACCGACGGCTACTACGACGAGGTTCACCCGCTGCGCGACGAACTGGGGGCCGACCTGGTGGCCATGCTGACCACGGAAACCGGTTATTGCGGCATCGCCTATCTCAACCATCCCCAGTTCTCCGGCGAGGACCGCTATGCCTTCTCGGTCACCAGCGCCTATTCCGGCTACGCCTGCCTGCCGCTGACGCTGCCCCACGAGATCGGCCATAACCAGGGCCTGTGTCACAATCGCGAGGAGACCGGCTGCACCAATCCGGCGTACGCCTATGGTTACGGATACCGGGTCTGCGGCAGCTTCCGCACCATCATGTCCTATTCCTGCACCGGGGCGACGCGCATCTACCACATCGCCAATCCGGCTGTTCTCTACAACGGCATGCCCACCGGCATCCTGCATTCCGTGGACCCCAACAATTCGTCCGAGGCGTCCCGGGCGCTGAACGATTCGGCCGCCGACGTTGCCGCCTGGCGGGCGGGCTGCGCGGTGGTGAGCGCGCCGGCCGCGCCCACCTTGCTTGCCGCAGCAGCGGCGTCTTCGACCGAGATCGGCCTCTCCTGGACGGACAATGCGTCCGACGAAACCGCCTTTGAGGTGGAACGCTCGCCGGACGGCACCAGCTGGACCAAGATCGCCACGGTGGGCGCGAGCGGCGACACGGGGAATACTGTGAACTTCAATGACACCGGGCTTGCCGCATCGACCACCTATCATTATCAGGTCCGTGCCATCAATTGCGCGGGCAATTCCGCCTATGCCGGCCCGGCATCGGACACCACCCAAGAGCCGCCGCCGGCGCCGCCCGCCGTGCCCGATGGCTTGGTCGCGGTGTTTGACGGCCTCAATACGGTCAACCTCACCTGGAATGCAGCAACGGGGGCGGACTATTACGAGGTCCTGCGCCAGGAAAAGACCGGCAAGGGCAAGAACGCTTGGGACGCGATGACAACCCTCGAAACCAATATCGCCGGCACCAGCTTCGACGATACTCCGGTCACGGCGGGCGCGACCTATCGCTATTACGTGCGGTCCTGGGCTAGTGACGGGCAAAGTTCCGACGTCTCCGCGCCCCTTCAAGTCAAGCTGTCCGGTGACACCGGCGGTGGCGGCGGTGGCGGTGGCAGCGGCTGCACCAAGGGCAAGAAGAAGAACTGCGGCGACAGTTGAGCCGGCCCGAACCGAGCCCCGCGAAGCGCCGCGGCGACGTGAGCGAAGCTTACCTTGATCGGACACTTTCCCGGCGCTAGCATTCTTCGTCCACGGGCCGATCGGCCCGGGCCTATGGCTTCCCCCTGGGAGGCGGCACCGGGTTCGGTTCGTGGGATGCACAACCACTCAGGAGGATGCGCATGGAGACTCCGCCGGACCATTTCCACGGCCCCGCGGCGTCGCGGGGCCACGACTCCTCCGCCCGCGGGCGCATGCCGCTCGTGGCCGTGGGAGTCGCCGCAAGATTTGACCTTTAGAGAGAAGGTGCCGCTCCCCCGCTGAATGGGGCGGGCCGGACCTTCGAGATATCATCCGCTCCAGGAGCGGAAGACGGGAAACCCCCGGATGGAGCCCCGAGCCCTCGATGGCCGGGGCTCCTGCATTGGGGTGCGGCTCAGCGTTCGGTCGGGGGAAGGGGAGTGCTGCCGTCGGGCGTGTCGACCTCGAGGCCGACGAGAAGGACGGCGATCATCGTGTAATAGCCGATGATGGTGAGCAGATCGATGACGGTCTGCTCGCCGAGCAGCTCGACCGCCCGCTGGTAGGTCGCGTCCGTGAGCCGCCTGCCCGAGTCGATCTCCCTGGCAACGTCATAAACCACGGCCTCGTCGTCGGCGGTAAAGCGGGGGCGCCTGCCGAGGCGCAGATCTTCCACCACCGCCGGGTCCAGGCCGGCCGCGTCCGCGAAGCCGGCATGGGCGTACCATTCGTACTGGGCCCTCCAGTTGCGTGCGGTCACCAGCACGGTGAGTTCCAACAGGCGCCGCGGCAGGGTGGTGCGGGTGCGCAGGTAAAGGCCCAGCTCGCCCGCCAGCTCGGCGAATTCCGGCGTCCGCAGCCACACCGCGAAAGGCCCCCGGGCTTGGCCGCCGTAGCGGGCGGCGGTGATGATGTCGTTGACGCGGATCTGTTCCGCCGTCATCTGGTCCCTGGGAATGGGCTCCACTCTCGCCATGATCTTCCCCCTCTCGATTGGGCCGCGGCGCAGAATAGCAGAGCCGCGCAGGAAGGCGCATATCGGCCCGGAATCTTTGCTGCCAGCTCGCGAGCCGGTTGTGGTCAACGAGCCGATGTTCTAGGGTTCTCAAAAGACAAAGCCCAGTCGAGCATGGGCGTGTGCTTTCGCCGGGCAAGACACCAGGTGGCGCGCGCGGAAAACGGCCTGGGGAGCCGGTCCGACCGGGACTTGGGAGACGATCATGACGGCGACGGAAGCGGTAGGTGCGGCCCGCGATTTCGCGGTGAAGCGGATCGGTCAGATCGTTCTCTGGCACTGGGTGATCTTTGTCATCGTCGCCGTGTTCGTGATCACGCCGGTGATCATGCTGGTGCTGGGCAGCTTCTCCCAGGCCAGCCTGCCCGCCGACTTCTCCCTGAACGAACTCGGTTGGGACAATTACATCGACGTCTGGACCGATCCCAGCACCTATTCCGTGTTCACCAACACCTTCTATTACGTGACCGGGGCGACGGCGCTGGGCATCACCCTGGCGGCGGCGCTGGCCTGGCTGGTCGAACGCACCAACATTCCCGGCAAGATCTGGATCTATGCCGGCGTGCCGATGACGCTGGCCATGCCCGGCCTGCTGCAGGCGATGGCCTGGGTCCTTTTGGGCTCGCCCCGGATCGGCTTCCTCAACCAGTTCCTGATCGAGATCCTGGGCATCCCCATGGAGCCGATCAACATTTACACGCTCGAAGGAATGATGTTCGTGGAAGGGCTCAGGCTGGTGCCGACCGCGTTCCTGATGCTGGTGCCGCTGCTGCGCTCGATGGATCCGGCCTTGGAGGAGGCGGCCTATATGTCGGGCGCCCATCCGCGCTCGACCATGCGCCATGTGACCCTCAAGCTGATGCTGCCGGGCCTCCTGGCGGTGACGATCTATAACGGCATGACCGCGCTCGAGGTGTTCGAGGTGCCTGGCATCCTCGGCCTGCCCAGCGGGGTCTACGTGTTTTCCACCAAGATCTACTCGATTTTGCATTCGGTGGGCGAGGAGCCGGTCTACGGCCAGGCCAACGCGCTTGCCATCATTTACGTCTTCATCGCCATCATCGCGACCTACCTCTACTCTCGCGTGATCGCGCGCTCGGAACGGTTCACGATCATCACCGGCAAGGGCTACCGGCCCAAGGAGATCGATCTCGGGCGCTGGAAATGGGCTGGCGTTGCCGCCGTGGTGGTGTTCCTGATGGCGTCCATTTTGCTGCCCTTCCTGGTGCTGCTCTACGTCTCCCTGATTCCGTTCCTGCAGGTGCCGTCGATGGAGGCCTTCGCGGCGATGACCCTCGATAACTACATCGACGTCTTCAACACCGACCTGATCGGCACGGTGATGTGGAACACGACGGTGATGGTTATCCTGACCTCGACGGCGACGGTGGTGCTGTCCTTCCTGGTGTCGCTGATCGTGGTGCGGTCGAAGTTCTGGGGGCGCAAGTTCCTGGATCAGCTGGCCTTCATGCCGCACGCCATCCCCGGCATCGTCATGGGGCTCGCCTTCCTGTGGCTGTTCCTGCAGATGGATATCCAGGCCGGCATTCCCATTCACGGCGGCATTATCGCCATGACCATCGCCTTCACCATCGGCTTCCTGGCCTACGGGACGCGGTCCATGAACGCCGCCATCCTGCAGATCCACAAGGAGCTGGAGGAGGCGGCCCAGGTCTCCGGCGCCCCCCACTGGCGCACCATGTGGCGGATCTTCTATCCGCTTTTGCTGCCGACCATCGTCGGCCTGTGGATCTGGACCATGCTGCACGCGGTGCGCCATGCCAGCGTGCCGCTGATCCTCTACGACGGGGCCGAGAACCGGGTGCTGGCGGTGCTGATCTGGCGCATGTGGGACGAAGGCGAGGTGGGCGGCGTCGGCGTCATCGGCGTACTGCTGATCGTCGCCCTGATGATCATAACGCTCGGCCTCAGGATGATGGGATTCGGCCGCGGCGCCAAAATCCAGCAGGCGACATCCGACTGAACCTGCGTATGACGGTTTGAGGTCCTAGGCGTCGGTTTTGGCGTAGAAGCCGGCCTTGGATGCGGCGATGCCGCAGACCGGGTCGAGCAGTTCCAGCACGTTGCCGTCGGGGTCGTAGAAATAGCAGTGCCGCCCGCCGAAGGCCGCCTCCGGCCCGCGGGTCTCCTCCTTGGCGATCTTGACCCCATGATCCTTGAGGTATTGCACGGCGCGGTCGAACTCCTCGGGTTCGACGTAGAACGCGTGATGGATGCTGACCGAGCCCGCCTCGTTGGGCTCTATCGGCATCTTCGACACGGTGAGCACGAAGTAGTCGTTTGCGGAACGGCAGAACACCATGCGCGGGCTTTCGCGGACGAAATCGAAGCCGAGAAGTTCGCAATAGAACGCCTTGGCCCGCTTGAGGTCCGTCACCGGAATGGTGAAATGGACCATCCCCTTCGTTTCGATCATGGTTCCATCTCCCTGGTGTTGCGATTGTGGTTTAGCGGACGGAAAAATCCACCGCTTATTTCATTTTTCGGAATCGGTATCTTTTTTACGAGATTCCGAATAGATTCATCCGGACTCGTGCCCCGGCATGGCGGGGCAAGGAATAAGAAGACGAGACGTCCGGCGGATCAGGGAGCCCGGGCATGGTGTGCGATCATAAGTGCCGCAGCCTTCGTTTGAGCCTCGGCCCGCGGCAGCGGGGCCGGAGCCCCAGGCGTTTCCCATCCCTTCGGTCGGTCCCTTGCCGTCGCCTACCTCAAGACGGACACGCATGATGACGCGAACCGGCCGGCGTCGACAGGGCCGGCGGCGAAACAAAGGAGGCATTCATGACGACGCGTAGCACAGTCAGATACGGATTTGCGGCCCTGGTGGCCGGCGGACTGGCCCTGGGGGCGGTGACGGCGCCTGCCGCCGGCGCCGATCTCCCCAAGTCGACCCAGGAGATGCTCAAGAAGCTCAAGATTGACGCCAGCGTCCTGAAGGGGCTGGACGCGGCGCTGAACGTGCCCAAGGCACTGTTGGACGCCGCCCGGAAGGAAGGCGAGGTCCGAATCGGCGCGACCCACGACCCCAAGCAGTTCCGCGACTTCATCCGACCGTTTCACGAACGCTATCCCGGCATCGACGTCAAATACGCCCGGGCCAACCGTTATGATCGCGTGATCAAACCCCTCATCGCGCTGAAATCCGGCAAGGTCATCGTCGATTCGATCATGGGCTTCGGCGGCAACACCTATCAGTTCGAGAAGCTCAACGCGCTGGTCAACCTGACCGACCTACCCGTCTACAAAGACGTTCCCGATTTCATGAAAAGCCCCAGCGGCAATTTCGTCGGACAGCGCTATCTGACCCGGTGCCTGAGCTACAACACCAAGAAGGTCAAGAAAGAGGACCTGCCCAAGAGCTGGGAGGATATCCTGACCTCCAAGCGCTGGCGTGGAAAGAACCTGGCCCTGGTCAACCGGCCCGATTACTGGGCCCTTCATCTTTGGGTCACCAAAGGCGAGAATTGGACCAAGGATTTCCTGACCAAGCTGTTCCTGGAGGTCAAGCCGCAGTTGCGCAAAGAAGGCAACAACGCCGCCATGCAGCTGTTGGGCGCCGGTGAATTCGACGGCCTGATCGCCGGCACCTTCCACCGCACCTCGGTTCTGCAGAAGAAGGGCACGCCGATCGGCATCCACTGTCCCGGACCGGTCACGCCGACGACGGTTTCCCCCGTTGGCATCATCAGGGGCGGCAATGAGAATGCGGCGAAGCTCTTCGTCAACTGGTTCCTGACCCGCGAAGGCCAGGTCGCGCAGTACCACAGCGCCCATTACACGCCGCTCTACCCAGACCTGAGCGATGCCGGTCTGGAGCACGATGTCGGCTTCAAGCCCGACAGCAAGGCGCGCGTGTTTTACCGTGAAGACCAGTGGCGCAAGGAAAAGGCCGAGCTGGTCAAGCACTGGGACGGCCTGTGGTTCAAGCGCAAGGGCCTCAAGATGCAGACCGTCAACGTCAAGATCTCGGCGGTCAAGCGCGGCGGCCGGCGCTACCACTTCAAGGTCGGCGGCAAGGAGCAAAAGGTCCGGGTCTCGAGCTCCCGCACCATCGTGCTGGTCGACGGCAACCGCACGGGCCGCAAGTCGGTCAAGAAGGGCATGACCTGCGAGATCACCTATCCCGGCAACGACCAGACCGCCAAGGAGGTGTCCTGCAAGAAGTAGTTGGGGCCCACGGCAAACAACACACGGAGGATATCTCATGGCCATAGAGATCGTCGACGTGACCGGTCTCGCCCATGAGCTCAAGAAGCGCAAGGTCATCATGGACACCCGGAAGATGCACGCTTGGATGCATTACTATCCCAACCCGGGTGACCATGATGACTTGCACTGCCACCCCGGAGACCAGACCTTCCTGGTGCTCGAAGGGGAATGCACCATGAGCTTCGAGGATGGCGGGAAATCGGTCATGACGCCGGGCATGGTGGCGCTGATCGAAGGGGGGACCTTCTACCAGTTGGAGAACACCGGCGATGGGCCCATGGTCTTGATGGGTACCCGCACCGGCCCCAATTCGGCCAACCAGCACATCAATTACGACACCCGTAAGGACATGCGCGAATTCAACCGGCAGAACAAGCGCGGCACCTACGGCGGCTACGTGCAGGCCGGCGAGTCACAGGGCAAGACATAGGATCGCCGCTTTGCGGGCCGGCTCTCGGGCGTCGGCTTGCGGCCCCGTGACCGCGGGGACGGATGGTGCGCGGCGCCAGGCGGAGGGGGGCGCATGCTCAAGAACCACCGGGTCTACGACGCCGATTCCCACGTTTTGCTGAGCCCACGAATGTGGGATGGGCTGCCTGAAGACTACGTCGCCCGCAGGCCCCGCCCTCTCACCGTCGGTGATACAGACGGCATGGGCAAATGGAGCTCCGGCTGGCTTATCGACGGGCGCATGCAGCCCCATCCCTATGGCCCGGCGACCCAGGGCGCCAACCGGCCGACCGAGGTCATGGAGTCGTTCGGCGCCCCGGCGGACAAGATCGGCAACCGGGATCTTTCCGACCCCGAGGCGCGCCTCGTCGGCATGGACCGCGCCGGCATCGACGTCCAGATCATCTTCCCGACCACGCTCTACGCCAATGCGACCGCGGATCCGGGTTTCGAGGCCGCCTTGATGCGCGCCTACAACCGCTATATCGGCGGCCAATGCGCGCACAACCCGAAGCGCCTCAAATGGGCGGGGCTATTGCCCCTGCGCGACGCCGGCCAGGGATGCGAGGCGGTTGCCGAGATGCAGGCCCTTGGCGCCAGCGCCGCGGTGGTCTACGGCACTGCTGGTGACTACATGCTGTCCCACCCGCCCTTCACCCCGGTTTGGGACGAGCTCGCGGCCAGCGGCCTGCCGCTTTGCGTCCACATGGGAATGAGCTTCCCGCCCTTCGAGCGCCTGTGTCAAAGCCGCTTGGACGCGCATTCCATCGGCATGGGCCTGCCGGCGGTGCTCGGTTTCGTCGCCGTCATCGGCCACGGCATGATGGACCGGTACCCCGACCTCAAGGTGGCGTTCCTCGAATACGGCGCCGAATGGCTGTTCTACATGGCCGGGCGCATGGGCCACTACATGCCCACCTACCGGGCCGATGCCACCATCACCCGGCTGCCGGAAAAAGAGATCGCCGAGTACCTGCGCTCAGGGCGGTTCTTCGTCGCCCCGGAAGCGGAGGACCCGTTACTGCCGCTGGAGATGGAGCTGGTGGGCGAGGACCATGTGCTGTTCGGATCCGATTTTCCCCACGGCGAGGCGCGCGAGAATGCCGCCGCCGAGATCATGGAGCGGACCGATATCAGCGATGACCAGCGGGCAAAGTTTCTCTACGACAACGCCGTCAAGCTGTTCGGCGAGCCGTGAGCGCGCGGGCGCGACACGACACGGATTGAATCGGCCGCGGCGCGGTCAATCTTCGTGGATGCACAGCGCGACCTTGTTGTTGTCCGACATCTGGAACTTGGCGTAGGGAACGCTCTTTTCCAAAAGTGCCCTGAGCGCCTCGCCCTCGGGTCCCATGGCGACGATGTCGGGTGCGAGCGACGGATTGGCGCCGACCGCCTGGGCGACATCGGCCTTCAGCGCATCAATGTCCTCCACCTTGATGCCGATATGGTTGGGGCCCGGGCGGACGATGCCCTGGGCGGCGTAATCCTCGATGCTCCACTGCATGAGGACCAGGGTCATGCGGCCATCGGTAATGTAATAGTTGGGGTCGTCCTCGGCCTTGTTGGCGAGCGGCAGGTCGAGCACGTCGGCATAGAATTCCGCCAGTTTCTCCGGGTTCATGGTCCTCAGCGCGTAGTGGGTGATGATGCGATCCTGGGACCAGCCCTCTTCGCTTTCGGTATAGATCTCACCGCGGTTTTCCATGCGCGGGGAGGAGAAGTCGAAGATGTTGCCGTCCGGATCGTGGGTCGTCATGCCGGCGAACGGACGGTTGCTGGGCCGCTTCAGGGGCCTGCATTCGGGGTATTTGCTCGCGAGTTTGTCGACGAAGGCATCGGCGTCTTCGACTTCGACCCCGAAATGATCGAGCCCCGCGGGCCGCACCGGGCGGCGTGGATTGATATTGATCCCGACATAGCCGTCGCCGACGGTGGCGGCGGTGAAATTCTTCTGCACCGACGGCGGCTTGAAGCCGAACACCGCCTGATAGAACTGTTGGGCCATGGCATAGGCGTCGCTGACGATGGCGACATGGTTGATCTTCGTGCCCATGGGGGCCTCCCTGCGGCAGTTGTGTTCTCTTTGCGGGCTCCCGGTCGCCGAGCCCTTGGCGCTATTAACGGTGACGGCCAGGGATTAGGCAAGGACAAACTGGGAAACGCCGCATTGGGCCCTAGCGGCGTTTCTCAAAGGTCAAAATGAAATTGTTGGCCGGTACCGGCCGGGTATCGACGAGAGCGAGAGCGTGGGATTCGGCCGCCGCCGCCATATCCGCCATGTCGCGAACCCCCCATGCGGGATTGCTTGCGCGCAAGTGTTCGTCGAAGGCGGCATTGCTCGGCGCGGTATGGCCGCCGTCGCGTTTGAACGGCCCGTAAAAGACCAGCCAGCCCCCGGCCTTGAGGTGGCATCCCGCGCCGCGAAAGATGCCTTGGGCCGTTTCCCATGGCGCGATATGCACGACGTTGATGGAAAGGACGGCCTCGAGACCGTCCCCCAGCGGGATGCCGGGCGGTTCGGGCGCCCAGGGCCATGCGGCGGCATCGAGCCGTGCCGCCGGGCGCAGGTTGGCGAGCCCGGAATACCGGGCCCAGGCGTCGATGCTGGCAAGGTGTTTGGGTTCGATATCGCTCGGCCACCAGGTCAGTTTGGGGAGGGCGCGGGCGAAGGCGGCGCAATGTTGGCCGGTACCGCTGCCGAGCTCGAGCACGTTGCCGCGGCGGCCTTCTAAAAGTTCGCTCAGGCGCTGCCCGATGACGCCGTTGTTGCGGTGAAAGGCCGGAGCGTCGAGCCGCCGATCGCGAAATCCCGTCTCTTCCCTCGACCCGAACTCGGCCCTCTGTCGCGCCATCGCCTCATCCCGTCGATCGGCTGCCGGCCCTCATTTTGTCCCATCTCGGATGGCTTTGGAATGGCGGATCGCGCCGCTCAGGCGACGTCCTTGGTCAGCATGTTCTGGGCCGAGCGGATCAGGTCGGCGCCCATGAAGGGGCGCTGCAGATATGCGGCGTCCTTGACGTCGCTGCCGTTGACCAAGGCGGGAAGGTCGGCGTGGCCGGAGATGAACAGGGTCTTGAGATGGGGGTGGCGGGACTTGATGTCCGCGGCCGCGCCCAATTCGATGCCGCTGGCCGCGCCGTTGACCAGGATGTCGGCCATAAGCAATTGGATGCCGGATGCGCCATCGCCGTCCATCACCTTGACCGCCTCGTCCTGATTGGCGACGGCGGTCACATTGTA
>JAWWBR010000114.1:0-10943 GCA_033720855.1 Alphaproteobacteria bacterium
CTTGTGACCCGAAGCGGACATGATCAAACCTCTGCGGAACTCCATCGGAGCGAGGGGCGCTCTAAAGCATCGACAGAATTGGCGTGTACCGCGACTAGATGGAAAGGCTCAGCGGTCTGTTGGCTCGGGATTCCGCAGTAAAATCTGCACGTTTCTCTTCGTTTGTAATCCTCCTGAAACTGCACACCGCCCGAGGGGACCAATTTCACTTTTACCGCCACTGCGTCTCTGGAGACGCTTCGTGTTGTGGCCTGGGAAACCTTCACGACCGGCCCCCGAACACGGGGGCAACGCCGTTTTGGCAATTTCGGGATTTCAGCTGACGATCTCCCATGTGCCATCTGGCTGGCGGCATGCCGTGCCATAAGCGCGTTGTCGACGTCCGTCGATGGTCACAGTCTGCTGGAACTCGCGGCAATATCGGCCGTTATCCGCACGATAGGTTCGCGTTGGCATGACGGTCCCAGAATGACCGTTGTCGGGATTGACCCACTCGGACGAACGGCCCGTGGGGCTGTGTTCTAAAGAGGTTTGGGTGGTGCGATGCATGTAGGCCCGGTCGGCTCGATCAAGGGATTTGCCGACCTCGGAGCCTATGATGCCGCCAAGGACCGCGCCGATGCCAATCGCCACGGCTTTCCCGGATCCGCTCCCGATGGTGGACCCGAGGAGACCGCCGGCGACCGCGCCGACCACCGTACCGCCCGTTTCCTTAGGGCCTGCATCCTGAGAGCACCCCGCGAGGGTCGTTCCGATCATTGAGCATATTAGGAGCGCTGTCGCGCAACGCGTTGCGATTTTAGGGAAGCTTCGATGGTGTTTCATGTCATCCTCCATTTCGCGAATGTCTGCGTCTTGATTCAAACGGGCTTCACCGCGCGGGTTGTTCCTCGTCAACTTTGGTTTTTTCGGGCCGATCGGATGTAAATCTCGATCCACCCATTGCGGTCATCGCGAACGCCGTCATCGAAATCCAATGCCGGGCCGAAGCTCGGAGTTTCGTCGGTAGGCATAATCGCCGTCCGGATGCCTCGAGCTAGAAGGACGGCTTCCACCGTCTCCCTGCGTCTTACACACAATCCCCGGTCCTTCGATACCATGACCGCGCAACGGGACGGCCCCAACAGCATAGCCACCGAGTACCCGCTTCGCCGAGCGTTTAGGATTGCGGTTTCGATCGAACGTATCGCTATCGGTGAAAGCACCGCAGAGTCGCGCTGGAAAAAAACGACACTTCTGATGCCGCGTGGCCGATAGTCGGATCGCACGGTGAATTGCGGCGGAGTCTCGATCGTCGCTGCCGTTAGCTGCTCTACGGGGTGCAAGGAGGCTTCAGCACCGGTGCGCCCGCGCTCAGACTCGTTAGCCGAGAGCCCCGCCGTGGCGGCGGGTTCAACCTTCCCGACGCCGTCGTATGGCGCAAGTTCCACAAAAAGCAGCATCAACATCAGAATAGCAAAGGTGCAAATACTGCGGACCATGACCATTCCTCTCTGCCGGGCTCACCTTTTAGGCCTTCGACCGGACTTGGCCTCGGGACCAAACCAATAGGCAAGCGATCCCGTCATTGCGGAAAAGACACAACAAAAATGGTTCGG
Organism: Alphaproteobacteria bacterium; assembly: GCA_033720855.1. GTDB lineage: Bacteria > Pseudomonadota > Alphaproteobacteria > SMXQ01 > SMXQ01 > SMXQ01. Next base: position 1,599 of record JAWWBR010000114.1, read on the forward strand.
CTGGGAACTAGATTACTGGCCTTTCCATGCACAAGGGTGTGATCGTTTTGTAACAAGTTTTGGCTATGCCGCGTGGAGCACCGCGAGGAAAAGACTTGGTCACGTTAAAAGGTCGATGCGCACACCGAACTCTTGGGCTAACGCTTCGCATCCACCGCGTAAGCGGTTTGGTCATTTCATAGCGAGCCCCGTATCCCGGTGGCTAGACCGCATTGAGAAGCGGCTCGGCCCTGCCTGCGACGCCGGCATCGATCTTCCATACATCATCACTATGTCCCGAGGTATAGGTAACCGATTCAAGGACAAAGAGGGGAATGATGGCCCTAGAAACTCCACGTGCTTAGTGATGGTCAGCGGCAAAACTCACGATCGGCCCCGGGCCAACAAACGGTTCAGGCCGGTTATTAAGTCCGCGAACCATGACAAATAGAGCCGCCCAGGCCGCGCGGACTGGCGAATGGGGGATCGCCGTGTCAGTGGGCCGCTCGGCCTGGGCGGGGAATGACGCCGCGCAGTAGGTGGGGGAGTCGCGACGCCAATCATGTTTCGCGCGTCCGGCAAAATCCAATGGATCAAGTTCTCTACGAAACTCGTGGGCCTGTGTCGACGGAACGGTGTCTTCGCCGGAGCGTGCCCTGACCTGGAGTCGCTCATCGGGCCGAGACCAAAACACCTTGGAGAGACTCTCCAGGTTCATTGGCTGCCCCACGGGAAGATGGAAGATTTCGATCACGCCCCGAAGCCCGTGGATTACCGCACTGGCACGTCGCAATTCATTTCGCATCTGCAAATGCAAATAGTTGGAGATCACGGACTCTCCCTGGCCCGCTCGTTGCGGAGGCGCGAACCCCGGGTATACAAATAAGGCATCCCCGCTGGGCAGCATCACCACGTACCCAAGGCGTTGCCATGCCCGGCGGGCGATGATCTCGGTCACATGGGGACCCATTCCCTTGAGGTGAATACGGCATAGAGTAACCTGAAACGGGTAGCCACTGAGATACCCGAGCAAACCTGCCAGAACCGTATAGGAGCTCTTCGGAGCCTGGGGCGGCAACCGGTCCTGCCCAGCCCGCGTTTGGACAGAGTGCACTCCGCTTTTCCTAACGGCTTCCATAACTCGACCCCGTACTCGGAGAGCCGACATCCATCGCCGGCCAAATCACACGTTGTTAGCCTAGGAGAAGTCGTGAGGTTTAGGTGGGGCAAGGTTGCGTCAATTTTGTGACAATCCCATCGGGAACTAACATCTGAACCGTAAGATTACCGGTCGAGGGGCAACCTGACTTTGACTGCGAGCCCTTGCTGGGGCGCGTTGGAGGCGCTGATATTGCCGCCTACGGCCTCGATGTTTCTGCGCGCGATCCAAAGCCCGATTCCGTAATGACTGACATCGTTGTCGGCGTCGCGGTGCGGACGATCGGAGAAATAGCGGTCAAAGATTCGGTTAAGATTCCTGGAATCAACGCCCCCCCCCTGATCAGTGATCGTCACTTCGGCTATTGTGCCGACCTTACGCAGTGTGGTCGTGATGACGGAACCGGGGGGTGAATGGTCCAGAGCATTATCGAGGATGTTTTCGAATACTGTCTCCAGTAGATCCTCCCCGGCTCGGACATAGCAATCGGATGCGATATCCAGCGACAGTCGTATTTTTTGCATGCTTGCGGTTTCCCCGTAGGCTTCCAACATGCGATTCAATAAGTGTGAGAGATCGATCCGTTCGCGGGGCGGATGCACGAGACTTGCCAGGGTGTGGTCCATCCGGCGCGCCGCCCCGACCAATGTATCGAGTCGCTGTACGGATCGTTCGATAAGTTCGATTGCGCGATTGGCCGCCGTATCATCGGAGCCCACCGATCGTTTCAAAGGTTCGACGGATTGTGCGATCACGGCAATGGGTGTCTTAAACGCGTGGGCATTTTCCTCCGCCGCTTCCTGCAGTGCGGCCTCGGACTTGCTGAGCGATCCAACCATCAGGTCGAATTCTTGAGCCACGTCGTCGAGCTCGGGAACGCGATTCTGCTCCCTGAACGACCCGGCTTTCCCTGGGTTCGCTTGTATCTTTCGCGCCAGGGTACCGAAACGCTGCAAGCTTCGCCAGATGGACATGAAGAGGAAAAACGTGAGGACCGCCATCGCGACATAAATAGCCGCCGCGATCTGAACCTCGGTCCTCTTCCAATATGGCTGGCCGAGAGGTACGCCGGAAAAGCCCTCCGGGGGGTAGGAGGTCAGTATGACCCAACACCCCGCGTTGGTATGCACAGGCGTCATAGAGCTCAGTAGCTCCGTCTCGCCTGCCGGATTGATGAAATGAATCGCCAAGGCGTTGTAGCCCGCGCACGTATCGCCTAACCTATCCAATATGCGCCGTCTAATGATTTCCTTGTATTCCAGCGTCAAGTAGGCACCCGGCGAGGGGGGCAGGGATGCGATATAGAGGTAGCTGTCGGATCTCGCGTCATCGGCCCTCCGAAACAGCACCTTGACACGAATCGGGCCCGTGGGCAGGCGCTGCAATTCTTTTTGTATTTCCGGAGCGCCAGCCGTGCCCGAGCTCAATAGCAACGGCGCCAGGTTCATGGAAATTAGCCGCCCCTGATTCTGTACACTCTGCAGGATCAGGGCGTTTTTTTCCGCGTCGGCATCCCTAAGTTGCAAATAAATCATGGCCGGGCAGGCGATAAAAATGGCGAGGAGAATTGCGACCTTTCCCCACAAAGAGAGGGATTTTCGTCTAAGTCGCTCCAGCGGAAGGAAGCGTCTACCCATCATGACGCCACCGGTATCCAAAGCCTGGATAGTTCTCGATGACATTGAAATCGGGATCTATGTTTCGAAATTTCTGGCGAATTCGCTTTATGAAGGTTCGTACATTGGTGCGAAATCCCTCGGGGCCTTCCCCCGCGACGAACCCGCTCCCGTGCACTTCGTCATAAAGATCGCGGTAGCGAACGTCTTGGCCGGCACGGGAAGCCAGGCAATGCACAATTCTGAACTCGCCTAGAGTGAGGTCGACCTCTTGTCCTTTCCAATAGGCGCGCCCGGAATCCGGCCGCAAATCCAATTCTCCCAGCTTCAATGAGTCTGGCCCGTCATTCTTCGTGGACTCTTCATGCATGCTTTTTGCGCCCCCCAGGATCAACTCGATCCGGCGCAAAAGGATATGAAAACTCCGCGATTTCTCAACGAAGTCGACGGCGCCACTGGCAAGGGCGACCTCTTCGTAGATCTGATCGCTCAAGACAGTGAAGAAGATCACGGGAATGTCGATCTTGTTTGCACGCATTTCCGTGAGAACCTCGATCCCCGTCATGCCGGGCATCTTCCAATCCAGAAGGACAAGGTCGATTCCTTCATCGCTTTTGAGACTGGCGCAGGCATCTTCGCCGTTTGCCAGTGTCTCCACCTCAAACCCATGGTCTGTAAGGTTCTGCGCGACCGATTCCCGGAACAGGTCGTCATCGTCAACAATCATGATGCGGACCATGGGGCGGCAATCCTAATTCGAGACGCGTGGTTTACGGCGCGCCCTACGAATTTCCGCCAGGCAATCGCGCTGTACCTTTTTCACCCGCGTTTCCGGATAGAACCGATAGGCCAAAGATCTGAAACTTTTTTCGCCAACGTCGAGATAGAGAAATACGTCAACGGCACAACGCTTGCCGCGATAGTTCCATACCAGGGCAGGCGGTTCATTGCGGACCGCGTTGGGCACGCCCAGAAATTTTGTCAGTTCCGATTCGCTTTTTCCAATCAGAGACTTGATGTGCGGACGGGGCCGTCGAGGGGGGACGGCGCGTGACGTCAGCGCGCGCCCTGTTTTTTCTTTCCGGTTCGTCTTTTGCGGGAGGGGCTTCGCTTTCGCCACCGGTGGCGTCAGCACCTGATTGGTCTCCCGATGCGCACCCTCGCCGCCCGGTGGGCCCACGCCTTCGCAACCAGTCAATATCGCGGCCGGCACCACAACCACGCAGATAACAAAACGGTCTATCAAGGTCCGCGCTCCTTCGGCAGAAAGGCGGAAAGCTTACAGAACTTCGACTTCTCGTGGCAATCCTGTCTCCCTTACTCAAGACATAAGGGCTCTTTAGTAGGCCATTCTCGCGGCAAGATCCGAGGCGCGGGCGCTAAGTCACAACCACGGCCCGAGAATTGCCACAGGATTGATTCTCGCGGCGACGTCACCGATCCCTAACAATAACCGCATCGGCCGCAACTGAGTTTGTCGCGAAACGGTAACCTCGGATAGGGCGGCCAAACAAAGTTGGAAAGGAGAGTCACGATGTTGAACAACAGAATCCGTCATGTATTGATGTTGGGTGCCGCGATCACCGCCCTGACGATTGGCGGCGCTGCAATCGCCAACGATATGAAAAAGAACTCCGCCGAATCGGGATCGACCAAGGCCGAGCGCGCGGTCACGCTGCGGGCGGAGGCCGACGGCTTGGTCACCAAGGCGACGAAGACCGTGGGCGATTTTGAATCCAGCAAGATCTCCCATGAGTTTCATCGCGCCCTTGCCAAAGGCCGTGCCGTGCTCATCGTGCCGGAATACGAACGCGCAGGCCTCGGCCTCGGTGGCGAAGGCGGTAAGGGTGTCTTATTGAAGAAGATGCCCGGAACGACCGCCTGGACCTACCCCGCCTTTTACCGGATGAGTGGGGCGACCTTGGGAGCACAGGTTGGATTCGAAAAGGGCGCCATGTTCGTTGTTATCCAAAATCAGCAGACCCTCGACGAAATCATGAACGGGGAGCTGACCCTTGGCGCGGAAGCGAGGGCCGTGATCGGCTCCAAAGGCGTCCAGGCGCAAACTACCAAGACTGGCGGACATGAGATCGATATCTTCGTTCGCACTAAGGGTGCATTTGCGGGCGCTGTCGTGAAGGGCGGCGATCTCAAGCCGGACGAGAAACTGAACCGAACCTACTACGGGCGTAAGGTGTCCGCTAAGGAGGTCCTCCGGGCCAATGGCCCCAGGAACCCGCAGGCCGATGCCCTGCGTGCGGCCCTTTCGAAGCTCGTGTACAGGACCGTGACGGCGCCGACAAATTAGTGTAGCCGCATAGGACACCCTTATTCCAGAACTAACCTTTGCGCCCCCCGGTCCACCGCGCGTTCGGAACGAGAGACTGGGGGGCGTTTCCTGCCCGCCTTAGAGAGGTGCCGAATCCGCATTTTGGCCTGCGTTCGCAACGCCTCCGGGATGCATGATTGCGCCGTTCCATCATCGACCAATTCCTGATGGTGCCCAAATGTCCAAACTTAAATTTTTCATGGCCTGCGTATTTTCAGGATTTTTCATCGCGACCACATTTGCCTTGGTCTGCCTCATGGCCAGCCATTTGGTTGTTGGGCTAATTTTAGGGGATAACGCGACTATGACCCTGTTGCGGGCCATCAGCACTGCGGTGGTCGCTCTCGCAACTTTCGAGCTCGGTGTCGGGATTCATAGGGAATACCCGGTCGACGATGGCCACGAAAACGTCTATTCCAACGTGCGGCGGACCACGACCCGCTTTCTGGGGACTTCCTGTGTCGCTCTGGTTCTCGAGGCGCTAATCATGGTCATCAAATATAGTCAGTTGGACTTGGCGGGGAACCTTTATTACCCCGTTTCCATCATACTTGGAGCTGCGGCGCTTTTGGTTGCGCTTGGCTTATTCCTTTTCTTAACGCGCCATACCGGCACGCTCTCTCAGGCGGTTCCGGTCGTGCCTGCCAACGATACTCAGGTCAAAGTTGACAGATAGTAAAATCGGAAGAATTCCGCCTCAGCTCACCAGGTCTGAACCTCGACCTACATCAATCAGCCGGTACAGCCACGACAGTAGCCGAGAGCGGTCTTAAGGGGGCAAACCCAGCGCGAACTCTCGTTTTGTGATTGCTCGATATGGTTTTTTGCATCGGACCTGTGAGGTTGACATGATCCCTGGAAATCTTAACTAGTGTGCGCTTTCCTAGCAGGGCGGGCACGCAAATCCCACGATCATCGGATCTTCCGAAAGGCTTGGGATGCGCCCGACTGATCGCTTGCACACATAAGCCCGTCCCGTCATATAATGTTCGTGACGACTTGCTTGGTCGCGCGTAAGCAGGAATTTCGCGCCCATTGCACATAACGAGAGGAACAAAACGCAATGAAATCCCTTTTCGCATTGAGAAAGCCATTGGTCACAGTTCTCATCGTCGCGATGACTGCACTTTCCTTTCCGCTCGCGCCCGTGAACGCCGCAATGGTGGGCACGGACCGCGTTATTGAGGAGAGCCAGGGCGTGGCCCGTGACCGCGTCGCGGCGTTCTTGCAGCGCGAAGACGTGCGCAGCCATCTAGAGATGCTGGGCATCGCGCCTAAAGAAGCGGAGGCACGGGTGGCTGCACTGTCCGATGAGGAAATCGACAGGATCGCTGGCCATATCGACGAAATGCCCGCAGGCCAGGGTGCGGTGGGCGCGATTGTCGGGGCGGCACTGATCATCTTCATCGTTCTTCTCATCACCGACCTCGTGGGACTGACCCATGTCTTCGGCTTTACCAAGAAAGGCTCCTTGAACCCCAGTTGATCCGACGGAAAATCAGGCCTTTGGTGCTGGCGGTCGGCCTCCTTCCGGCCGCCGCGGCGTGCTCCACGCCCCAGACGGACTGGCTGAGACGCCACCCGGACGCGTTACCGGCGAAGGGTGCGGTGGAGCGGCCGGTATTTTTCGCACAGAGGACCAAGGAATGCGGGCCCGCCGCGCTGGCCATGGTGCTGGCGCAGTCGGGGCTTCGCATCGGCCCCGACGAGTTGGTGGGCGACGTTTACAACCTGGGTCGGGAAGGTAGCCTCACGCCTGCGGTGGTGGCCGCGGCCCGGCGCCGCGGGAGGATCGCCTATCCGGTCGATTCGCTTAGATCCGTCCTGCGATCGGTCAATCGCGGGCGCCCCGTCATTGTGCTGCAAAATCTGGGTCTCGACATTTTTCCGCGATGGCACTATGCGGTCGTCGTCGCCTACGACCTGGGGGAAGAGAGCATCACCCTACATTCGGGAAAGACTGAATTCCTCAAAATGCCCCTGACAACCTTCGAGCACACATGGTCGCGAGGGGGTCATTGGGGATTGCTGACCCTTCGCCCGGGCGAATTTCCCGAGCCCGTGGAGGAAAAGACCTACGTCACGGCGGTGGCAGGAGTCGAACGTGCCGGTCAGGTCAGGGTTGCCGCCCGCGCCTACGAGGCGGCAACAAAACGCTGGCCGCGAAATTTGATCGCGTGGATTGGACTGGGTAATACGCTCTATAAACTTAATGACCGCCGCGGGGCCGCGGCTGCCTTCCGAACCGCAGCCGAGCGCCATCCTAAGAGCGCCGCGGCCCTCAACAACCTGGCCCATGTATTGGCGGAGCTCGGCGAATTCGGGGAGGCGGAGCAGGCGGCCCGAAAAGCCGTCGCGGTCGGGGGACCCAGCCAGCCTACCTATCGCAAGACGCTCGAGAGCATTCTGGATCGGCGCAATCGTGACGGCGCGAGCTGACACGGTCGGTTCAGGCGGCTGGGTATTGGCGTTTGGGGGCGCGTTTGACGGCGCTGGTGGAGAGCACTCCGGCCAACCAAAACTCTGATGGTTGCATATGGCTAAAGTGGAGGTTCGCCCGATTTTCGCTTTTATTCGGGGGAAGTCGGCAATAACCAGCACTGCTTGCCCATTCTCCGGGGGCGACATCGTTTGGATTGCGACCAGGGACGCCGCGTACATTCAGCCGTTCAGCTTCGGTGTGGCTTCTCTTACTGATGCAGCGTGCAAGGTTTTTTCGCGGACGCGTGGAACTGCCTGATTGTGTCGACTGTTAACCTCATGTCCGCTTGTGCCTAAAAGCGGACGTTCGATTAACGGCAATGGGGGTATCACTTCCAAATGGGAATGATCCCGAGTTCCATAAGATATTCCTCCGCCAATTCCCTAAAGGCTTCATCCTGGAAGGCGTAGAACGCATCGATGGCGTCTTGATCATCAACCGCCTTTTTCCAGCCTCCGATAGAGCCAAAATAAGCTTCCTCTACCCTTAGCCTTCGCTCTTCATCCTCGGTCCACTGTGATCGCAAGAATCTCTTTAAGATGTCGTGGTGATCTCCATGCTCCAGCCCCGGAATGTCGAGGAAGCGGTCCGGGTCACGGACTACTCTTTCCCGATCGCGGCGGTTCTCTTCCGGGTCAAGTCCGGCTTCCGTCTCGGCATCCTCGTCATTCTCGTAGACCCACAACATTTCTCCGTTATCAAGGTCGAGGTAGGCGGTTTGGTAATAGATTTCCGTCGGATAATCGCTGTCGCGACCGAATGCCGATATGAACAGAAACCGGTCGATCGATAGTTTTCGATAGCCCTCCGACATTTTTATTTCTAGTTCCCTTTGATCCGCTCTGTTTTCTGACAGCCGAAATCCCCAACGTGGATTTTCCTATCAGCGGGTAATGGGCACAAGGTCCGTAGATATTTAGAACTCAAAGGTCGAGACCTTCGGCAATCTCAAGTGCATCATCTACTTCTATACCAAGATAGCGGACCGTGCTTTCCAGTTTCGTATGACCGAGCAAAATCTGAACCGCCCGTAGATTGCCTGTGCGGCGGTAGATCATCGCGGCCTTGGTCCGCCGCAACGAATGTGTCCCATAGTCAGCAGGGTTCAGTCCAATCTCATTCACCCAACTGGCAACCAGCCTTGCATATTGTCTGGTACTGAGATGTAGGGAGGAGACTTTTCGGCTGGGAAAGAGATAATCGTTCCGATCATGCCCATACAGCCAGACCCATCGAGAGATGGCGTCGCGTGTCTGTTCCGTTATCTCGAAGCGAACCGGTCGGCCAGTCTTCTTCTGGCGGATCGTCGCCCTAAAATTCGCCCGCCCTCTTGACCAGACATCAGAGAGACGCAGGCGGACGAGGTCGCATGCCCGTAACTTGCTGTCTATCGCGAGATTGAAGAGCGCCAGATTTCTATGTTGCTTGGAAAGCTGTAGACGAATGCGAATGGCCCAAACGTCTTTGAGCTTCAGGGGAGACTTTTGACCGGCAAGCCTTCCCTTATTCCACGGGATGTGGGTTTCATGACCAGAAATAAGTGATGTTGCGTTCCCCATAGTCCTGCTCCCTTTTTTGATCGTTGGAGCAGAAATTTATCTTGCTGGTAGGCAGGACGACCTTCACCATCGTTAACTTAATGTTCTCTAATTGCGGCAGCTCTGCCAAGGGCAGGTTTTAACTGTCTCACCGGGCTCATGGTTCTCTCCGGGGTCGGGACTGGTTCACAGCCCGCCCCATGATGGCGTCGGGAGCAGATGTCTCCGGAGGTCCGCTGCGA
>JAWWBR010000115.1:0-10881 GCA_033720855.1 Alphaproteobacteria bacterium
AACCTGTGAAATTTTAAATTACCCCATCGAATAACCCACCAATCTTGGGAAAAAACTCTTTTGGATTGTCAAAGCCCAAACTTTGCGGTTGCAAACCCTCCAAGTGCAAATATGGGGCAATTCCGTAATGGCCTCCGACACGGGTTAGGCGTCCTGCGTCCGCTTTCGGCTGCAAGCGGACATCGGGTTAACGCCGTTTTCTTTCCCCACCGCGCCGTTTTCGGCCCTTCGTAAGCCCCGCCTCGCGCCCGGGCTGCACGCACTCATCAAATTTTAACCAAAACCGGTGAGAGTGCGGTCCCAGTTTCCACCAGGACCGGTGAACAACGGTGAGCGAACCCGCGGTCTTAGACCTGATCGACCAGGCCGTCGCGCATGGCACGCGGCCGGCCGAGGCCGCCTATGACTTCGACATGCTGGTCCTGGGCTCGGGCCCGGCCGGCCAGCGCGCCGCGATCCAGGCCGCCAAGCTGGGCAAGCGCACGGCCATCGTCGAGCGCCGGGCGGTGATCGGCGGCGTCTGCATCAACACCGGGACGATCCCGTCCAAGACCCTGCGCGAGGCGGTGCTGCATCTCTCGGGCTATCGCGAGAAGAACATCTACGGCTCGGCCTATTCGGTGAAATCCCGGATCTCCATGTCCGACCTCCTGTTCCGGGCCGATTACGTGATCCGCAACGAGATCGACGTCACCAACAATCAGCTCCGGCGCAATGGCGTCAACGTGCTGGCGGCGAAGGCGTCCTTCCTTGACGCCCATCGGGTGCGCCTCGAGTTCTTCGACGGCTCCAGCCAGCGCGACGTGACGGCGGAAAACATCGTCATCGCCGTCGGCACCGAGACCGCCTGCGACCCGTCGGTGCCGGTGGACGGCCAGCGCATCTTCACCAGCGACGATGTCCTGCAGCTCGAGGAATTGCCCCGGACCATCGCCGTGGTCGGCGCCGGCGTCATCGGCCTCGAATACGCGACCATGTTTGCCGCCCTCGGCGTCCGCGTCACCCTTATCGACAAGCGTGAGCGCCTCCTGCCTTTCGTCGACTTCGAGATCATCGACAACCTGGTCTACCACATGCGCCAGAACCGGGTGACCCTTCGTCTCGGCGAGGAGGTCGCGGCGATCGAACTGGGGGCCGCTCGGGACGAGCCGGTCCGCATCACCCTCGCATCGGGCAAGCAGGTGATCGCCGAGAAGGCGCTCTACAGCGTCGGGCGGCGGGGCGCGACGGCGGATCTCAACCTCTCAGCCGCCGGGCTTGCCGCCAACGAGCGCGGGCAAATGACGGTCGGCGAAAACTACCGCACCGAGGTGGACCACATTTATGCCGTCGGCGACGTCATCGGTTTTCCGTCCCTGGCCTCGACATCGATGGAGCAGGGGCGTCTCGCCGCCTGCGATGCCTTCGACAAGGAAGCCCAGAGCGTCGCCGAACTTTTCCCCTACGGCATCTACACCATCCCGGAGATCTCGGTCGTCGGGCGCAGCGAGGAAGAGCTCACCCGCGACACGGTGCCCTACGAGGTCGGCAAGGCGTTCTACCGCGAGATTTCGCGCGGTCAGATCATCGGCGATTCGACGGGGATGCTGAAGCTGATGTTCCATCGCGACACCCGCAAGCTTTTGGGCGTGGCGATCCTCGGCGAAGGGGCGTCCGACCTCATCCATATCGGCCAGGCGGTGCTCGCCCACGGCGGCACCATCGACTATTTCGTCGACACCGTATTCAACTACCCGACCCTTGCGGAATGCTACAAAACCGCGGCGTTCGACGGCGTCAACCGCCTCGTCTAGGCGGCGTTTCGCGCCGCCGGCAAAAAAGCGGCATTTTCATAAAATTTTAGACATTTTCGGGGACCCTTCAGGGGAAGACGCACCGCTGTCCGCCCAAGGGTCCGCAGCGCCGCGCAGGATCCCAATATCCAAGTAGGAGAGATGTATGCAAGTCGTACACGGAAATCCCCATCATCAGCAGCAGATCGATCGTACCGACATCCCCCCGCGCACAACCGGTCCGCAGCACGGCAAGCCGGCCAAGGCGACGAGCGAGGGACTGACCGTCGTCGATCAGGTCGACCTCAGCCCCGAGGCCCAGGAGCTCCTCGATGGGGTCGAGCAGCTCACCGCCCACGGCAAGTCCGCCATGTCGGTCGCCCATCAGGCCAAGGCCCTTGTTGCCGCCCATGCTTCGCTCGCCGGCATGCCTCTCGGGCAGGTGGTCTCCGGCCTCAACCACAACAGTCCCGAACTGGCGGCCCTGATCGCCGGGGGCGAGGGTGGTGACGCCGTCGACGAGGCGACCGTTCCCGTCGAGGGCGAAGGCACCGAGGAAACCGCGCCCGTGGACGAGACGGTCGTCGACGAGGTTCCCACCGATGGCGACGAGAGCGTGGTCGAAGATACCCCTCCCGCTGAGGAGCCCGTCGAGGTGGTCGAGGAGACCCCTCCCGCTGACGAGACCGTCGAGGTGGTCGAGGAGACCATCGAGGCGGTGGCTGACGAGGTCGTCGAGGAGCCCGCACCTGAGGCCGGCGAGGCGGAGGACGTCACTCCGCTGGACGAGGCGCCGGTGCTCGCGCCCATCGACACCGAGGCGGAGCTGCTTGAGGCCATCGATGCCGCCGGCGACCCGATCTCGGTCGACCAGACGGTGTGACGTCACCCGTCGCTCGCGGGTATCACTGCCAATCAACGCGGCGGCCCCTTCCCGGGGCCGCCGTTTTTTTGCCCGTCGTAACGGTTCGAGACCCGGGCCGGATCGCGCCCCTCAGTCGAGACCCCTGAGCAGCCGTACGAGGCCATAGATCATGGCGCCGGCCCCGATCGCGAAGATCGACCAGAAGGCAACCTCGAACAGGACCGGGAATTCGGCCTGCCGGACGCTGTTGCTGTAACGCAACGGGGCGACGCCGAAGGCGCGCCCGACCAGGGCGACGGCGACGATGATGGCCCCGCCGTAAAGATTGCCGCGCGCCTTGCCTTTGATCGGTTTCATCGACCGGAGGCGCGGCGCCGTGCGCGGCTCAGTTATGCGCCAGCGGCCCGCGGATCAAACTGCCGGGCAACGCCCCCGTATGCTCGCCGTCGCGCATGAACACCTCGCCGTTGACGATGGTCGCCAGGATGCCGCTCGATTTCTGGATGATGCGCGGCGCACCGGCGGGCAGGTCGTGGGCGAGGACCGGCATGGTCGGGGCGATGGTGTCGGGGTCGAAGATGCAGACATCGGCGTGGTCGCCCTCGCGCAGGCGCCCTCGGCCCTTGAGGCCGAAAAACGCGGCGATGCTGTAGGTGATCTTGCGCACCGCCGCCTCCAACGGGATCGCCTGTTTCTCCCGCACCCAGTGGCCCAGAAGGTGGCCGTGGATGGGATTGATGGTGGTGGCGACGTGGGCCCCGGAATCCGAGAACGTCACCGCCGAATGCGGGTGGCGAATGCAGGCCAGCACGTAGTCCTGGTCCTCGTTGTTCGAGGGCTGGACGAAGAACAGCTTGAGATGGTGTTCCAGCGCCAGATCGATGAAGGCATCCAGCGGTTCGACGCCGCGTTCCTTGGCGATCTCCGAGATCGAGCGGAAGGGCGGCAACGGCTGGGTCAACGGGAACACCCAATCCCAGTCCACGGGACGCTGATAGAGATTGGGAAGCGACAGGTCCGGGTTGTGAATGTGGTTCTTGACCGCCTCCGACAGCTTGGCGCGCATCTCCGGGTCCCTGAGCCCCTTTTCCTGCTCGGCGAGGGGTTTCTGACGGAACTCCTTCCACACCGGGATCATGTCGTAGGGCGTCGCGGTTTCGAACGACCGAAGCGAGCCGTTCCACGTCGCCGTGCCCTGGATCAGCATCTTGCCGCCCTCGGCGATGGTGTCGTCGACGAAGTCGAACTGGTTGCGCCAGACGTCGGGCGCATAGCGGTGGTACCAAGAGGAGCCGAAGGTGAAGGGCACGCCGGTTTCCACGCAGAGCTTCTTCATCCGCGCCTGTTCGTCCTTGCGGGCTTCGGGGTCCTTGTCGGTCGATTCCCGCGAGAATTCCATGACCCCCGCGCCGAGCTCGCCCATCACGCCGGCCAGTTCCTCGACCTCCTGCCAATCGGCCATGCGGCTCGCCACCGGCTTGCCCGTGGGGGTGCGGTGCGCGCGGGAGCGTGAGGTGGAAAGCCCTATGGCGCCGGCGCGGATCGACTCGGCCAGCTCGGCCTTCATCGCCTTGAGGTCGTCCTCGCTGGCGGCTTCCTCCATCGCGCGTTCGCCCATGACATGGGTACGCAGCGCCGAATGTCCGACATAGGCGGAGTAGTTGATCCCCTTGGGCAGGTCGTCGACGGTATCGAGATATTCGGGAAAGCTGTCCCAGGACCAGGGGATGCCGGCCTTCATCGCGTCGATGGAGATGTCTTCGGCCATTTGCAGGTTGTGCAGCACGAGATCCTTGTCTTCCTCGGGGCAGGGTGCGAGCGAAAAGCCGCAGTTGCCCATCACCACTGAGGTCACCCCGTGCCAGCACGAATTGGTGCCGATCGGGTCCCAGAAGACCTGCGCGTCCATATGGGTGTGGCCGTCGACGAAGCCGGGCGCGACCACATGGCCCTCGGCATCGATGACCTCGTTCGCGGCCTCGCCGTTGATCTTGCCGATCTTCGCAATGGCGCCGTCGCTGATGGCGACGTCGGCGCGGTAACCGGGGAGGCCGGAGCCGTCGACCACGGTACCCCCCTTGATGATGATGTCGTATGCCATGTGTCCCTCCCTTAAGGGCCGTGCCGCCGCCTGTCACCCGGTCTCGGGGGCGTCTCAGGCGGACGCACCGGATTTTGTCTGGGGGCCGGTTTCGCCCGGCCGCGGGTGGTTGTCAAAACGAAACCTAGCGCGCTTGGCGTCGGCTGGCAATTTCCTCGTCATTTCCGATCCCATCGCCAACCCGCTTGCGAGATGCTATAGGGGCAACGGTAAGGAAAATCACGCGAATGTGAGGGAGGAGCCGATATGAGTGCCCGCGAATTTCCCGATGATGTTTACGAAGAATCGTGTTCCCGGTTGCCGGTCCCCAACCGCGAGGACCTGCCCGACGAGGCCAAGAAGATGTTCGATTATTTTCATGACCCCGATGGGGGCACCTACGCGGGCATTCGCGGGCCCGGCTGCATCCGTCTGCACAGCCCCCAATTGCTGACCCTGGGCGTCCCCGTGAGCCGCTACGTGCGCTACGAGTCCGGCATCCCCGAGGATGTCCGCGAGCTCGCCATCCTGGTCACCGGGCGCGCCTTCGACAGCCAGTTCGAATGGACCGCCCATGAGCCGGCGGCGCTCAAGGCCGGGGTGCCGAAATCGACCGTCGACATCGTGCGCGACCGCAAGCCTACGAACGGATTGCCCGAGGCCCACGACGTCATCATCACCCTGGGGCGCAGGCTCTGGGAGGAGCGCAAGACCGTGCCCAAGGACCTCTACAAGCGCGCCATCGACTTGTGGGGTCCGCGGATGCTGGTCGACATCCTGTGGCTGATGGGAAATTACGCCTGGACCGCGGCGCTGATCGCCACCTTCGACGTCCAGGTCCATCCCGAGAAGGAGCCGCTTCTGCCGCTGCCGTGAGGCCGGTCAGCCGCCGGCGTCGAACACCTCGGCCGACTGCGGCGTGTAGGCCTTGCGCGGGGCCGCATCGGTGCGCCCGGTCTTCTGCGCCTTGCCCGGCTTGGCATGGGCGAACAGGTGCAGCATTTCGAGGTCTTCCGTGCCGGCGTTCTTGAACCAGTAGCGGAAGAAGCGCGGCGTCGTCGTCCCCTGCAGGGGGCCGAACTCGCCGATCGGCTCGTCGCCCGGGCCGTAAAATGCCGCCCGCCCCCTCAGCACCATCCAGAAACTGTCGCTGCCGGTATGGTAATGGAGATTGTTCTCGCCCTGGCCGGGCTTCAGCACCACCACCCGGGCACGCAACAGGTCGGTCTCGGCCAGCTTGACGGCGGCCCGGGCGGTATCGAATTTTTCCGGCTTCGCATACCGGTACGTGGCGGCCATTGCTTCCGCTTTTTCGTGCAGGGCCGCCAAGGCCTCTGGGTCGGCCTTCGGGCGATCGTGATCGGCCATGGTTTCCTCCCGTGGATCGGACGGGCGCCTGGCCCGGGTCAGCCCCAGGGCCTTATATGCGCCCTTGTGTCTTATTCTAGCGTGGCCGTCTCGCGATCGGCAGCGAGAATCGTGACCGCCGGCGGGCCGCAAACTCCTTTCTTGCGGCGTCCGCTTTCTTTAAGAAGGAGGGAGATACCGCTCCGCAGCGATGTTTGCGGGGGCGACAGGAACACAGGGGGACAATATGCATACCAAGGAAATCGTGGACATCGACGGAAGCCCTATGGAGGTCTTGGTCTTTCAGCCCGAAGGCGAGGGGCCGTTTCCCGGGCTGATGGTGGCGCAACACATTCCCATCGCCCATACCGGGCTGGAGAAGGATCCCTTCACCATCGACGTGGGCGAAAAGCTTGCGGCGGCGGGTTACGCCTCCGTCACCCCCTTCGTCTTTCACTGGTGGCCGCCGGACGAAGACCTCGAGGTCAAGCGCGAGCAGTTCCGCGACGATAACGCGGTCAAGGACATGGACGCGGCCTACGACATCCTGGCCGGCCTCGACAAGGTGGATGAGAATCGCATCGGCATCCTCGGCCATTGCTGGGGGGGCCGGCTGTCGTGGCTCGGCGCCTGCCACAACCCGCGCTACAAGGCGGCGGTGGTGCTCTACGGCGGGCGCATCAAGCTCGGCATGGGCGAGGGCGCGACGCCACCCATCGAGCTGGCGGGCAACATCTCCTGTCCGATGCTGGGAATCTTCGGCAACGACGACCAGAACCCGTCCCCCGCCGATGTCGATGACCTCGACGCGGCGCTGACGGCGGCCGGCGTGGAGCATGAGTTCCACCGGTACGACGGGGCGGGGCACGGATTTCAGGATTTCAACAATCCCGACCGCTACCGCGCGGAACAGACCAAGGATTCCTGGGAAAAGGTGTTCGCTTTCCTCGACAGCCGGTTGTAACAGGCGCCGTGGCGGGGCGTTGGGGCGCGCCGGCCTATCCCGCCACCAGCCGCGGCAGCAAAAGGGCGAGCACCGGGAACGCGAGCAGCAGCCCGACACGGACGATCTCGACGCCGAAGAAGGGCATCACGCCGCGGAAGACCTCGCCCATGGGCGTGTCTTTGGCGATCGACGCGATGATGAAGACGTTAAGCCCCACCGGCGGTGTGATCAGGCCGAGTTCGACCACCACCAGGGCGAGGATACCGAACCAGATCTTGAGCTCGTCGGTGCTCAACCCGTAGGCCGCGGTCGTCGCGCTTGCATAGTCCCCCCCGTTGAGGTCGACCAGGGTGGGCCAGAAGAAGGGCACCACCACCAGGATCATGGCGAGGGACTCCATGAAACAGCCGAGCACGATCAGGATCGCCAGCATGACGATCAGGATAATCCAGGGATCGAGCCCGCTGGCGCCGGCCCATTGGGCGAGGGCCGCCGGAAGCCCGGCGCGGGAGAAGAACCCTTTCAAAACCTCGGCGCCGAACAGGATGAAGTAGATCATGCCCGAGGTGACCGCGGTCTCGAGGACGGAAAGCTTGATCCCCGAGACCGTCAACCCTTCGCCCCTCAAGCGCAACAAGAGTCCGTAGCCGAGCACCGCGACCACGCCGACGCCGGCGGCCGGGGTCGGCGTGAACAGCCCCGCCCCGAGGCCGAGGACGATGGCGCCGAACAGCATCACCACGGGGGCGAGGCGGATCAGGGCCTTGCGTCGTTCGCCGGCGTCCATCGGCGCCGCCGGCGGGGCCGCATCGGGCCTGAGGCGGACGAGGGCGGCGATCACGCCCAGGAAGAAGAGCACGGCGATGATCCCGGGGATGATGGCGGCCTGGAACATCTCGATAATCGAGGCCTCGACGATGATGGCGTAGATCACCAGCGCCACCGACGGCGGGATCAGGATGCCCAAGGTGCCCCCCGCCGCCAGGCTGCCGGTGGCAAGGGTCGGGGCGTAGCGCATGCGCCTCAGTTCGGGCAGCGCCACCCGCCCCATGGTCGATGCCGTCGCCAGCGAGGACCCGCAGACCGCCCCGAAGCCGGCGCAGGCGGTGACGGCGGCCATGGCGACGCCGCCGCGCAGGCGGCCGACCAGCGCGTTGACGCCCTGGAACAGGTCGCGGCTGAGGTTGGCGTGGCTGGCGAGGAACCCCATCAGGATGAAGAGCGGCACCACCGAGAGCTCGTAATTGGCCACCACGTTCCACAGAAGCGTCTTGAACTGCTTGAGAAAGGGGTCGAAACGCAGGTAGGGGACCACCAGGCTCAGCGCGTAGTTGCCGCCGATGCCGACGGCCACCATGGCGAGCCCGACCGGCACCCGCAGCGCCAAGAGGACGAACAGGGCGACGAGCCCCGCCAGGCCGATCAGTTCGCGTTCACCCATGGCCGCGGGGTTCCAGGGTCTGGACCGCGGCGATCAGGCCCCACAGGACCAAAGACACGATGCCGGGCAGATAGAACGGCCATTCGGGCCAGCCCAAGACGCGCGAAAGGGCGTGATCGGCTTCGGTTTCGGCCATGCCCAGCCACATCCAGTAGGCGAGAAACAGGGCAAGGAGCGCCATCGCCCCGCTCGATATGCGGTCCAGCGCCCGGCGCGCCACGGCCGGCAGCTTGGCGACGAAAAAGGCGATGACGACGTGGCCGCGTCTCTGCTGGCAATAGGGAATCATCATCAGGGCCGCGGCGCTGATGGCCAGGCGCACGAAGTCCTCGTAACCGGGAAGCCCCGACACCGTTGCGCCGAAGCTACGCGCCACGCGGTCGGCGAGGAACGCGCCGGCGTTGGTCACCGTCACCAAGGCAATGAGCAACAGGATCGCCCCGCCGAGAAGGGCCCACCATCTGGCAATCTTTTCAAGGATGGCGCGCACGGCGTGGTCCTATCTCGGGATGGGAAAGCCGCTCCCGGCGTGGGGCGAGCGGCCTATTTCGGTTTGGAATGCCTGGCGACCGCGGCGCGCGCCGCCTTGACCAGGGCCGCGCCGTCGATGCCGCGCTTGTTGGCTTCGGCGATCCAGCGCGCGACAACCTTCTTGGATGGCGCGTCGAACTGCGCCTTGGCCTTGGCGCTCAAGCCGATGATCTTACCGCCGGATTTCAGCTGAAGCTTGCGTCCAGGCGCTTCGATGCCGTCCCAAGCCCTACCGATGTCGTCGGCGAGGGCGGCGCCGGAATTGTCGTCGATCACCTTGCGCAGGTCGGGCGGCAGGCTGTCGTAGCGCTGCTTGTTCATGGCGAAGAGGAAGACCGAGGTGCCGAAACGCGAGCCGTCGGCGCCCAGGATCGAGTATTTGGTCAGCTGGTGCAGCTTGAAGGGGGGAATGATCTCAAACGGGATCAAGGCGCCGTCCACCACCCCTTTGGAGAGGGCCTGAGGCAGGGCCGGAATGGGCATGCCCACCGGCTCGGCGCCCCAGGCCTCGATCAGCCAGGCGCCGGTGCGCGACGGCGTGCGCAGTTTCAGCCCCTTAATGTCATCGATCGAATTCAACAGCTTGGTGCGGGTGTGGATGGCATTGCCGGCATGGACATGCACCAGCAGCGGCTTGAGGTCCTTGAAGTCCGGTGCGATCAGGTTGAAGACATCCTGAATGGCCAGGGTCGTAATCCGGGCGCTGCCGCCATGGACGGTCGGCAGCTCGAACACCTCGGCGCGCGGAAATACCCCCGGCGTATAGCCGATCAGGGTCCAGATGATGTCCACCGTACCGTCGCGGACCTGGCGGTAGAGCTCCGGCGGCTTGCCGCCCAGCGACATCGACGGGAAGATCTTGACGGCGATGCGGCCCTTGGATTGGGCCTCGACCCGCTTGGCCCAGGGGACCATCAAATGGGTCTGTGTCGAAGCCTTGGGGCTCACGAAATGATGCGCGGTCAGGGTCACTTCGGCCGCTTCTGCGCCCGTGGAAAGCGCGATCGCCGCCGCAAGCGCCGCGCATGTTTTCGGTAAACTGCTCATGTGTCCCCCGTCACCGTTGGTTTGGGCCGAACCGCCGTCCTGCCGGTCTCGATAGAAACGCAGTCAGCTTCGGCGATCAAGTAAAACGACGATTCCCGGCGGATCGCGGCTGCCGGGACCGGGCCACGCCAGCAGCCGGCAAGCGCCGGCGCCGTTTTTTTGCACGGCCGCCGGTGGCGCTGAATTATGATGGGGCGGATGAAGGTGCTGCTTCACTACAACGCCGGTCCGGACTGGCGGCGGACCATGGAGACCCTCGCCGACCAGGGGCTCGAGGTGGCGTGCTGCGACGAGGCCGATGACGCGCGCTTTTACGCGCTGTTGCCCGACACCGAGGTGATCTGGCACGCGCTGCGCCCGATCGCGGCGGATGATATCGCCAGGGCGCCCAAACTCCGCTTGATCCAGAAGATCGGCGTCGGCGTCAATACCATCGATCTCGAGGCGGCGCAGGCCAAGGGTGTCGCCGTCTGCAACATGCCGGGCACCAACGCCCAGGCGGTGGCCGAGATGACGCTCCTATTGATGCTCGCCTGCCTCAGGCGCCTGCCGGTGATCCACGAGGCGACGCGGGCGGGAAAGGGATGGACCCTCGACCCTGCCTTGCAGGACGGGTACGGCGAGATCTCCGGAAAAACCGTCGGCCTGGTGGGCATGGGCTCGATCCCCAAGGCCCTGCTGCCGGCCCTCACCGGCCTTGGCGCCCGGGTGGTCTACACGGCAAGATCGGCGAAACCCGAGATCGAGGCGGAATTCCGGACCCTGGACGACCTTTTGGCCGAGGCGGAGATCGTTTCCCTTCACCTGCCGCTGACCGGGGAGACCGAAAATATTCTCGACCGCGGCCGGCTT
>JAWWBR010000116.1:0-10603 GCA_033720855.1 Alphaproteobacteria bacterium
CCGGGAGGGGGGCGCTTCAGGGTAATCGCTTCGGGCTGGGTTTAGCCCTTGCAATCGACGTTGGTCGCTTCCTGTCCGGGCCCGGGATAGGTGAAGGTGCAGGTCATGCCGACCTTGACCGCCTTGCGCTTGGCCTTTTTGCCGTCGACCGTCACCTTGGTGCGCGAGCCCGAGACCTTGGCGGTGACGTTCTTGCCCTTGTAGTCGATGACGATGCGCCGGCCGCCGCGCTTGGTCGCCGTGACCTTGCCGGTGTGCTTGGCCATCTCGATCTTGGCCTTGCCGGCCTTGCCACGGTACTTGATCAGGCTGTCGAGGTTGGCCAGCACCTTCTTTGGCGCCGCCGCCATCTTGATGACGATCTGCTGCAGTTCTTCACCGTAGACCGGGACCACCTCGCGCCTCTGCTTCTTGGCATCGGCCAGGAACTTGGCGTCTTCGGCGGTCGCTCTGAATGCCGCGCGGAGTGCCTTGACCCGGTCCGCCGGCACCTTGGGTCCGAGGGTGAAGGGCCGGCCCATGGCCTTGGTCGCCAGCATCAGGCGGAAATAGGTCTCGACCTCTTCCTTCGTGAAGCCGGGAAGAATCTGCATGTCCTTGATGGCATCGAACACCAGGGGCACGCCCATCTTGGCGAGTTCGGGATGGGCCTTCGTGGAGAGCTGAACGAGGTAATTGTAATTGCCCTCCTTGTAGTTCTTTCCCGCCTGCAGCTTGAAGGACGACCATGACTGGCTGATGCCGTCGAGCTCGCCCCGTTCGATCGCGAGATGGGCCGGCGGCGTCGAGGGATAGCCGCGGATCATCTTGAACTTGGTGCCCAACGTGTTGTTGAGGAGCGCGGGATACTGCTCCGTGTCATTCGGGCCGGTGGAGCCGAGGATGACCTGCTTCGTTAACGCATCCTTCAGGGTCTTTACCCCGGTCCGCTTGAGGACGGCGAGAATGCCCACCTCGTTGTTCATGGAGCCGAGCCAATTCAACTCAGCGGATTTGAAGCGCGGGCCCCTCTGGCCGAGGATCTCCACCAGCGGTGCCGAGCGCTGGATGGCGCCGATGACGGTGCCGTCCTGGGGCGCGACATTGGCGACGAAATTGGTCGCCTTGATGGAGCCGGCGCCAGGCAGGTTCTTGACCAGGAAGGACGGGTTGCCGGGGATGTGGCGACCCATATGGCGGGTCAGGGTGCGGGCATAGGTGTCGTACCCGCCGCCCGGCGAGGAGCCGACGATCACCGATATGCGCTTGCCTTTGTAGAAGTCGGCGATGGCATCGGCTGATGCCGGTGCCTGCGCGCCTGCGGTGCCGAGGGCACCCACGAGGCCGAGACCAAGCAGTGTCCGTTGGACATTCATGATTCTACTCCCTGATTGATAAAGACGAATGAAATAAGAGGGTTAGAGACAGGCCACGACAGCGGTCCCAAGGCCAGGATCAAGCTGCTGCGCCTTTTGGTACATAGCAGATTAGGGCCCGAATGCGGCAGAAAAAAACGCGTTCGGGGGCCGGCGGTCAAAGGGGCCGGGAGCGGGCCGAACTGGGAATTTTCGGCTGCGGGGCTGGCCTCCCCGGCGCGGTGCCGCCGCCCATCGTTCGGGGCTGACAAACGCACCGATTTTTCCCGCCCGCGATATGGGTTAGAACAGTAGTAATTGAATTGATGGGCCCCCCGGGCCGCGGCGATCGAAGGAGGGGAGAAGCCTGCCGATATGGCACAAGCGACCCGAAAGAAAATTCGCCTCGCCCTGCCCGCAAGGATAAGCCGGGCCGGTGCCACCGGGATGTCCAAGGCGGTGCTGGGCAAACGACCGCGTCCGATCGTCCGGCGAGAAGACATCTTCCGCATCCATACCCTCGGTCTCGACTGGGACATCGGGGTCATGGTCTATGCGCCGCGGTCCGGACGGGTCACGCGGGGTGCCTGCGGCCGCAAGGCCGGATTCTTTCTCCTTCATGGCGGCAACGGCGATTTCAAGTCGGTCGAGCCCCTGGCGCTGCTCCTGGCGGAGCGCTTCGGCTACAAGGTGGTCTCGATGACGTTTCCCGGACGGCTCTATTTTCCCGCGCGCTCGCGCGATTGGCCGGGGGATACCATCAATCCCGACGGCACCGCGCGCATGCCGATCTGGAAACGCGGCGAGGTCATCACCGCGGACCAATACCGCCTGGTGGCGGAGACCTCCTTGCGCGACCGTTATGGCACCCGAACCCTGGCGCGGGCCAAGCCCGGGACCCTGTTCTTCGATCGCATGGCGGCGTGGCCCGCAGCATTCGAGGAGGGCATGATCGAGGCCTGCCGCCGGCATTTCCCCGAGGGGGACTACGCGGTTTACGCCCACGGCCATTCGACCGGCGGCGCCTTCACCGCCATCCTCAGCCAGCGGCTCGCCAACATGGCGGGACAGACCGAGGTCGAAACCGCGCCGATCGGTGAAATCAACCGGCGCAAGCATGCCTGGTCGGGGTCGCTGGGCAAGATCAAGGGCTTCGAGAAAGGGAAGGGCGGCAAGGACGGTCTCGACGATCCCTTTACCGATCTCTATCTCAGGACGTGGCGGGATCGCGCCCGCTATGCCGGGCCCGAGGCGCTGGGCAAGGAAGGCCCTGCGGCCCTGATGCGCTTGCCGGCGCTGATGGAGGAGGTGCTGGAAAGCTGGAAGGTCGAGCGTCTCAGGCCCCAGTTCAAGGCGGAGTTCCTGATCACCCATAATATCGTGCCGTCGCTGACGGCGGCGGCGCGGGCGGTGGCGCGGCGCCTCGGCCTGTCGCGCACAGACACTGGCGCCCTGGTGGAGCGTTATCTCGACTATGGGCGTTACCGTCGGGGTGGGGATGCGCGGCCGGTGCCACCCCTATTGTTCGTGAATTCCTGTTTCAGCCGGGACAATTCGGAGGAGGTCTTCAACGAAGTGGTGCTGCCGATGCTGGCCGGCCTTGAGCCGGCGCCGAAAACGCGGATGGTCATCGTCGACGCATCCAGCCATCTCTATTGCGAGCCCGATGGCGCCGGCTTGCCTCAGGGTATGGCGCCGGTGGTGGCTAAACTGTTCGACACTGCCGTCCGCGGCGGCTTCTTCGTGGTCTGACTCGACCGCCCGTTCCAGGGATTGCCGGTGACCATCTTTCTCCAACTGCTGCTGATCCTGGTGCTGACCCGCGCCTTTGGCGAGGGCGCCGTGCGACTGGGCCAAGCGGCGGCCATGGGTGAGCTGGTGGCCGGCATCGTGCTCGCCGGGCTGGCGGTGGTGATCGGGCACAAGGTCCCGTTCTTCGCCGAGCTCGTCAGCAGCGAGGTGTTCCACGGTGCGGCCCAGGTGGGGATCTTTTGCCTGATGTTGCTGGCCGGGATAGAGCTCAAGCCCGGCGATATCGCGGAACACACCTTCGGCACCTTCCTGGTCGCGCTGGGCGGCGTGCTCGTTCCGCTTGCCTTCGGCATCGCCCTGGGCCTTGTCATGTTACCCGCCGGCGAGGCCCGCGTCGTCCAGGCGCTCCTGATCGGTGTCGCCATGGCCATAACCGCGATCCCCGCATCGGTGCGCATCCTCGCGGATCTTGGACTTGTGCACGCGCCACTGGGGCGCGTGATCATCGGTGCGGCCCTTTTCGACGATGTCTTGGGGCTCGTCCTGCTGGCGGTGCTCACGGCGCTCGCCAGCACCGGAACATTCCCCGGTATCGCGGATTTCGCCCTTTTGATGGTCAAGGTGGCCGTGTTCTTCGCCGTGACCATGGGGCTGGGGGCTCATGTCTATCCACGCGTCAGCCGGGGGCTGCGAACCCTCCAGGCCACGGCCCTGGAGTTCAGCGCCCTCACCGCGGTGGCGCTGGCCTATGGGCTGCTGGCCGAACTGCTGGGTTTGCACTGGATCCTCGGGGCCTTCATGGCGGGCTTATTCTTCGAACCCGACCGCGTCGGCTTGCGCGCCTATGACGGGATCAGGCTGATCATCGGCGGCGTGACCGCAGGTTTCTTCGGCCCCATCTTCTTCGCCTCCATCGGCGCCCGGCTGGACTTTGCCGCGATCTTCGCGGCGCCCGGCCTCGTCGTCCTGGTCATCGTGCTCGCGCTGTTGGGCAAAATGATTGGCGCCGGCTTGCCGGCGCTGGCAACCGGTTTGGGGCGGCGCGAGGCGGCGGCCGTGGGGGTGGGCATGAGCGCGCGCGGTGCCGTCGAACTGGTGGTCCTGTCGATCGCGGTCCAGGCGGGGCTGATCGTGGCGGGGGGCGGCGAAGGGGCGCAAATCTATTCCAGCTTGGTGGTCATGGCGGTGGTCACGACCCTGGCGGTGCCGGTGTTGTTGCGGCGAATCCTCAAACATCACCCGTCCCCGGGCCCCGCTGATGACAAAAAAAGAAAAAACGATTAGAGACACTTAAGAGAAAAAGGCGATCTCCCGGATAGATCGGGTGGGGCTGAGGCTATCGGGGCTATTCCGGCTTGACTTCCTTAGGTTTCTAATGTAAAAAATTAGTAAGCTTTCTAATTAATGGACCAGGAAAGCAAACAGGAAAAGGGGAGACCCCAGGATCCCCCGAGAGACAAACGGAAACGCGGAGACGAAAATGGCAACCAAGACCCCCCAGTTCATCGATTATTCTGGTTCGCGGGCGCCGGAAAAACATACCCATGGCGACCATTCTTTGGATCTTTGGGAGCCGATGATCGTGCCCAAGGAAGACATCGACGCCGAGATCGATCGTCTGGCGTCGCTGGCAAAGCCGAATAACGGCGTCAGGCGCTCACGCATCGTCCATCCCCGCTCGGTGGACGAAAAGGCGCATAGTTGGGCGCCCGGCGTCGACGTCAGTCTCGACGTTCTGCTTCCCGGCGAAAGCACCAAGGCGGTACGGCAGAACTCCGGCGTCGTGAATTTCTGCATCCAAGGCGGCGGCTCGATGGTGCAAAACGGCAAGAAGACCAGTTTCGGTCAGTACGATGTCGTCACCACGCCGTCCATGTGGGTCCATGAATACGTCAACGACACCGACGAGATTCAGGTGCGTTTGCGCTATTCCAATGGGGCCCTGCTGGAGCGGCTCAACATCCATTACGTCGACGAGAATCCGCCCCCCCATGGCGCGCCCGGCGACGACCTGACGGAGACGGCGGAAGAGATCGCCGAGGACCATGCGTCGAAATATGGCGCCTTCCAGCTGACCGAGGGGGGCGCCTGGCTGATGCCCTATGAAGGTTTGGTGAACCCTCCGGCGGCGAAGGTCGTCTCGCATCATTGGCCGTGGCAGCAGGTCAAGGCCGAGCTCGACAAGTACGCCGAAGGCCTGGACCAGGATTACGAGGGCCGGCGCCTTTACCTCCTCTACGACCCCGTCACCGGCCGCGCCAACGGCACCACGGTGAATTTCTTCGCCACCATCACCCACCGGCCCGCCGGTATTTCAGATCGGCCCCATCGTCATGCCTCGGCGGCGATGAACTATTATTTCGGCGGCGAGGGGCATTCGGTGGTGGAAGGGACCGAATACACCTGGAAGTCGGGCGACTTCATGTTCTCGGCACCGGGCTGGGCGATCCATGCCCATACCGCCGACGTCGGGCCGGTGTACGAGTTGACCATTCAGGACATGCCGTTCTGCATCAACAACGACTGCCTGCTATGGCAGGAGGATATGAGCGGCCCGATTTCGCTTCTCGGCTCCCATGCGGGGTTCGAGACCAATCGGGAGGCGTTGTCCAAAGCGAGTTGACGGCCTGTTAACCGCAGGTCGCCTCGGGGAACAGGGGTGTGTTGGTCTCCGCCGGCTCCTGTTCCCCGTCCTCTCCGCCGGGTCCGACAGATGTCGGGCCCGGCTTCGTTTCAGAGGCGTCCGCCGCACCGTCCCTGCGGGGCGTAATCGGTGGGGAGGCGCGCCTTTCACGTTTTATTGATGGCCGCCACGTTGGAGCGCCACAGCAAAGCGGCTAAGGTGGCTCCGCTGCCCGCGTGGCGCTGTTTCCGTCGACGAACGCGCCGGCACGGCGCCGCGACGGGTGGAACCGAAGGAGGAGGTCGAGATGAGCCTATTCGAAACTCGGCCGGAGACGGTGGCGTGCCGTCTGACGGCGTCGCTCGCTTTGATGCGCATCAGTTTGGGGGCTTTTTTTCTCGTTTGGGCGATCATGAAGTTCGTGGTGCCCAAGACCAACATCGCCATCTTCAACAAGTTTTACGGCCTCAACGTCGATGCCGAAATTTCCATGGTCTTCGGCGCCGCCGAAGCGGTGCTTGCGGTCCTTGTCATGATCGGCCTGTGGCGGACGTGGAGCTACGGCGTTGCCGTCCTCGTCCATGGGTTCTCGCAGAGTGCGAGTTGGCGTGAAACCCTGGATCCCTGGGCCCTGTATCTCAACGACAGTCCGAAGCTGCTGTTTTGGGCGGGTGTGCCGGTCCTGGCCGCGTTGATCGCCCTTTGGCTGCTGCGGGATCAGGACAGGTGGTCCGTCGATGGCCGTCGCCCGGCCGATTGAACGAGATAGGGCGTTGGCATCTGGTCTTCGTTCTGCAACAATTTGACCTTAGGTTCCGGGCAACGCTCCGTTCCGGGCGCGCCACCGAAGGGAGACCCGATTATGGAAGTGGGACGCCGCAGCAGTGACAATCCCGCCATGCGGACGAAGATGAAGGGTGCCATCGTCAAGGTCTTGCGCAAGGCCAAGCCCGAGGGCGGCCGCATCAAGCGCTTTCCGGGCGGCCGCCGCCCGGGCGGCTATGTCCGCCTTGCCCATACCGGCATCAAGAAGATGTTCAAGGGCGAGCCGTTGATGCTCGAGCCTCGACTGAACGTTGCCCGGCCCGCGCCCAATCCCGACCTCAATTCCGATCGCGCGCGCTTCGTCGCCCTCGCCCTGGACACTTTGGCCCCGGCCCTGGCGCGAACCACGGTTCACGGCCGTCCCGTCACCGTGACGGTGCCGGATTCCGAGACGGCATTGGTGTTCCGCGCAGCGCTCGATCTGACGGCGGTCAACCGTCCCACCGATTCGCTGATCGAGATCAGGGTGCGCGACGCCTAGGGCTTCACCCCTTCGACGGCCACGAGAACGCGAGATCGCGAAGCGCTCGCGGCACCCTCAGGCGGTCATGGTGCAGCGGTAGAGAACGCGCTCCGCGGTGCTGGAGTAGTTCTTGATCGCCCGATGCTGCACCACGCGGTTGTCCCACACCGCCAGCGCGCCCTGCTGCCATTCGACCAGGCAGGTGGCCTCGGCGGATTTGATCATATCGAACAGGATGCCCAGGATGTTCTGGCTGTGGACGCGGCTCACACCCTTGATGTAGCAGACGTACGATTCGTTGACCGCGACCCACTTGCGGCCGGTGACCGGGTGCACGCGAATGAGCGGCATTTCGAAGGGCGGCATGCGCAGGCGGGCCTGGGCGGCCTCCTCGGGGTCGAGATAGCGGTCGGTGATGTGCCCGGTGGCGTCGGGCGACTGGATCACCTTGAGCGAATCGAGATATTGCGCGAACAAGGGATCGAGTTGCTCGTAGACGAAGGCGGCATTGGCGAACAGCGTGTCGCCGCCGGACGCCGGAATCGTCTTGCCGAAGAGCGCGGTGAAGGCCGGCGCGTCCAATCGGAATCCGCCATCGGCATGCCAGACATGGTTGCGCAGGTGGTCGTCCTTCTCCGAGCTGATCACGGTGGCGTCGGGATTTTCCGGCGCCGTGGGCGTGTGCGGCCCGGAATAGTCGAAAAATTCGCCCAGGAACCCGGCGAATTTCGTGAAATTCTTCGCCGTCACGGTGCCCGGTTCGAACACGAGCAGGCCCCGGTTGTGCAGATGATCGCGCATGGTCGCGCGGAATTCATCGGAAACGGAATTGCCGTCGAACTCGTACCCCGAGATGTAGGATCCGATCGCGGGTTTGATCGGGGAGATGTCGACGCCCGCCGGCATGGCGGTGTTCGCGGAACCCAGCTCGATCGAGGGACTAGCGGAAGACATTTAGGAACCCCTTTTCTGCCCCAATTTCCATCTGACGGTGTTTTAGAATAAAAGCCACGCCCCTTCAACGGAGAGGCGCACCGCACACCGCACCGCTAGCAGCGGACCATCGCCGGCGAAACGTGCGCGCTTTTGACGGACAGGGTAGCAAAATTCGTTATAGTTAGCTAACTAATTATTTGTCGACGCGGACCGATGGGGGGTATGGCAAAGGCCTCGTTGCGCGGCGGTTTTCCGGTGGCCGCATCGGTGCTATATTGGCTCCGCTGTGAAAACCAACCACCGACATAAAGAGGGGTAACAATGGCTCTGCCGGAAGTAGGAAGCAAGGCGCCCGACTTCACGCTGCCCAATCAGGATGGGAAGAGCGTGAGCCTCGCGGATTACGCGGGGAGGAACGTCCTGGTCTGGTTCTATCCGCGCGCCTTTGGCGGCAACTGAACTCTCCAGGCCAATGGGTTCCGTGATCGAACCCAAAACTTCAAAGACAAGAATACCGAGGTGATCGGCATCACCACCAGCCCTTCCGAGGAATTGAAGGCATGGGCCGAGGAGAATGGCCTTTTGGGCGAGCTTCTCTACGATGCCGACCGTTCCGTGTGCATGGCCTACGGCGCCGCCGAAAGCCCGGACCAGGACAAGCCGATCCGGGTCTCGACGCTGATCGGGCCCGACGGCACCGTGCTGAAGACCTACGAAGTGTCCGATGCCCCGGGGCATCCGGACGCGGTGCTCACGGATCTCGGTTGACGGTCTCGGGCGCCGCCGCGCGTGCGCCGCACCATCTTGGACGGGGCTTGGCCAGTGGCCGGGCCCCGTTTCACATGACCTGCCTGAGCCCCTTCCATAGCAGGATCGCCGCGCCCATGAACAGCACCAGCTGGAAGGCGCCGTAGAACTTCTTGGCATCCGCCCACCTGAAGAAACGAATGCCGACCCAGGCGCCGATCAGCGACGGCGGCACCATGATCAGCGCTTCGATCAGCAGGCGCAGCGAAATCAGCGCCATCAATGCGGCGGCGAGGAACCTCCAGTAGATGAAGATTGCGCCGAGAAGGATCGAGGTGCCGCGCATGGACGCCGGCGTCGGGCAGGCGTATTTCAGATAGATCGAATAGAGGTACATGCCGCCGCCGCCGGCAACGCCGGCGATCAGCCCCGCGGCGCTCGACAGGCCGAAGGCGGTGGCCGTGCTCCTCAGGTCGATCCGCTCGGCCAGCCGTTCCATGACCTTGTAGTAATCGAGCACGACGATACCGGCCATCACGACACCGAGGCAGATGGTCAGCCATCCTGCCTCCAGTGACTTGAACACGAACACGCCCAGCGCAATGGCCAGGAACCCCGAGAGGAACATCGGCTTGGCCACCTGCCAGTCGCCATGGCGGAGCGCGAAGGGGAAGATCTGAAACTGGCAGTAGCACGCCGTGACCAGGCTCAACAGAATCGCGTAATGGGGCTCCACCATCAGGGAGGAAAAAACGATGGCCGGGGCGACCCCGCCGAAGCCGAAGGCGCCGCGGACCACCGCCGTCACCAGGTAGATGGCGAAAAGAAGCGCGACGGTCCCGGCATCGAGGTCCTGGAACGGGATCAACTGGGCGGGAATGAGGTCGGGGCTCACGGGCGGGGTGCGGCTCGGGACAAGGACGGTCGTGTCATGGCGCGCCGGACATTACGCCCGCAGCACTTGATTGGCCACGAAAAATCCTTCTCCGGGCCGGCGCCGCGGTCCGCCTCCCGCTTGTACGGCGCATCCCCGCGGTTATAGTAGCCGTCTCATGCCACAGCGGGGGCGGCGGAGGGCCATGTTCGAAGATTTCACGACCGAGGATATCGAGACGTCGGCGGCCGTGATCCGCACCCTTCATGGCGGATCGGGCCCGCCCTTGCTGCTGTTGCACGGCAATCCGCTCACCCATGTGATGTGGCACAAGGTGGCGCCCGCCTTGGCCGAGCGCTTCACCGTCGTCGCCACCGATCTCCGGGGCTATGGCGATTCGTCCAAGCCCGCCGGCGGCGGCGATCATTCCGCCTATTCCTTCCGCGCCATGGCCGAGGATCAGATCGAGGTGATGGCGGCCCTCGGCCACCAGAGCTTCTGTGTCGCGGGCCATGACCGCGGCGGGCGCGTCGCCCACCGCATGGCCCTCGACCACCCGGAGCGGGTCGAGCGGGTGGCCGTCCTCGACATCATTCCGACCTATCAGCTGCTGACCGCGATCACCAAGGGCTGGGCCGAGGAGTCGTACCACTGGTTCTTCATGGCCCAGCCGTTCGACTTCCCGGAACATTTCCTCTCCCTCGATTGCGCCTATTACATCCGCCGCAAGCTCGACAAGAAGGGGGTGGGCCTCGGCCCCTTCACCGAAGAGGCGATGGCCGAATACATCCGCTGCTGCACGCCGGAGAACATCCACGCGGTGTGCGAGGACTACCGCGCGACCCTCGGCGTCGATTTCGAGATGGACGGTGCGGACCTCGCCGCCGGGCGCAAGATCGCCTGCCCGCTGCTCGTCATCTGGGGCGATAACAGCCATGTCGGCCGCCATCTCGATCCGCGCGGAACCTGGGCGCCCTGGGCCGGCGACATCACCTTCCGCGCCTTCCCGTCGGGCCATTATCCGGCGGAACAGGATCCGGAGCTCACCC
>JAWWBR010000117.1:0-10462 GCA_033720855.1 Alphaproteobacteria bacterium
ACGTGTCGATGAGCGTCGAGCTGATCCAGCCGATCGCCATGGACGAGGGCCTGCGCTTCGCCATCCGCGAGGGCGGGCGCACCGTCGGCGCCGGCGTCGTCGCCAAGATCATCGAGTAGAACACGGGGCCGGTAAGCGGGGCCAGGTACGGGACAAGGAAAATGGAAAACCAAAACATACGCATCCGGCTGAAGGCCTTCGATCATCGCCTGCTGGACCAGTCCACCAGCGAGATCGTGGGGACCGCGAAGCGCACCGGAGCCCAGGTCCGCGGCCCCATTCCCCTGCCCACCCGGATCGAGAAATTTACCGTGCTGCGCTCGCCCCATGTCGACAAGAAGTCGCGCGAGCAGTTCGAGGTCAGGACCCACAAGCGGCTCTTGGACATCATCGACCCGACGCCCCAGACCGTGGACGCGCTGATGAAACTCGACCTCGCCGCCGGCGTCGACGTCGAGATCAGGCTCTAGGCGCGGACGGGTGAGAGATCGTGGATAACGCCATGCGCACCGGAATGATCGCACAGAAGATGGGCATGACCCGGCTGTTCGCCGAGGACGGCCGCCATGTCCCGGTGACAGTTCTCAAGGTGGAGAACTGCCAAGTGGTGGCGCAGAAGACCCCGGATCGGGACGGCTACAGCGCCCTGCAGCTGGGCGTCGGCACCGCCAAGCCCAAGAACGTGGCCAAGCCCCAGCGCGGCCACTTCGCCAAGGCCAAGGTCGAACCCAAGCGCCGGCTGGCCGAGTTTCGCGTGGCCGAGGACGCCCTGGTCGAGGTCGGCACCGAGATCAAACCCAGCCATTTCGTCGCCGGACAGCTGGTCGACGTCGTCGGGACCTCCATCGGCAAGGGCTTCGCCGGTGGCATGAAGCGCCACAATTTCGGCGGCCTCGAGGCCAGCCACGGCGTTTCCATCTCTCATCGCTCCCACGGGTCCACCGGCAACAGCCAGGATCCGGGCCGGGTGTTCAAGGGCAAGAAGATGGCCGGTCACATGGGCAACGAGCGGGTGACCATCCAGAATCTCGAAATCCATGCCACCGACGACGAGGAGGGCCTGATCCTGGTCCGCGGCGCGGTCCCCGGGGCCAAGGGCGGCTACGTCCTGATCTCCGATGCCATCAAGCGACCGCGCCCCGACGATGCGCCTTATCCGGCCGGAACCGGTGCCGAGCCCGTGACCGAGGAGGAGCCGGTCGACGACGCCCCGGCGGAAGAAGCCGTCGCCGAGGCGGAGGCCGGAGAAGCGCCTACCGAGGACTCCGGCGAGGCGCCCGAGGCGCCGCAGGACGATGCGGGCGCCGCCGAGGACGAGGAAAAGAAGGACTGATCCCGATGAAGGTCGATGTCATAAATCTGGACGCCAAGAACGTCGGCTCCATCGATCTGGCCGACGAGGTGTTCGGCGCCGAGGTGCGCGACGACCTCTTGAAGCGGTGCGTCGAGTGGCAGCGCGCCAAACGCCGTGCCGGCACCCATAAGGTCAAGGTGATCTCCGAGATCCGCGGCACCACGGCCAAACCCTACCGCCAGAAGGGGACCGGCCGCGCGCGCCAGGGCTCGTTGCGGTCGACCCAGTTCCGCGGCGGCGCGACCATGTTCGGTCCGGTGGTGCGCAGCCATGCCACCAAACTGCCCAAGAAGGTTCGCAAGGCGGCGATGCGCGCAGCCCTGTCGGCGAAGCAGGCGGCGGGTGAACTGGTGGTGTTGGACGAGGCGGCGTCAAAAGACGCCAAGACCAAGGCGCTCGCCCAACGGCTCGGGAAGCTCGGCTGGGACTCGGCGCTGATCATTGCCGGTGCCGAGGTCGACGCCGGTTTCTCACGCGCCGCGCGCAACATTCCGGGCATCGACGTGTTGCCCTCGGCCGGCGCCAATGTTTACGACATTCTGCACCGGCGCACCCTGGTTCTGACCAAGGACGCGGTCAGCGCATTGGAGGCGCGGCTCAAATGACCAAACGGCTGAGCGCGAAGGACGTCCGCGTCGGTGAGGGGCGGAAATTCGACATCATCCTGTCCCCGGTCATCACCGAGAAGTCGACCCAGGGATCGGAACACAACCAGGTCACCTTCAAGGTGCCGCTGAGCGCGACCAAGCCCGAGATCAGGGTGGCCGTGGAAAGCCTGTTCAAGGTCAAGGTTACGGCGGTCAACACCCTGCGGCAGACTGGAAAGACCAAGCGGTTCCGCGGCCAGCTGGGCAAGCGAATCGACACCAAGAAGGCGATCGTGACCCTGGCCGAGGGCGATTCCATCGACGTCACTTCGGGCCTCTAGGCGGCGCGGCGAGGAAAAACAATGGCTCTGAAAACCTTCAATCCCACGACACCCTCGCGGCGCCAGCTGGTGCTGGTGGATCGCGGCCATCTGCACAAGGGCAAGCCGGTCAAGGCCCTGACCGAGGGCAAGAAACGCGCCGGCGGCCGCAACAACACCGGGCGCATCACCGTCGGCCAGCGCGGCGGCGGCCACAAGCGGCGCTACCGGATCGTCGATTTCAAGCGGCGCAAATTCGACGTCGAGGCGACCGTGCAGCGGCTCGAATACGACCCCAACCGCACCGCCTTCATCGCCCTGGTCAAATATGATGACGGCGAGCTCGCCTACATCCTGGCGCCCCAGCGCCTCGGCCCCGGCGACAAGGTGGTCTCCGGCGAACGGGTCGACGTGCAGCCGGGCAACGCCATGCCGCTGCGCAATATCCCGGTGGGCACGATCGTCCACAATGTCGAGATGAAGCCCGGCCGGGGTGGCCAGATCGCGCGTTCGGCGGGTACCTACGTCCAGCTGATCGGCAAGGACTCGGGTTACGCCCAGCTGCGGCTGGGCTCCGGCGAGGTGCGCATGGTGCCCGAACAATGCATGGCCTCGATCGGTGCGGTGTCCAACTCGGACCAGCAGAACATCAACCTCGGCAAGGCCGGGCGCAAGCGCTGGCTCGGCCGCCGTCCGGTGGTGCGCGGCGTCGCCATGAACCCGGTCGACCATCCCCACGGGGGCGGAGAGGGCCGCACTTCGGGCGGTCGCCATCCGGTGACGCCCTGGGGCAAGCCGACCAAGGGCGCGCGCACGCGCGGCAAGAAAGGCTCCGACCGGCTCATCATCCGCAGCCGCCATCGGGCCCGGAAGAGAAGGTAAGGGACGCGTCATGGCTCGATCGGTTTGGAAAGGCCCGTTCGTCGACGGTTATCTGCTCAAGAAGGCGGAGGCGGCGCGCGGTGCCGGAAGCAAGGAAGTGATCAAGACCTGGTCGCGGCGCTCGACCATCCTGCCTCAGTTCGTGGGGCTGACCTTCGGCGTCCATAACGGGCAGAAATTCATCCCGGTGCTGGTGACCGAGAACATGATCGGCCACAAGTTCGGCGAGTTCGCCCCCACCCGCACCTATTACGGTCACGCCGCCGACCGGCGCGCACGGCGGGTCTAGGAGGGAACCATGGGCAAGAGTTCGAATCCCCGTCGCGTCGGTGAGACCGAGGCCATGGCCTATGGCCACATGATCCGGGTGAGCCCGCGCAAGCTCGGCCTGGTGGCGGGTATGATTCAGGGCAAGGCGGCGGAGGCGGCGCTGGCCGACCTAACCTTTTCGCCCAAGCGCATCGCCCAGGACGTCAAGAAGGTCCTGCAGTCGGCGATCGCCAATGCCGAAAACAATCACCAGCTCGACGTCGATCGGCTCTATGTCGCCGAGGCGTCGGTGGGCAAGGCATTGGTTATGAAGCGCTACCGCGCGCGCGCCCGGGGGCGTGCCGGCCGCATCATGAAGCCGTTCTCCAACCTCAAGGTGGTGGTCAGGGAACGCGAGGAGAGCTCCTAATGGGTCAAAAGGTCAATCCGATCGGGCTTCGGCTCGGCATCAACCGCACTTGGGATTCCCGTTGGTATGCCGATAACGATTACGGCGACCTCCTGCACGAGGACATCAAGATCCGCGAGCACCTCCTTGGCCGCCTGTCCCAGGCCGGGGTTTCCAAGGTGGTCATCGAGCGTCCCGCAAAGAAGGCGCGCATCACCATCCATACCGCACGGCCGGGGGTGGTGATCGGCAAGAAGGGCGCAGATATCGAAAAGCTGCGCGGCGACATCTCCAAGCTGACCGAGGCCGAGGTCCATCTCAATATCGTCGAGATCCGCAAGCCGGAGATCGATGCCCAGTTGGTGGCCGAAAACATCGCCCAGCAACTCGAGCGGCGAATCGCTTTCCGCCGCGCCATGAAGCGCGCGGTGCAGTCGGCCATGCGGTTGGGTGCCGAGGGTATTCGCATCAATTGCGCGGGCCGGCTGGGCGGCGCCGAAATCGCCCGTACCGAGTGGTACCGGGAGGGCCGGGTGCCGCTGCACACGCTCAGGGCGGACGTCGATTACGGCTCGACCACGGCGCGGACCACCTACGGCGCCTGCGGCGTCAAGGTCTGGGTCTTCAAGGGCGAGATCATGGTCCACGACCCGATGGCCCAGGACAAGATCGCCATGGAACAGCAGGTCGGGCGTACCGGCACGGGCGGCGGCGCGCCGGTGCCTCAGGCCTGAACGAGGGCGGATAAGAGATGCTGCAACCGAAGCGAACAAAATACCGCAAGGCGCACAAGGGCCGCATCCACGGCGCCGCCAAGGGTGGCACGCGGCTCAATTTCGGGGCTTATGGCCTCAAGGCGTTGGAGCCCGAGCGCATCACCGCGCGACAGATCGAGGCGGCCCGGCGCGCCATCACGCGGCACATGAAACGCGCCGGTCGGGTCTGGGTCCTGCTCTTCCCCGATGTCCCGGTCAGCCAGAAGCCGGCCGAGGTCCGCCAGGGCAAGGGCAAGGGGGCGCCGGAGTTCTGGGCCTGCCGGGTGCATCCCGGTCGCGTCATGTTCGAGATCGACGGCGTCGATCAGGAGGTCGCCAGGCAGGCGTTGGATTTGGCGTCGGCCAAGTTGCCGGTCCGCACCAAATTCGTGACCCGCCTCGGCGAGGAGGGATGACGATGAAGGCCGCCGACGTCCGCGCCAAGAGCCGCGATGAACTGACCGCCGAACTGCTGGCCCTGAAGAAGGAGGCGTTCAACCTGCGCTTTCAGGCCGCCAGCGGCCAGCTGGAAAACACGGCGCGGGTGCGCCAGGTGCGCCGCGACATCGCGCGCATCCAGACCATTTTGAACGAGAACGCCGCGCACAGCGCCTGAGCGCGGCAAGGACGAGGAACAATATGTCAAAGCGGGTTTTGCAGGGCACGGTGGTTTCCGACAAGGGGGATAAGACCGTGGTGGTCCGTGTGGACCGGCGGTTTACGCATCCCCTGGTCAAGAAGGTCGTGATGCGGTCCAAGAAGTTCGCCGCCCATGATGAAACCAACGCCTGCAAGGTCGGCGACCGGGTGCGCATCGAGGAATGCCGCCCCATCTCCAAGCGCAAGCGGTGGCAGGTTTTGACCGGGGACGCGTGAGGCGCCGGCTGGTTGGGAAAGGGTTGATCAGATGATCCAGATGCAGACCAATTTGGAGGTGGCCGACAATTCCGGCGCGCGCCGCATCCAATGCATCAAGGTGCTGGGGGGCTCCAAGCGCATGTCGGCGGGCGTGGGTGACGTGATCGTGGTGACCGTCAAGGAGGCGATCCCCAGGGGCCGCGTCAAGAAAGGCGAGATTCAGCGCGCCGTCATCGTGCGGACGGCCAAGGAAATCCGCCGCCCCGACGGCAGCGCCATTCGCTTCGACCGCAATGCCGCGGTCCTCATCGATGGTCAGGGCGAGCCCATCGGGACCCGCATCTTCGGGCCGGTAACGCGCGAGCTGCGCAGCAAGGGGTACATGAAGATCATCTCGCTGGCGCCGGAAGTGTTGTAGGGCCGAGGCTGGATTTCTAGGGACTGATGCCATGAACAAGATCAAGAAGGGCGATACGGTGATGGTTCTCACCGGCCGCGACAAGGGCAAGCAGGGCAGCGTGCTGAAGGTTCTGCCCGACAAGGACCGCCTCATCGTGCAGGGGGTCAACATGGTCAAGCGGCATTTTCGCGGTGGCCAGGGCCAGCCGCCGGGCATCGTCGACAAGGAAGCGACCATCCATGTCTCCAACGTGGCGCTGCTCGATCCCAAGGATGGCAAACCCACGAAGGTCACGTTCAAGGTGCTGGAGGGCGGACGCAAGGTGCGCGTCGCCAAGCGGTCTGGCGAGGTGATCGACGCGTGAGCGGGGCCGTGACCCGATCCGCGAAGATTTTGAGGAAAAAAGGATGACTGAGGCCAGCGAAAACTACGTGCCGAAGTTGAAGCAGCATTACGACTCGGCTGTAAAGCAGCAGCTTCGGGAGAAGTTCGGCTACACCAACCCCATGGAGGTGCCGAAGCTCAGCAAGATCGTCGTCAACATGGGCATCGGCGAGGCGATCGCCGATTCGAAAAAGCTCGATTCCGCGTTGGGCGAGCTCGCCGCCATCACCGGCCAGAAGCCGATCCTCATCCGCGCCAAGAGATCGGTCGCCAATTTCAAATTGCGCGAGGGCATGCCGATCGGCTGCAAGGTGACGCTCAGGCGTGCGCGGATGTACGAGTTTCTCGACCGCCTGGTTACCATCGCCCTGCCGCGGGTCCGCGATTTCCGCGGCCTGTCGGACCGCAGCTTCGATGGGCGCGGCAACTATTCGCTCGGTCTCAAGGAGCAAATCGTGTTCCCCGAGATCGATTACGATCAAATCGACGAGATCCGTGGCATGGACGTGACCATCGTCACTACGGCCAGAACCGACGAGGAAGGCAAGGCCCTCCTCGAGGGATTCGATCTCCCGTTCGGCGGTTGAGCGGCGGGAACAGAGAAGGACGGAGGTTTCTTTCATGGCGAAGATGAGTGCCATTGAGAAGAACAAGAGACGAATGAAGATGGTCCGCAAGTACCAAGCGCGCCGCGCCAAGCTGCGGGCGATTGCCAAGGATCAATCGCTGCCGCCGGAGGAGCGGTTCGCGGCCCGGCTCAAGCTCGCGGAGCTGCCGCGCAACTCCAGCGCGGTCCGCATCCAGCGCCGCTGCGAGCTGACGGGGCGGCCGCGCGGCGTTTACCGCAAGTTCCGCTTGAGCCGCATTGCCTTGCGTGAGCTGGCCTCCCACGGTCAGATCCCGGGCATGGTCAAGTCGAGCTGGTAACGGGAAGGAGGCTTAGCATATGGCAATGAGCGACCCCCTCGGGGATATGCTGACCCGCATCCGGAACGCCCAGAACCGGAAACTGACGAGCGTCGTGACGCCGGCCTCGAACCTGCGTGCCAATGTGCTGGAGGTGCTGCAGAAGGAAGGCTATATCCGTGGCTTCGAGCGCCACGAGGTCTCGCCGGGGCTGTCGGAGATCAAGATAGAGCTCAAGTATCACGAGGGCGAGCCGGTGATCCGGACCATTCGCCGGGTGTCGAAGCCGGGCCGCCGCGTCTATTCCAAAATCAAGGATTTGCCGAGGCCGTTCAACGGCCTGGGCATCGCCGTGCTGTCGACCCCTCGGGGCGTCATGTCCGATATCGAGGCCCGCGAGGCCAATGTCGGCGGCGAGGTGTTGTGCCAGGTCTTCTAGGACCGGAAGGGCGCAAGGTTCAAGGGAGTTCGATATGTCGCGCATAGGCAAGCATCCGGTTCCGGTTCCAGACGGCGTCACCGTGAACGTTGCCGGGCAGGAGGTCTCCGCCAAGGGCAAGCTGGGCGAGATGAAGGTGGTCTTGGCCGATGATGTCGAGGTCGCGCTCGCCGACAACACGGTGACCGTGCTGCCGCGGGACGACAGCAAGCAGGCGCAGACCATGTGGGGGATGAGCCGGACCCTGGTCAACAACGTGGTGATCGGGGTGTCGGAGGGCTTTTCCAAGCGGCTCGAGATCCAAGGGGTTGGTTACCGCGCCCAGGTGGAGGGTAAGACCCTGGTGCTGCAGTTGGGTTTTTCCCACGACATCCGCTATCCCATTCCCGAAGGCATCACCATCAATTGCGAGCGCCCGACGGCGATCGAGGTCAGCGGCGTCGATCGTCAGAAAGTCGGGCAGGTGGCTTCCGAAATCAGGGCCTTCCGGCCGCCGGAGCCCTACAAGGGCAAGGGTGTGCGCTATGAGGGCGAATACATCCTGCGCAAGGAAGGCAAGAAGAAGTAGGACCGGAAAATGTTGACCAGCAAGAATCTGTTCAAGCGACGCCAAAGAAGGGTGCGGTCCAGACTCAACCGCAAGACCAAGCGACCGAGGCTCAGCGTGTATCGCTCCTCCAAGCACATCTACGCCCAGGTCATCGACGACCAAAGGGGGATGACCCTTGTCGCGGCGTCGACCCTGGAAGCCGACATCAAGGGCAAGGCCAGGACCGGCGCCGACCGTGAAGCGGCGGCGGAGGTCGGCAAACTGCTCGCCGCCCGGGCCAAGGCCAGCGGCGTCGAGGCGGTGGTGTTCGATCGCGGCGGCTACCTGTTTCACGGCCGGGTCAAGGCCTTGGCCGATGCCGCGCGCGAAGCTGGATTGAAATTTTAAAGGGGCCGGGTATGGCACGTAGACCAAGCAGGCAAGCACAGGACAACCAGGACAGCGAACTGGTCGATAAGCTGGTCAGCATCAACCGCGTCGCCAAAGTGGTGAAAGGCGGACGGCGCTTCGGCTTTGCGGCGCTGGTCGTGGTCGGCGACACCAAGGGGCGCGTCGGCTACGGCGCCGGCAAGGCGCGCGAGGTCCCGGAGGCCATTCGCAAGGCGACCGAGCAAGCCAAACGGAACATGATCCGGGTTCCCATTCGTGACGGCCACACCCTGCATCACGATGTCGAGGGCCGGTTCGGGGCCGGCCGTGTGATCCTGCGGGCGGCGCCGGCGGGCACCGGTAT
This sequence comes from Alphaproteobacteria bacterium, assembly GCA_033720855.1. GTDB lineage: Bacteria > Pseudomonadota > Alphaproteobacteria > SMXQ01 > SMXQ01 > SMXQ01. The sequence goes on from JAWWBR010000117.1 coordinate 8,827, forward strand.
CATCGCCGGCGGGCCGATGCGTGCGGTCTTCGAAACCGTCGGTATCAATGACATCGTCACCAAGTCCACGGGCTCTGCAAACCCCTACAACATGGTGAAGGCGACGTTCGAGGCGCTCAAGAACCTCAATTCGCCGCGCATGGTGGCGGCCCGCCGGTCGAAGAAGGTGAGCGAATTGTTTGCCTCGGCCCCCGCCGTCGAGGCCGCGCCGGCCGAGGGCGAGGCCGCGGCCGCGACCGAGGAGCCCGCCGATGGTTGACAAAACCCTGCGCGTAACCCAAATCAAGAGCGCGATCCGCCGGCCCAAGGACCAGCGGGCAACCTTGATCGGCCTCGGCCTCAACAAGATGAACCGCAGCCGCCAGCTTCCCGACACCCCGGCCGTGCGGGGCATGATCAACAAGGTCGCCCATCTCGTTCGGGTCGAGACCGGCAATTAATGGGGCCCGCGCGGTCCATCAAGGATAACGGCCATGAGACTCAATCAACTTCATGACAAACCGGGCGCCCGCAAGGCCCGGACCCGGGTCGGCCGCGGCATCGGATCGGGACACGGCAAGACCGCGGGACGGGGTATGAAGGGGCAAAAGTCCCGTTCCGGCGTCGCCTTGAAGGGTTTCGAAGGGGGCCAGATGCCGATCCACCGGCGCCTGCCCAAGCGCGGATTCAACAACATTCACGGCGCCCGGTTCTCCGAGATCGGCCTCGCCCGCCTGCAGGACGCCATCGACAAGAAGATGCTCGACGCGTCCAAGCCGATTACCGAGGCGGTGCTGAAGGAGAGCGGGGTGATCACCCATCTCAGGGACGGGGTCCGGGTGCTCGGCAACGGCGAAATCAAGGCCAAGGTCACGTTGGAAGTGGCGGGCGCGACGGCCTCCGCCGTCGCCGCCATCGAGGCGGCGGGTGGGACCGTCACGGCGACCCGACCGAAGCGCGAACGGGCCGTCCCGCCGGCGGCCAAGACGGCGACGGGCGATGGAGCCGCTGCCGCCGACGCTCCGGCAGCCGAAGCCCCGGGCGCGGGTGAGGATGCGGCCGCATCCGAATCCGGCGAGCCGGAAGACTAACATTCGGCGCCGCGGCTGCGGTGCCGGCCCTATAGTGATGTTGGAGAGGGCCCATGGCCTCTGCCGCTGAACAGTTAGCCGCCAATATCAATTTCGGCGCCTTCGCCAAGGCGACGGAACTGAAGAAGCGCATCTGGTTTACCCTGGGCATCCTCATCGTCTTCCGGCTTGGGACCTATGTGCCCTTGCCGGGGATCGATCCCCAGATTCTTGCCGACATCTTCCGCCAGCAGCAGAGCGGCCTGCTCGGCATGTTCAACATGTTCGCCGGCGGCGCGGTGGAGCGCATGGCGATCTTCGCCCTGTCGATCATGCCCTACATTTCCGCCGCCATCATCATGCAGCTGATGACGTCGGTCTCGCCCAAGCTGGAGGCGCTCAAGAAGGAGGGTGAACAGGGGCAGAAGAAGATCAACCAGTACACCCGCTATGGCGCCGTGTTCCTCGCCGCGGTTCAGGGTTACGGGATCTCCATCGGCCTCGAGGGGATGACGTCTTCGGCCGGGCCGGCGGTGGCGGATCCCGGCTATTTCTTCCGCATGTCCACGGTCATCACCCTGGTCGGG
>JAWWBR010000118.1:0-10436 GCA_033720855.1 Alphaproteobacteria bacterium
CTCACGGAAAAGCAGCAGGAATTCGTCCGCGACATCAACAGTTCGGCCAATCACCTGCTCAAGATCATCAACGACATTCTCGACATCTCCAAGGTCGAATCGGGCAAGGCACAGTTGCAGGAGGAACAGGTCAATATCGCCGATCTGGCCCAGTCCTGCATCAAACTGATCGAACACAAGGCCGAGCAAGGCCAGGTCAAAATAGAGACGCGGCATCTTCCCAAGGCGCAGACTCTTTTCGTGGACAAACGGAAACTGAAGCAGATTCTGATCAACCTCCTCTCCAACGCCGTGAAATTCACCCTCCCCGGCGGGGCGGTGGAGATCGCCGGTGCGCTCGAACCCGACGGCAGCTACAGCCTGATGGTGTCCGATACCGGAATCGGCATGCGCGCGAAGGACATCGCCATCGCCTTGGCGCCCTTCGGCCAGGTCGCCAGCGGGCTCGACCGCAAATACGAAGGCACCGGCTTGGGCCTGCCGTTGGCGCGGTCTCTGGCTCAAGCCCATGGCGGTGACCTGACCGTCAAGAGCCGCCTCAAAGTCGGCACCACGGTCACCGTATCGTTACCGCCCAGCCGAGTCATGGCGGCCAGGGGCGAGAACGACGACCCCGTGAATTCGGCGGCCTGACCGACCGGCCGGGGCCGGGCCTGACGCCCGGGAAGCGCTTTCTACCGATCCCTCCTGGACTTTCATATTGGGATTCGGGCACCGATCCCCTAGCATCGAAGCCGGCGTGTTGATGGCGAACATTTGTCCTTCGGGGGGAGCATCTTTGCCCAAAACCCAAACCTATGACCTGGCGCGGAAAGCGCCTCCGGCGGTCTGTCCCGGCGATCGCCGACCGACCGTTCTCCAGGTGTCGGACGATTCCGCCAGATGGCCACCCCAAGGACTGCCAGCTCGATGACGCCCGAAAAAACCCTTCCGCCGCCAAGACGCGACAGGACGTCGGTTCTGTTGCGGGGCATCCTCGCCGGTCTCCCCGAGGACGAGGTGTCGCTGGGCGATATCGTATTGGATTTCAGGCGACGTTCGTTCGGCGGCATTCTGCTGGTGCTGACGGTCCTCGGCCTGATCCCCGTCATTTCCTTCTTCGCCGCGCTGATCCTCATCATTCCCGGGGCGCAGATGGCCGTGGGGTTCCAGACACCCCATCTTCCGCGGGTTATCGCGGGCTGGCGCATCGCATCATCCCGCGTCCAATCCCTTGGCCGCCGTTCACTTCCCTGGATCGAACGCGCGGAGGACTTCATCCGCCCGAGGTGGCTGTTCCTGACGATGCCCCCGATGCCGATGCTGATCGGCATCGTCGTCGTCGGCCTCGCGCTTGTCCTCTTCCTGCCCTTGCCGCTGGTCAATATCCCGCCGGCGATTGCGCTGATTTTCCTTTCCCTGGGCATTCTCGAGCGCGACGGGGTGATGGTCGCGATCGGCCTGATCGCCGCCGCCGCCGCCCTGTGCCTCGGCGTGTTCGCGGCGACCCTTGCGGTCGAAGCCTTGAAGCTGTTGCTTCGTGCCCATGGGGGATAGGCGACCGCACATCCTTTTTCGCCCAGCAACTTCTTTCTTTTCAGCCTCCCGCCCCTGGACTAGCTTGACGGGCCGCCATCGATCCCACCCACGGCGGCCAATGAAACACGAGAGGGAGAGTGTCCGTGGCCGAAGCGCCCGGCGCGAGCGAAACGCCGCAACCGACGAGCGACGCCCCGACAAGCGCCATCTACGCCACCTACGGCGTGGGGTTTGCCGGAAATGGCGTCGCCATGATGCTCAAGGTGCTGATCCCGTTGTGGGCGCTGGAACTGCAGCTGTCGGCGAGCGAGATCGGCGTCGCCATCGGCCTGCAGGGGTTGCTGCCGTTCCTGTTCGCGATCCACGGCGGCGTGCTGATGGATCGCCTCGGCACGCGCCGGGTGACCATGGCCTTCGGGCTGACCACCGCCCTCATGTGCCCGCTCTACCCGGTGTTCCCGTTCTTTGCCGCGGTGCTGGCGCTGCAGCTGATCACCGGCCTGACCTCGACCATGGTCTGGGTCGGGGCCCAGGCGCTGATCGTCCGCTTCACCCGGGGCAAGACCAGCCTGATCGCGCGGTTCTCGGTCGCCGCGCGCTGCGGCACCCTGCTCGGACCGGTGGCGATCGGCGCCGTCTGGGACCTGGCCGGGCCCTGGGGCGCCTTCCTCAGCGTCGGCGGCGCCGGGCTTCTGGTCCTGCTCGCCCTGCTCAAGGTTCCGGAAACCGGAAAGCCCGATACGACAGCCGATCCCCGGGCGGCGATCCGCTTCCGTGACCTGCTGCCGCGGTGGCGGGACTATGCCGGGGCCTTCGCCCTGTTGGCCCTGCCGACGGTGGCCTTCGTCATCACTATGACGCTGTTGCGGAATTCCTCGACCGGGATCCAGACCTCGTTCTACATCGTCTACCTCAAGGAGATCGGCTTCCTTGGCACCCTGATCGGGGTATTGATCGGCGTCTCCGAGGGCGCCGGCATGCTCGGCGCCCTGATGGCGGGCTGGTGGGAAAAGTTCGTCCGCCCCCATTGGGTCCTGATCGCCTTCGTCGTGATATCGTTGGCGTTCGTCTCCATTACGCCGATCCTGGGCGGCCTGTTCGTGCTGTTGGTCATCGCCACCTTCGGGCGCGGCTTCGCCCAGGGCCTGACCCAGCCGGTGATGTTCGGCATCCTCGCCCGCGCCGTGGACACCCAGATCCAAGGCACCTCGATCGGCCTGCGCGCCACCTTCAACCGCCTGGCCTCGGTGGTGGTGCCGTTCGCCATGGGCTTCGTCGCCGATTGGGTGGGGCTCGAGTTGAGCTTCTACGTCTGCGGCGCCGCACTGATCGGCTGTTGCGCCGTCGTCGCCCTGCTGATCCGCCGCATTCCGGGTTTCCGCACCTGAGCCGTCGCCGCGCGGCTTCCCTCCGCACCCGTTTCGGCTAACATGCAGAATAGAATCGGTGACGACACGCTCTGGGAGGGGACCATGGCGGATAGGAAGCCAACCGGGTCCGCGGCAGCCGAGACCGCCGACCCCGGCGATCTGGCGATCGCCAAGCAGGGCCATTTTTACGTCGGTGGGGGCTACCACGAGACCGAGGGCGGCGGGCACGTCATGGCCGGCCAGGCCCATGTCGAATATCAGATTCCGGCCGATGAGACCCAACCCTACCCCATCGTCATGATTCCCGGCGGCAACCAGAGCGCCACCTGCTTCACCGCCACCCCCGACGGGCGCGACGGCTGGGCCCAGTATTTCCTCCGCCGCGGCTTCGCCGTCTACATCATCGATCAACCGGGGCGGGGGCGCTCCGCCCACTGTGCCGATATCCAGGGCGGGCTCCGCGTCTCCGATGCCGAAACGATCTCCCAGCGCTTCTGCGCCCCGGCCCGGCACGGGCTCTACCCCCAGGCGGAGCGCCACAGCCAGTGGCCCGGCGACGGCATCCCCGGCGATCCCGTCTTCGATGCCTTTTACGCCTCCCATCTCCCCAACCTGGTCTCGCGCGAGGTCATCCAGCGCCACAACCAGGATGCCGGCGCGGCGCTGCTGGATAGGATCGGGCCCGCGATCCTGTTGACCCATTCCCAGTCGGGCACCTTCGGCTGGCTGATCGCCGACGCCCGGCCCGGCCTGGTCAGGGCCATCGTCGCGGTCGAACCCGGCTGCCCGGTCGGCTTCATCGAGCCCAAGGGCCCGCCCGACTGGTTCGACCATTCCGGCGTCGAGCGGGTCTGGGGCCTGGCGTCGATCCCGCTTGCCTACGACCCGCCGGCGGACGATCCCTCGGAGCTTCGATTCGTGCTGGAAGACACCCCCGCCGGGCCCGAACTGGCGCGCTGCTGGCTCCAGGCCGAACCGGCCCGGGCGCTCCCCAACCTCGCCGGCCTGCCGGTGGCGGTGATCTCCGGCGAGGCCTCGTTCCATACGCCGTTCGATGCGGGCACCGCCCGGTTCCTGCGCCAGGCCGGTGTCGACGCGGACTACCTGCCGCTCGCCGAGCTCGGCATCCGCGGCAACGGGCACATGATGATGCTGGAAAAGAACAGCGACGAGGTCGCCGAAGTCATCGTCCGCTGGATCGCCGAGCGCGCCGGCGCCGGCGCCTGATACCGCCGGCCGCGGCATACAGCGGCGTGCCGGCGTCGGCAGAGTAGTAGAGCCACCGAGATTTCATTATCATTGCCGCCGTACACGGGACCGGGACAAAAAAAACGCCGCCCGGTTTTCGGAAGGAAAATGGGAGGCATCCATGAGGTACTCACCGATCATCGCGATCGTCGGCGCGCTCGGCCTTGGCGCCGGCCAGCTCGGTGCCGCCGAACCCCTCGGCATCGGCACTTCGGGCCAGGGGGCCGCAACCTATTCCATGGGATCGGCCATCGCCAAGGTGGCGAAGGAGAAGGCGGGACTTGAAATTCGCGTCCAGCCCCACGGCGGCACCGGCAAGGTGGTGCCGCTGGTCAATAGCGGGCGGCTCGATCTCGGCCTCGCCAACATTCTCGAGGTGACCAACGCGGTCAAGGGGCGGGGGCCCTTCAAGGGCCGCCCCCACCCCAACCTCAAGCTCGTCGGCGTCATGTATCCCTTCCGGGTCGGTTTCTTCGTGCGCAAAGGTTCCGCCATCCGCGACCATCGCGACATCAAGGGCAAGCGCATCGGCGCCGGCTATACCAGCCAACGCATCATCGGCACCCTGGTCAAGGCGGTTCTCAACAACGCCGGGCTGACCATGGCGGATATGAAGCCGGTGCCGGTCGTCAACATCCTGCGCCAGGCCGACGACTTCATCGCCGGCAAGCTCGACGTCGGATTTTTCGCCATGGGCTCGGGCAAGGTGAAGCAAATCGATGCCGCCGTGGGGGGCATTCGGTTCATCAGCATCGATCCTTCCGCCGCCGCCGTGGAGCGCATGCGCAAGGTGGTCTCCAAGTCGTTCGCGCAGCTGACGCCCAAATCTTCGGGCATCACCGGCGTCACCCAGGATATCCACGCCATGGCCTATGACTACCTGCTCTATGCCGGGGCCCATGTCCCGGACGCGCAGGTTCATGCGCTCGCCAAGGCGGTCGCCCAGAACCGCGCCGCGCTGGCGGCCTCGTTTCGGGCCTTCAACAGCCTTGACCCCAAGAAGATGGCCAAGAACATCGGTCTTCCCTACCACCCGGGCGCCGTGCGCTTTTACAAGGAAGCCAAACTGTGGCCGTCGGGGATGTAGCCGGCGGTAGTCCAGACAAAGATGACGGGTCCCCCGTACAACCGCCGGCGGTGCGGCGGGTCTCCGATGCGATCGCCACCCTGATCGCCTTGGCCTCCCTGGCGTGGACGGCGGACCTGCCCCGAGCGGTGGGGCTTCTCCTGTTTCCGCCGCAGTTCCTGGTCGCGATCCTGGGCCTGAGCCTGGCGCTGATATTCCTCACCGTGCGGGCCGACCGCGGCGCCGGGGGCGCCGTGCCCTTCTACGACATCGGCGCGGCGGTGCTGGCGCTTGCCGTGAGCGGCTGGATCGCCGTGCGCTACCCGGTGCTGTCAGAAGAAGTCTTCTATCGCCCTATCGAGGCGCTTTCGGTTTCCGCGCCTCTTCTCGCCCTGGTGATCGAGGGGCTGCGCCGCATGACCGGCTGGCCCCTGGTGGTCGTCGCCGTCGCTTTCATCGCCTACGCGCTGTTGGCCCATTTCATGCCGGGGGGCCTCACCGGGCTGCGCTCCAGGCCGGACGACCTGGTCGTCTATCTCGCGCTGGACGCCAACGCGGTTCTCGGGTTTCCGCTCCTGATCGGCTCCACCGTGGTCATCGCCTTCGTCCTCTTCGGCCGTTTCCTGAACGGCTCGGGCGGCGCCGCCTTCATCACCGACCTGTCGATGGGATTGATGGGCCGGTTCCGCGGGGGCTCGGCGAAGATCGCGATCATCGGCTCCTCGCTCTTCGGCACCATATCGGGCAGCGCCGTCGCCAATGTCGCCTCCACCGGCGTCATCACGATCCCCTTCATGCGCCAGGGCGGATTCCGCCCGAGGGCGGCCGCGGGAATCGAAGCCGTGGCCTCCACCGGCGGCCAGTTGATGCCGCCGGTGATGGGCGCCGCCGCCTTTCTCATGGCCGAATTCCTGCACGTCCCCTACCGCGACGTGGTGATCGCCGCGCTGGTGCCGGCGATCCTCTATTACGCCGCCTTGTTCATCGTCGCCGACCTCGACGCGGCGAAGGCGGGAATCCGCGGCCTGGAGGCGGCCCGGATTCCGGCGCTTGCCGGCACATTGGCGGCGGGCTGGCATTACGTCCTGCCCTTCGCCGTTCTGATCGTCGCCCTGTTCAGCTTCAACCTGCGGCCCGAGGTTTCCGCCGCCCTCGCCGCCCTCGCCGTGATCGGCAGCGGCCTGGCGCTGGGCTACCGCACGCAGCGCCTCAAGCCCGGCGCCATCGTCGGCATCCTGAGAGACACGGGCTACGGCGTGCGCGATATCGTCATGGTGGTCGCCGCGGCGGGGATCGTCATCGGGGTCATGCAGAAATCCGGTCTGGCCTCGGCGCTGCCCTTGGTGCTGCTGGAGATGGCCGGCGGCCATGTGGTCCCGCTTTTGCTGATCACCGCGCTGGTGGCCGTGGTGCTCGGGATGGGCATGCCCACGGTCGGCGTCTACGTGCTGCTCGCCACCCTCGTCGCGCCGTCCCTGGTGCAGGCGGGGATCGCCCCCATGTCGGCCCATCTCTACGTCTTGTATTTCGGCATGATGTCGATGATCACGCCGCCCATCGCCATCGCCGCCTTCGCCGCCGCCTCCATCGCCGGGGCGGACCCCATGCGCTCGGGCCTGATGGCCATGCGCTTCGGCTGGTCGGCCTACGTCATCCCGCTCGCCTTCGTCGCGTCACCGGCGCTGATACTGGCCGGCGGATGGGGGGATACCGTGCTCGGCATCATTGGCGCCCTGGCCGCGGTGTGGCTGGGCTCGGCGGCGATCGCCGGCCATCTCGGGCGCGATCTCGGCAGCGTTGAGCGCGTCATCCTGGCGGCGGCGGCGGTGGCGCTGCTCACCCCCATCGAGGCGGGCGAGCCTTGGGTCTACATCAAGCTCGCGGGCGCCGCCGCCGGGGCAGCCATGGCAATCGCCTGCCTGAGCGTGAAAGCGTCGGGCCGTACGGCCGGGTCCGGCCCCTAGCGCCCCCCGGCGCTGGCGATGACGTTCAGGAGCGCCTGGCGGCCCTCATGCACGGCATCCAGCCCGCGGCGAATGGCGGCGGGCAGTTCGCCCGGGTCCTCCACCCGCTCGCCGTAGCCGCCGCAGGCCTCGATGGTCTTCTCGAAGTCGGGCGACGGCTCGAGGTCGACCAGGGGAAGCTTGTTGGCCGCCGCCGCGCGCCCTTCGGGATACATGGCAAGGGCCGCGCGCTTGACCGCGAACCATTGCGAGTTGTTGATCACCATGGTCAGCGTCGGCAGGTTCTCGGCGCGGCCGACGAAATGGGCCGGCGTCGGGTTGCCGAACATGTAGGACCCGTCGCCGACGCAGCAGATGACATCGCGCTCCGGCGCGGCCAGCTTGGCGCCCAGCGCCCCGCCCAGGGCGAAACCGAGCCCGCCGGCCTGGCTGCTCGGCATCAGGCAGGTCGGGTCGGCGAGGTCGAGCATGTCGGCGCTGATGCCGAGCTCGTTGACGACGATGGCGTCCTCGGCCTTGGCCTCGTTGAGGCACTTGGTCACCCAGGCGACCGACATCGGCCGCTCGCCGGCGGCCTTCTCCATCTGCGCCGACCGCGCCGAGGCGACCTCGGCGCGCAGACCCGCGACCGCCCGGGCGCGCGCGGCGATCCTGTCTTCCTGGCCCTCCATCCGGGGCTCCAGCGCATCGGCCAGCATGCCGAGCGCGATCTTCGTCGCGCCGGCGACCACGCGATCGGCACGGAAGCCGCGCACCGGCAGGCGCCCGTAGAGCGGATCGGTGCCCAAATGGATCACCTTGGCTTCCTCCGCCGGGGCGTAGACCTTGGGAATCCAGGGCACCATGCAATCGAGCACGAGGACGAGATCGGCGTCGGCGAGGAACCTCGGCACCTGAAAGCCGAGGTTCATGGGGTGGTCGCTCGGCAGGCTGGGCTCGATGACGTGCGCCACGGGAAGGGCGAAGCGTTCGGCCAATGCGCCGAGCTCGGCTCCGAATCCCGTTCCCCCGGCGAGGATCAAGGGGCGGTCGGCGGCGGCGACCATATCGGCGATCTCTTCCATGGCGTCCGCCGGCGGCGCGACCGCCGGCGTGCCGGGCCGGCGCAGGCTGCGATCCGGCGGCGGCAGCTCGGCCTCGGCGCCGAGAACCTCGCGCGGCAGGGTGAGATAAACGGGGCCGCGCGGGTGGCTCATGGCAACGTCCAGGGCGCGGCCGACGATGTCATCGGCGGACTGCCCGGCGCGCAGCTCGTAGTCCCATTTCACGTATTCGCGCACGATCCCGCCCTGGTCGAAATTGTCCTGGGGCCAATGGATGGGAATGCTGCGCGAGCCGGCATCGCCGGTTTCGGTATTGGGCGTCCTGCCGGAGGCCAGCAACAGCGGCACCTGATCGCGCGCCGCGTTCATCATGCCGCAGAGCGCATTGGCCGTCCCCACCTGGACATGGACCATCACCGCGGCGGGCTGTCCGGTCATCCTGTAATAGCCATGGGCCATGGCGACGGCGACGTTCTCGTGGGGCACGGTGATGAATTTGGGAAAGGCCCTGTTGCTCTCCGAGGCGGCCAGCAGGGCCTCGATGATCGGCGCGAAGTCGGTTCCGGCATTGGCGAAGACGTACGCCACGCCGCGGTCCGCAAGGGCCGCGAGATAGGCCTCCGCCACCGTGCCCTTACGTGAGTGTTGTCGAGACATTGCACCTTTTCCTTTCCCTGCCGGTCCCCGGGCCCGACCGCCCCGCGCCCGCGCGAGCCGCCGCTTGCGCGGCACGTGCCGTCCCCGGTTCCCAGGACTGCGCGGCTGTGCTTTAAGTCTACCCACCAATCGGCGCCGCTTCCATCGGCACAGTGCACATTCAGGGTGGATTTCCGATCGTGACCAAAATCGATGTCTTCAACCACATCTTCCCCACCGCCTTCTTCGACCGCATGGTCGAGATCGCCCCCGACAAGGGCAGGATCAAACGGTGGCTGGATATCCCGTTTCTGGTCGATCTCGACGTGCGGTTCGCAAAGATGGACGAGTTCGGCGACTACCGCCAGATCCTCTCGCTGTCGGCGCCCGCCATCGAGGCCCTGGCGCCGCCGGACAAGTCCCCGGCCCTCGCCCGGCTCGCCAATGACGGCATGGCGGAGTATGTGGAGAAATACCGCGACCGCTTTCCCGGGTTCATCGCCTCGCTCCCGCTCAACAATATCGACGCCACCATGGAGGAGCTGCACCGGGCGATGGGGGAGCTCGGCGCCGTCGGCGTTCAGGTCTTTTCCAACATCAACGGCGCGCCGATCGACGGAGAAGAGCTGTTCCCCCTGTTCGAGGCGATGGCGTCCTACGACCGGCCGGTGTTCCTGCACCCCATCCGCACCGCCGCCGTCCCCGACTACGCCAGCGAGACGAAGTCCCTCTACGAGATCTATTGGACCTTCGGCTGGCCGTACGAGACCAGCGCGGCGATGGCGCGGCTCGTCTTCACCGGGCTGTTCGACCGCCTGCCCGAGATCAAGATCGTGACCCACCACATGGGCGCCATGATCCCCTATTTCGAAGGGCGGGTGGGCTACGGCTGGGACCAGCTCGGCACCCGCACCGCCGACGAGGATTACGGCGCCCTGCTGCGGGCGCTGAACAAGCGCCCCATCGACTATTTCAGGATGTTCTACGCCGACACCGCGCTGTTCGGCGCCGCCGCCGCCACCCGCTGCGGCCTCGACTTCTTCGGCGTCGACAAGGTGGTGTTCGCCTCCGACGCGCCATTCGATCCCGAAGGGGGCCCGCTCTATATCCGCGAGACCATCCGCGTGATCGACGCCCTGGAGATCAGCGAAGACGAACGCGACCGCATCTATCGGGCGAACGCGGTCGGGCTCCTGGGGCTCGACATCTGATCAGGGCCGGGCCCGTCCCGCCGCCCCGCGCGTCCTCGGTGTCAGCCCTCGAAGCCGTAGAGCCTCGCCGGGTTGTCGACCAGGATGCGGCGGCGCACCGCGGGATCGGGCGCGTAGAGGGCGAGCAGGCTCATCAGGTCGCCGTCATTGGGCATGACGCCCTCGATATTGGGATGGGGCCAGTCGGTGCCCCACAGCACGCGGTCGGGCGCCGCCTCGATCGCCGCCTGGGCGAAGGGGACGACGTCCACATACGGCGGCCCGGCGGAGGACAGGCGCTCGGCGCCGCTGATCTTGACCCAGAAATCCTCCGCACCCAGGAACTCCAGGAGCAGCTGGAAGGCCTCCTGGCCGACCCCGTCGCCGGCCTTGATGCGGCC
>JAWWBR010000119.1:0-10053 GCA_033720855.1 Alphaproteobacteria bacterium
TAAGGCTGGCGATGCCTATTCCGATGCCGAGCGTGAAAAGGTCAATGATTGGTACGATCAAACCGTGTCGACCCGCCTAGACGATAAAAAGAACGGCGTCATCCTGGTCGTCATGCAGCGCATACACGAGAACGACCTCGTGGGGCACCTGCTGGAAAAAGGCGGCTGGAACATCCTAAATCTCCCCGCTATTGCCACCGAGCCTCAATCCATCCCTATAGGCCCACATAATAAATTCCACCACCGGAAGCCTGGGGACGTGCTGCATCCCGAACGGGAGGACCTCGAATATCTCAAACGACAGCAAGCAGACATGGGCAGTGTCGCCTTTGCCGCCCAATACCAGCAAGCTCCCGTTCCTCCTGGCGGCAACATGATCAAGCCCGAATGGTTCAAAAACTTCGAGAACCGTCGCGGCCAAGGCGATTACGACCTCATCGTCCAAAGCTGGGATACGGCCAGCGGTACTGACAAGAGCCGCAGCTATTCGGTTTGCTTGACGTTCGGCGTCAAAGAAAACCGCTATTACCTTCTTGACGTTATACGGGACCATATGGACTTCCCCACCCTGAAGGCCCGTGTCATCAGGCATGCCGGAAACTGGGGAGCAAATCATATACTCATCGAAAAGGCCTCATCTGGAATCGCCCTTTTGGAAGTCCTTCTCAGGGAAACATCCCTCCCCATAATCTCGGTTCCACCTGATTCCAGCAAGAAGACCCGAGTCGATAGGGTTTCTGCGTACATAGAGGCCGGCCGTGTGTATCTGCCTAAGGATGAATCCTGGTTGGCTACTTTCATCCAGGAAATCTGCGCCTTTCCCAACGGAAAATTCGATGATCAGGTCGATGCGCTCACCCATTTCCTCTACTGGGCCCAGGAACGGGACTACCGCCCCCAGGGACGATTCATCACCATCGGTGGGCGATCGGGAGATCGGTACCGCGACAGGACTGGAAACAGCACCTTCTGACTGGACTTCGGTGCCCAAGAGAGCGGTACTGACGGTGAGCTTAGAGAGGCTCAGCCCCCGGTCTAGTACGCTCAACGCGGCTTCAGGAGATAAGAGTCCCGTGATGGCAGAAGCGCCCCAACTTTGAGGTTTAATGTTTGATCTCGATACCCTTAGCGAAACCCCGGCCCCCGCATACGCGGAGCTAAAAGAACGTTTTCTGGAACTCTTTGAACATCCTGCCCCGAAGCAGATGAGCCGCACCCTCCTGCTCCGTTTAATTGCCCATCGCATCCAAGAAAATGAAAGTTACGGCCCAAACACTGCACTCAAGCGCCGCCTACGAAAGCTCGCCAAAGACCTGAAGGTCACCGGTAAAGTTTCGGCTGTCCCACTTAAACTGCCCAACCCAGGCACTCGATTCTTGCGGGAATGGCAAGGGGAGACCCACACCGTCTCTGTAACCGAGGGCGGCTTTCTCCATAAAGGGCAGACGTATCAAAGCCTCTCCGCGGTCGCCCGGGAGATCACCGGCACCCGCTGGTCCGGCCCCGCCTTCTTCGGGCTCAGGGACCGCAGGGAACAAACGGAGGCACGGGATGGCCGATAAACGCCGCAAGAGGCTTAGATGCGCCATCTATACCCGCAAATCCACCGATGAGGGCCTAGATCAAGAGTTCAACTCCCTCGATGCCCAGCGCGAAGCCTGCGCCGCCTTTGTTGCCAGCCAGAAGCATGAAGGGTGGATCTGTTTATCCAACCATTACGATGATGGGGGCATCTCGGGTTCTACCCTGGACCGGCCCGCCATGCAGCGGCTTCTTACCGACATCAAAGCCCACAAGATCGACGTTGTCGTGGTCTACAAGGTCGATCGCCTGACACGGGCCTTGGCCGACTTTGCCAAGATCGTCGAGATATTCGATGCTCACACAGTATCCTTCGTCTCGGTGACCCAGCAGTTTAACACGACGACCTCCATGGGGCGCCTTACCCTCAACGTCCTGCTGTCTTTTGCCCAGTTTGAACGGGAGGTAACGGCCGAGCGCATCCGCGACAAGATCGCCGCCTCCAAGAAGAAGGGCATGTGGATGGGTGGCGCCGTACCGCTCGGCTATGACGCAAAAGACCGCAAACTCGTCATCAACCACATGGAAGCCGACACCGTCCGAACCCTGTACCAACTCTATCTGGAGAAAGGCAATGTGCGTGAAGTGACCGAGGAAGCTAACCGGCGGGGCTTACGGACCAAACGACGTGATGACCTGCATCCCCGGATGCGGGGCGGTCGTCCCTTCTCCCGAGGTCATATCTATCGCATCCTCTCAAACCCCATCTACATTGGACGTATCGCCCACAAAAAAGAGTCTTACTCCGGCCTTCACCCCCCAATCATAGGCCTCGCTTTGTGGGAGAAAACACAAGCGCTGCTCAAGTCTAATCGGGTGCAACGGCGCAATGGCACGAATGCCTCCGACCCATCTCCTCTTGCCGGCAAACTGTTCGATGATCTTGGTAACGCTTTCACGCCAAGTCATGCGACCAAGAGGGGCCGCCGGTATCGCTATTACATCGAACGCCGTCCAGAGATCACTGACAACAATTCCGTCTCTGCCCGTCCCAAACGCATTGCAGCAAACGAGATCGAGAAGCTTCTCCTTGATGCACTGAATCGCTTCCTGAAAACACCGGCAAGACTCATAGATGCTCTGGGCGAAATTATTCTCAGCGCGGCCAAGACTAAGTCGATTGCTAGCGCTGGAAAGAGGCTAGCAGCTAAGCTTGATCACCAAAATCCGAAAGACACATATGCCACACTCCGAAGCCTGATCAGCCGGGTGATTATCTCGGACAAGGATGTGGGGGTATCTTTAAACAACTCCGGCCTAAGCGGCTTACTCGACCTTCCAGGAATCGAGACCGATCAGCTTGACGAACCAATCACCCTCACTATTCCGGCACGCCTCAAGCCTCGGGGCGTTGAGCTCAAGTTCGTCATGATTGACCCCGGCCATCGTCAATCGGCGAAGCCTGATCCAATCCTCATAAAAGCCATCGTCCAAGCCAATGACTGGTTAGAGCAATTGATGTCAGGAAAAGCAGCTACGCTCCGGGAATTAGCCGATCGAGACGAGCTGCCCGAGCGTTACCTGCGGCGGCTTTTAGAGCTCGCATTCCTAGCGCCAGACATAACCGAGTCCATACTTAACGGTCATCAGCCTGAGGACCTCACCCTCAAACACCTGACATGCCATATCAAGCTTCCGTTGGCCTGGGATCGGCAACGCATGCTTCTTGGTTTTGCCTGAGTTTTTCCTGCATAGAATTCTCTAACAACCGCACCCCGAAACACCTGAACGGAGAAAAGGAACGCAATGTGCGCCAAAATCTCCAATCTGGTTTCTCTCCGTAAAAGCTGACTTTGAAAGGCTCCTCAAAGCCCCGCACGGTGCGGGGCCTTCAGCGTCGATATGGTTCTGGCAACCGCTCCCCGATGTCAGGGGCAGGTGGATGGCGGTGGGGGTGGGATTCGAACCCACGGTACGCAAAGCGCACAACGGTTTTCGAGACCGCCCCGTTCGACCACTCCGGCACCCCACCGCATCGATGTTCTGAGGTTTTTTGAATCGCGTTCTTGGAAAAACCCAGAATTCGGTCACGAACAGGTCACTTAACGACGGTTTTCGCGTCGCGGCGCGCTTACCTAACGCAGTTTCCGGTCCCCTGTCCACCTCGATCGCCGCGTCCACGACGGGCACCCCGGCGATGACGCGGCACGGGAGAGGCGCGCGCGGACAGCCTCAGTCTTCGTCGGGCTCGTAATAGTAATGGGTCTCGTAGAGGAGGCAGCCGCCCACCGACTTGAACGGGCCGTGATAGACGCCGGGCGGCCGGCAGGCATAAGTGGGGGCGAAGAACTGCTCGCCGCCTTCGCCGTGCTCGTCGTTGCCGACGATCAGGTCGCCGTCGAACAGAAACACCTCCTCCCAGTGGTCGTGAATGAAGGGCTCGGTCGAAAAGGCGCCGGGGTCGAAGCGCAGGAACCGCGTCCGGCTGCCGCTCTTGCCCGCTTCGTCGAGGTCGCTGGTCAGCACCTTCTGCTGGATGCCTTGGGGATATCCCGGCGGCGTTTCCCAGCCCTGGTCCATGTCGAGGCCCAGGAATTCGAGATGCGGTTTGCCCTTGCCCATGATCCGTCTCCTCGGTCTCCTAGCCTGTGACCTTACTCTTCCGGCGGCAGCGCATCGACCGCATAGGCGCAGACGATGCGCCGGTCCAGGACCGGATCGATCAGCTCCGCCTCGAAGGCCGTGGCCGGCCGCACCCCGCCCTCGACCGCAAGGGTCCCGCAATACATCAAGGTCCCCGGCTCCAGGGTCTTGGTCTCGGGCCGATAGAGCCCGATCAGCGCCTCGGGCGGCAGTATGTTGGCGACCGTGCCCGCCTGATATTCCTCCCTATCGGCGCCTTCGCCCGCGAAGGAGCGCAACATCAACTGGTCCCAGTGCTCGGCAACCTCGTCATGGCGCCAAACCTCGCCGCCGATGGGCTTGGCGCACATCTGCTTGGAGACCGCGACGTCATAGGCTTCGACCTTGCGGTCGGTATGATCGGAGCCGACGCCCACCCACAGGCCGTCGTCGAGGGCGAGCAGGAAAAACTCGACCTCGCCGCTGGACTCGGTGCCGATCACCTGGATCGACGGCGCCGTGGTCAGGCGATCGGCGGAGACGCGGTAAAAGCACGGCACCTTCCTGGGCCGCGCGATGCCGATGGCTTCGAGCTCGGCGATGTGCCGCTCCACCGCTTCGGTGTCGCGCCCGGTCCAGCCGGCGATGACCAGGGTATCGATCGCGATGTCCCGAGCCCGGCTTCCGCTGGCATCGGTAAAGGTGAGGGAAAGACGCGCTGCCATATCCAACCATCCGTCCTCAGATGCCCGTCATCGCCAGGGTGACGACGGTCTTGGGGTGGACGTTGACCATGGTGTTCTCCCGGAGGCCGGACAAGGGGGTTCCCGGGGCAACTGTATGCGCCGCCATCGGGCCAGGCAAGGCCGTGGCTTTGCGGGGGATGACGGGGTCCGGCCTTGACTCCATGAAACCGATGCGATGCAGTTGCGCCGGGGCCGAACCGAGAAGACGGACCGAAAGCCGCGGGAGAGGGGGAAGATGGAAGCCGACATGCTGGGCATGGCGATCAAAGCCGCCCAAATCATGGTCGATCCGACGCGTTTGGCGTTCCTCGCCCTGGGCGTGGTCATCGGCCTCGTGCTCGGCGTCATTCCCGGCCTCGGGGGGCTGGTCGGCCTGTCCCTTCTCCTGCCGTTTACCTTCAATCTCGATCCCTTCACGGCGCTCGCCTTCCTGATGGGCCTGCAGGCGGTGGTGGTCACCTCCGACACCATCCCCGCCGTCTTGTTCGGCGTCCCCGGCACCGTCGGTTCGGCGGCGACCATCCTCGACGGCTACCCCATGGCGCAAAAGGGCGAAGCCGGCAGGGCCTTCGGCGCGGCCTTCACCGCATCGGTCATCGGCGGCCTGTTCGGCGCCCTGCTGTTGGGATTGAGCGTACCCATCCTGCGCCCCGTGCTGCTCCATATCGAGACCCCGGAGGTGCTCGCCTTCGTCGTGTTCGGCCTGTCCCTGGTCGCGGTGCTGAGCGGAAGCACGCCGATCAAGGGGCTCGGCGCCGGCTGCATCGGCCTGATGATGGCTACCGCCGGCGACGACCCCCAGACCGGCACCCTGCGCTGGACCATGGATACCATGTACCTGTTCGACGGTTTCAACGTGGTGCCCATCGCCCTCGGCCTGTTTGCCCTGCCCGAGCTCGCCGACATGGCCATCAACCGCAAATCCATCGCCGGCGACAGCCGGGCGGTGCCGCGCCGGCACCAGAGCCAGGGTGTCCTCGACGTCCTCAAGAACTGGTTCCTGGTCCTGCGCTGCTCCACCATCGGCGCCGGCCTCGGCGCGATTCCCGGGATCGGCGCCTCGGTCATCGACTGGATCGCCTACGCCCATGCCATCAAGTCGGAAAAGGACGCCAAGCTCAGCTTCGGCAAGGGCGACGTGCGCGGCGTCATCGCGTCCGAGAGTTCGAACAACGCCAAGGAGGGCGGCGCGCTGATCCCGACCATCGCCTTCGGCGTGCCGGGAACCGCCTCCATGGCGCTGCTTCTCGGCGCCTTCCTGATCCACGGGATCAACCCCGGCACCGATATGCTGAACAAGCATCTCGACGTCACCTACACCCTGGTCTGGAGCATCGCCATCGCCAATATCATCGGCGCCGGCATCTGCTTCGTCTTCGCCGACCAGCTGGCGAAGATCGCCGTGGTCCGCATCGGGATCCTCGCGCCGGTCATCATCGCCATCACCTTCGTGGGCGCCTTTCAGGGCTCCAAGGAATGGGGCGACCTTTACGTCCTCCTGGGTTTGGGCGTGTTCGGCTGGATCATGAAGCGGCTGCGCTGGCCGCGCCCGCCGCTGATCCTCGGCTTCGTCCTCGGCGATATCTTCGAAAACAGCATGTTCATCTCGGTCGAGCGCTACGGCTTCGACTTGCTCTCCCGGCCGATCGTCATCATCCTGTTCGCACTAACCCTTTACGGCATCTTCGCCCCGGCCGTGAAGTCGATCCGGGCCAGGCGCCGCGCCGGCCGGGTCCGCGATGCGCCGCAATTCGGGCTGCAGAAGCCCACTCCCGACACGATCTTCACCCTGGCCCTCATGGTCGCGTTCGCGTTCAGCCTCTACCTGTCTTGGGGATGGGATTTCGGCGCCAGGCTGGTGCCCCAGGTGATCGGCTGGTCGGCCGTCGCGATGACCGCCTACCTGTTGCTGACGGGACTGTTCTTCTCCGAGGAACCGCTAAAGGCGGCGCCGGGGATCGCCGGCATCCCCCACACGCAATCCAATCCCTCCGAAGACGTGCATTTCGACATCACCGCCGATTACGGCGACCTGACCCGCCGCGCCGTCCTTGTCCGGGCCATGACCTATTTCGCCTGGTGCCTGTTCTTTTTGGGCGCGGCCAGCGTCGTCGGTCTGCTGCCGGCCATGGCCCTGTTCCTGATCGGCTATATCCGTTTCGAGGGGCGCGAGCGCTGGCGCACCACCCTGGCCGTGGTGGTGCCGGTCTGGGCCATCGCCTATGTCCTGTTCCACAAGATCCTGATCATTCCCTGGCCGCAGGCGCTCTTGGGTGAATGGCTGCCGTTCTTGCGCTCATCGAACTGGCTGAACCTGGTTTAGGCGCTGGCGGGCAAGGAAAAGGCGCCCCGGCGGGGGCGCCTTTGCCATGTGGCCTTGAGATCGGCGGCTACTTCTTCTTGAATTTCAAATAGCCCCGCAGCTTGGCGAGGACCGGCTCGGGCGTCGCGAAGGCCTTGTTGGCCAGGGCTTCGATCTCGGCACCGGAAATCGGGTCCACCCGTGCCCGCTTCTTCTTGGCATCGGCGAGGAATTCCTTGTCCTTCATGGTATCGGTGAAGGCCTTGCGCAGCGCCTCCACCCGGTCCTTTGGCACCCCCGGCGGCACCCAGAAGCCCATGCCGAGATGCTCGCTCAGCTCGAGGAAGGTCAGCATCTGCTTGTGCTCCTCGCTCGTGAGCAGGTCGCGCAAATGGGGCGTGTCGGGCAGTGCCGGAATGCGCGGCCCGTACTGGACGAGCTGGATGATCTTTTTCTCGTCCAGCCATTTCTTCTTCACCGTGGTCCAGCCGGTCCAATAGTTCATGCGGCCATGCACTTCGCCGGTCTCCATCGCCTTGTTGATCGGCGCGCCGCCCTTATAGCCGCGGATGATCTGGAATTTGGTGCCCAGCGTCGCGTTCATGAACATCGGCAGCAGGTAGGTCTCCGACCCGAAGCCGGTGGAGCCCATGATGATCGAGGTCTTCTTCGCCTCCTCGATGGTCTTGACCGGCGAGGTGTGCCAGACCGTCACCACGGCCGGGCGCGGCGTGATCGAGCCGAGCCAGATGAACTTCGAGGCATCGTATTTGGCGCCCCGCAAGGTCGGCGCCAGCACCGAGGGCGACAGGATCTGGGCGGCATCGGTGCCGTCCTTTTTGCCCTTGTTGTAGACCCAGGACGCCCCCTTGGTGCCGCCGCCGCCCGGACGGAACTGGCAAATGACGTTGGGCGTGCCGGGGATGTGCTTGCCCCAATGGGCGGCGAACAGGCGGCAATAGAGGCCGAGGGACGCGCCGGCGCTGCCCGACACCGTGATCGATACCGTCTTGCCGGCGTAGAAATCGGCCGGCGCCGCATTGGCCGGCTGCATCGAGAGGCCGCCGAGGCCCAGCGCGGTGGACGACGCCACCGCAATCAAACCAATGAATTTCATTATCTCGTTCTCCCTGTTTCGCATTTGGGCGGCTAACGCCGCCGGAACATAAACGCTTTTGAAAATCTTAGCCCACGACCGCCGCGCTAGGGAAGCCGCGAGCGCCGCGCGGGGACCCTACTCCGCCGCGGCCGTCACCGTCTCGGCGCGGTACTTATCGACCGCGCTTTCCACCGCGGTGCCTCTGAAGAAATCGGGGTTCATCCCGGTATGCATCTTCACCACGTTGGCGCAGGTGAAATCGCGGAAGTCGTCTTCGGTAATGAACCCGTCCTCCACCATCTCATGGGCCTCGACCAGAACGCGGGTCATGTCCGGCACGTCCCAATGGCCGATGTCGGAGCCGAAGATGGCGTTCAGCCTCGCGCCCAGGTGATTGAGCCTGGCATCGAAGGCGACGGCGTTCAGGCGGTCGTCGGCCTCGCAGCCGAAAAAGAAATTGTTGTCGAAGATGGTGCGGATGTCTTCCGGCCTCTCGACACCGGTCGGGGCGAAATCGTTGACCTCTTCCGGCGGCACCAGAAGGTTGGAGGAGATCGGCTGATAGCGATTGGCGCGGATGCGGTCGGCGGTCAGGTAGCCGTTGCCGTAGCGCTCGAACATCTCGATCATCAGATCGATGTCGAGCTTGGCCGGGTCGAGGTTTTTCTTGAGCGCCGCCAGGTTGCGCTTCTCCCAGTACTCGAACAGGCTGTTGTAGAGTTGCGTCGCCCAGCCCGCGCCGCCTTCGAGGAACGCGAATTTGAGCTTGGGGAAGCGTTTCGGCACGCCGCCGAAGAACAGCGAACGGCAGAAATATTCGCTGCCCTGGCCGAAACTTCCCAATGAGTTGTAGACGTAGTTGGTGGGTGAGCCGTGGGTGGATCCGCGGCCGCGGAAGGAATTGTGGCAGGTCGGCGCGACCCCCAGTTCGACGCATTTGGCCCATACCGGATCATAGGTGTCGCCGTGATCGATGGCCGGCGAATGGGGCACCATGGTGTAGTGGGCAAACTGCGGGGCCTCCTTTTCCACCTCCGGCGCCGGCCGGTAGATCATGGTGTTCATGACGATGGCCTTGAGGCCCAGCTCGTTGACGACGTAGTCGAGCTCGGCGATCGCCTCGTCGGGGTCGTGCATCGGGATCAGGGCCGCCGGCGTCAGCCGATCGGAAACCTCCGAGAACATGTCGGCATACATCGTGTTCATGGCGCGGTAGACCACGGCCCGCAATTCATCGTCGCCGATCCTGAGCACCGTCAGCGCCACGGTCCCATAGGCGACGGCGAAATCGATGCCGGCGTCATCGAGGCGCTGCTTGAACAGTTTCGGCAGCATTCCCGTCACCCGGTCGAGAGTCGCGGGGCCGGAATTGGCCGTCCACACCGCGCGCCGGCTGGGGCCGCTGCTGCTGCTCATCAGGATCTTTTCATAGCGTTCCGCGAATTCCGCCCCGCCCACCTGTTTGACGAAATCGAGAATGGCGAAAGTGGTCTCGATCATATGGCCGTCGGCGTCGATGACGGGATGGTCGAGCTTGGCCCGGATGTCCGCACCGCTTACGGCATCGTCGGTCTTGGCTGTCATCGTTTTGTCTCCCTACCCTGCCTGCCCCTGGATACTACCCCAAATTCCCGGGCTTTTGCGACCGAGAGGCGTGCGGCGGCGGCCTCCGGATCGCGCACCGGGCGACGCTAGAACCGCTCGAACAGCCAGCCGCGGCCGAACAACTTGTCGGTGACGCCGATCGCCCGGTAGGCGTGCCA
>JAWWBR010000120.1:0-10000 GCA_033720855.1 Alphaproteobacteria bacterium
ATCGCCGGCGTCAACACCGCCGTCGGCGAGACCGGGCAGGTGACGCGGCAGGTGCTCGCCGCCTCGGAAGAGCTGTCCGCCCATTCCGATGCGCTCCGCACCGAGGTCGAAGGGTTCCTCCGCACCGTGCGTGCCGGATAAACGAAACCGTAAAGCTCTGACGCCTCTGGGCCGTCACCCCGACCGGGTGGCGGCCCCATTTTTTGGGCGCGAAAGCCGCGTCGATCACTTGACGCGCCCCGAAGATCGGGTAATTTGCACGCCCCTTTGAGACCACAGAGCGGACAGTATGGCGTCCCACCAGTACATCTACGTGATGCGCGACCTGACCAAGGTCTATCCCGGCCAGCGCGAGGTTGTGAAAGGGGTCACGCTGGCGTTCCTGCCCGGCGCCAAGATCGGCGTTCTCGGCTACAACGGCGCCGGCAAATCGACGCTGCTGCGCATCATGGCCGGTATCGACACGGAGTATTCCGGCGAGGCCCGGGCGGCCGAGGGTGTGCGCGTCGGCTACCTCGCCCAGGAGCCGGAGCTCGACCCGGAAAAAGACGTCATCGGTAACGTGCTCGACGGCGTCGGCGAGGTGCGCGACCTGTTGGAAAGGTTCGAGACGGTGAGCGCCCGCTTCGCCGAGGAGCTCAGCGACGAGGAAATGAACGATCTCCTCGTCGAACAGGGCGAGCTGCAGGAGCAGATCGACGCCGTCGACGGCTGGGAGGTCGAGCGCCGCGTGGAGATCGCCATGGATGCGCTGCGCTGCCCGCCCGGCGATGCCGACGTCACCACGCTGTCGGGCGGGGAACGCCGCCGGGTGGCGCTGTGCCGGCTGCTGTTGAGCCAGCCCGACATGCTGCTCCTGGACGAGCCCACCAACCATCTCGACGCCGAATCCGTGGCCTGGCTCGAGCATTTCCTGGCCGATTACGGCGGCACCGTGGTGGCGGTCACCCATGACCGCTACTTCCTCGATAATGTCGCGGGGTGGATCCTCGAGCTCGACCGCGGCCGGGCGCTGCCGTTCGAGGGCAACTATTCGGCCTGGTTGGCCGCCAAGGAGAAACGCCTGGCCCAGGAGGAGCGGGAGGCCGCCGCCCGGGCACGGGTGATCGCCCGCGAACTTGAATGGATCCGCGCCACGCCCGAGGCGCGGCGCACCAAGTCCCGGGCGCGCATCAACGCTTATGAGACGCTTCTCGCCGAGGCCGAGACCCGGGCGCAGGGCAGCGCCCAGATCGTCATCCCCCCGGGGCCCCGCCTCGGCAATGTCGTGGTCGAGGCCGAGGGCCTGACCAAGGGGTTCGGCGACCGCTTGCTGATCGACAACCTCGACTTCCGCCTGCCGGCCGGGGGCATCGTCGGCGTCATCGGCCCCAACGGTGCCGGCAAGTCGACCCTGATGCGCATGATTATCGGCCAGGAGCAGCCCGATGCCGGCAGCCTGCGCCTGGGGGAGACGGTCAAGCTCGGCTATGTCGACCAATCCCGCGATGCGCTTGCCGCCGATGCCACGGTCTGGGAGGAGATATCCGGCGGCGAGGACGAGGTGGTGTTGGGGCGCCAGCGGATGGCGTCCCGCGCCTATGTCGGCGCCTTCAACTTCCGCGGTCCGGATCAGCAGAAGAAGGTCGGGCAACTCTCCGGCGGCGAACGCAACCGGGTGCACCTTGCCAAGATGCTGAAGTCCGGTGCCAATCTGCTGCTGCTCGATGAACCGACCAATGATCTCGATGTCGACACCCTGCGCGCCCTGGAGGAGGCATTGACGGAATTTCCCGGATCGGCGGTGGTGGTGAGCCATGATCGCTGGTTCCTCGATCGCATCGCCACCCATATCCTGGCCTTCGAGGGCGACAGCCATGTCGAGTGGTTCCAGGGCAATTACGACGACTACGAAGCCGACCGCCGGCGCCGCCTGGGCGCCGACGCCGACCAACCCCATCGCATCAAATACAAGCCCCTGGTTCGCGACTGATCTCATGCCGCCGGGCAAGAGCGCGGGCACGGGGTCCAGCGCCGGAGCGAGGAGAAGGGCCGCCCGTGCGGCCGGACACCGCGGGCTCGGCGGCAGCCGATCGTCCCGGTCGCGGGAGATGGATTATTGCGAGGGGGTTTCCGCCTCGAACCGATCGGTCGCCCTGCGCAAGGCGGAGATCAGTCCGTTGACGCCGTTGCGGCTGCGGCTGATCACCGAGGCGAACTGCTTGCGGTGGGTGAGGGGCATGCTGACCCCCTCGATCTTGAGATCCAGGACCTTGAAGCTGGAATCGTTCTTGTGGACCCGCACCTCCATGGCGATCGGCGGGCCCGAGGGCTGGTTGATGCGGCCGAAGACCAGGTAGGTGCCGTTGCGCGATTCCTCTTCTTTCAGAATGTCGATGGTTTCGCCCTTGTACTTCTTGAACAGGCCGGCGTAGTTGTGCGCCACATAGATCTCGTAAAGCCTCAGAAATTCCTTGAACTGGGCTTCGCTGGTCTGACGCCAGTGAACGCCAAGCACGAACCTACCGACCACGGGAACGTCGAAATTTTCCACCAGCAGCTTGCGGAACCGCTTGACGCGTTCGGCGTCGGTGAGGTCGCTCGCCGTCAACTGCTTCAGCGCGGTGCTGCTCATTTCCTCGACGAAGGCCTTGGGCGTCGCCGGCTGCTGCGCCGTCGCCGCGGGCGCCGCCACGACGACAAGCGCGATGGCGACCGCAAGTCGGCGCAAGGCTATGGCAAGGAGGACAGGGCTCGTCATCGCGGACCCGGGTTATTCTGCGCGGGCGGATTTCCGGTCGGCAGGGCTCTTGCTCGGCCCGGGTTGGAAGGTGATGCCCGGCGCCGGCTGCTCCGGATCGGCCTGGCCGTTACGAATGGCATCGGCGCGCCGCTGCCGGTAGAGGCTGCGGACGGCCACGTAATAATCGAGAGAGGTCCGTTCCAATTCGTCGATGGTCTCGAGGTTTCTGGCGCGGAAATCGACCCCCGTCAGCACCGAGCGGACGAGGATCAGCTCTTCCACGTCCTCGTTGCGCGCGATGATGTTGAACGGGTCGAGGAAAAATTCGGCAACCACGCCCACGGCGTCCCGCGGATTGGACGGGCCGAGGAAGGGCAGCACCAGGTAGAAGCCCTCGCCCACGCCCCAAACCGCGAAGGTCTGCCCGAAATCCTCGGTGTGACCCTCGATCCCCATATAGGCGGCCGCGTCCCAAACGCCCAGCACACCGACCGTCGTGTTGATGACGAACCGGCCCGCCGTGTTGCCGGCCCGGTCCATCTCGCCCTGCAAGACGTCGTTGGCGAAGACCACCGGAGCCCGCAGGTTGGTGAGAAAATTGTGGACGCCATCCTGGACCGGCTCGGGAAGAACCTCTCTGAACACCACCGCGGCCGGACGCAGCAACATGCCGTCGATCTGCTTGTTGAAGGCGAACATGGCCCGGTTGAAGGGCTCGATGGGATCGTTGTCCTTTTCGTAGTCGGCCCGCGCCGCGGGATCCTTAGGCGCGCTGGCGCAGCCCGCCACGGCCACCAGAAGGAGCGCGGCAAAGCCGATACGGATAAAAGTGCTGTATTGAGACGTCTTGATCATCTCGCTTTGCCGTCCACCATAACGTTGGACCGGGCCCAAATCGCACCCGGTCTGCCCCTCTTAATTCTCTATGCCCCTCATGGCGGCTGATGCGCCGAAGCACCCGAGCGATTATCGACCTATCGGGTAAAACGTTTGTTAATTGCCACCTTCCAAACCGTTCCTTCCGACCTCGATTTCACCTGTGCCTGAGTAGCACAGCCGGGACAAAAATGCCATAGACCATTGACCCATTCCGCGGCAAACGGAGGCCGTCGGCCCGGATGTTTGGAGTTTTTTAAGACATAAAAATATATTTATGTATTGATGGCAATTGGATATGGTGTTGCCTTTCTGCGCCGCGGGTCCCGCCATGACCCGGGCGGCACGATGGAGCGGAGATGAACGAGCTCGATCAACTGCTGACGGTCTTGCGCACGGCTGCCGAATCGACCCGGATCCGGCTGCTTGCCTTGTGTGCCCGGAGCGAACTTACCGTGAGCGAGCTGACGCGGATCCTCGGGCAGAGCCAACCCCGGGTCTCGCGCCATCTCAAGCTCATGGTCGATGCCGGGCTGCTGGAGCGGTTCAGGGAAGGGACCTGGGCGTTTTATCGGCTCGCCCACCGGGGCGGCGCGCGCGACATTGCCGCCCGGGTGCTGGATATGGTCCCCGAGGCCGACGCCGCCATCGCCCGCGATCGCGAGCGCCTGGCCGCGGTCAAGGCCGAGCGGGCCCGCGCCGCCGCCGCGTATTTCAGCAAGAATGCCGAACAATGGGACGAGATCAGGCGGCTGCATGCCGACGACGAGGAGGTGGAAAAGGCGCTCCTGCGCGTCATCGGCAAGCACGGCGTCGCGAGCCTTCTGGATATCGGCACCGGCACCGGCCGCATGCTCGAGCTATTCGGGCCTCAGGCGAAACGCGCGATCGGGATCGACCTCTCCCGGGAGATGCTGAACGTGGCCCGCGCCAACCTGGAGCGCGCCGGGCTCGACCATTGCCACGTGCGGTTGGGCGACATGTACGGCCTATCGGCCGACGACGAGCGCTTCGATTTGATCATCATTCATCAGGTCCTGCATTACGCCGACCAGCCCGCTCTGGTGGTTGCGGAGGCGGCACGGGTTTTGGCCCGAGCCGGTCGCCTCGTCGTGGTGGATTTCGCCCACCACGATCTCGAGTATCTCAGGACCGATCATGCCCACCGCCGGCTCGGTTTCGACGATGAAGAGGTCGCCACCTGGTGCGAGGCCGCGGCGCTCGATCCGTCGGCGCCCATCGCCGTGCCTGGAGACCCCTTGACGGTCAAGATCTGGACGGCAACCGCGGCGGCGGCCGGGGACGCGGCGGGGGCGGGGCGATGACCCCGGCGGCGGCGACCCCGGGGCAGGCACCGTTGGTGTCTTTCGAATTCTTTCCGCCCAAGACGGAGAAGATGGAAGCCGCACTGTGGGCGGCGATCGCTCGCCTGGCGCCGCTGGGCCCGCGATTCGTGTCCGTCACCTACGGCGCCGGCGGCAGCACGCGCGAGCGCACCCATGCGACCGTCGCCCGCATATTGCGGGAAACCGACCTGATCCCCGCGGCGCACCTCACCTGCGTCGGCGCATCGCGCGACGAGGTGCTGGAGGTGGCACGGGACTACTGGGAGGTCGGCGTCAGGCACATCGTCGCCCTGCGCGGCGATCCGCCCGAAGGCGAACCTGTCTACGTCCCCCACCCCGAGGGCTTTGCCTATGCGGCCGACCTGGTGGCCGGCCTCAGGGGCGTGGGCGACTTCGAGATTTCCGTGGCCGCCTACCCGGAAACCCATCCCGAGGCGGAAAGCCCGGAAGCCGATCTCGACAACCTCAGGCGCAAGATCGATGCGGGAGCGTCGCGCGCCATCACCCAGTTCTTCTTCGACGTCGACCACTATTTCCGGTTCCTCGACCGGGCGCGGGCGGCCGGGCTGACGGTACCGATCGTTCCGGGGATCCTGCCGGTGACCAATTTCGCGCAGGTGCGCAAGTTCGCCGCCCAATGCGGCGCCGAGGTGCCCGACTGGCTGGCCGAACTGTTCGATGGGCTCGACGACGACCCCGAAACCCGCCGACTGGTCGCGGCCTCGGTGGTGATCGACCAATGCCGCCGGCTCGAGGCCGGCGGCGTCAACGAGTTCCACTTCTACACCCTCAACCGGGCCGATTTGACCTATGCCATCTGCCACACCCTGGGGCTCCGGCCCGCGGGCGCGCGGGGCTGAACGGGGCGCGGTCATGGCGGAGACCAGGGAACAAATTGTGGCGCTCTTGGCCCAGCGCATCTTGGTGCTGGACGGGGCCATGGGCACCATGATCCAGCGCCACAACCTCGACGAGGCGGATTTCCGCGGCACACGCCTCCGCGATTGGAACCGGAGCCTCAAGGGCAACAACGACATCCTGACCCTGACGCGGCCGGACATCATCTCCGGCATCCATCAGGAGTTCCTGGCCGCCGGCGCCGATATCATCGAGACCAACACCTTCAACTCGACCGCGATCTCCCAGGCCGATTACGGTACCGAAAGCCTGGTTCGGGAACTGAACGAAGAGGGCGCGCGGCTGGCCCGTGCCGCGGCCGATGACTGGGCGGCGCAGACCCCGGACAAGCCGCGCTTCGTCGCCGGCGTGCTCGGCCCCACCAACCGCACCGCGACCATGTCGCCCGACGTCAACGACCCGGGCTTCCGCAACGTCACCTTCGACGAACTGGTCGCGGCCTACGGCGAGGCCGTCGACGGCCTGATCGCGGGCGGCGCCGACCTCCTGATGGTGGAGACCTCGTTCGATACGCTCAATGCCAAGGCCGCCATCTACGCCATGTTGACCCGCTTCGAAGCGACGGGCCGCGCCCTTCCCATCATGGTGTCGGGCACCATCACCGATGCCTCGGGGCGCACGTTGTCGGGCCAGACGCCGGAGGCGTTCTGGAATTCCATTGCCCATGCCAGGCCCATCGCCGCGGGGTTCAACTGCGCCTTCGGCGCCGAGGGCCTGCGCCCCCACGTTCAGGACATCGCCCGGGTCGCCACCACCAACGTTTCGGTTCATCCCAATGCCGGACTGCCCAATGCCTTTGGCGAATACGACGAGACGCCCGAGCAGCTCGCCGCGGAAATCGGTGAATTCGCCCGCGAAGGGATCGTCAACCTGGTCGGCGGATGTTGCGGCACCACGCCCGACCATATCGAAGCCATCGTCGACGCGGTGGCCGGCGTCGCCCCGAGACAGCTGCCCGAGCCACGATTGGTTTGCCGTTTGGCCGGCTTGGAGCCGCTCGAGATCGGCGGCGAGGCCGGGTTCGTCAATGTGGGCGAGCGAACCAACGTGGCCGGTTCGGCGCTCTTCGCCAAGCTGATCCGCCGCGGGGATTTCGACGCCTCCCTCGATGTCGCCCGCCAGCAGGTGGATAACGGCGCCCAGGTGATCGACGTCAACATGGATGACGCGATGCTCGACGGCGAGGCGGCGATGGTCCGTTTCCTGCGGCTGGTCGCCGGCGAGACCGATATCGCCCGCGTGCCGGTGATGGTGGACTCGTCCAACTGGGCGATCATCGAGGCCGGCCTGAAATGCCTTCAGGGCAAGGGCATCGTCAATTCCATCAGCCTCAAGGAGGGGGAGGGGCCGTTCGTCGATCAGGCCAAGGCGATCCTTCGCTTCGGCGCGGCGGTGGTGGTCATGGCCTTCGACGAAAAGGGCCAGGCCGATACGCTTGCGCGCAAGATCGAGATCTGCACCCGCGCCTATCGCATCCTCACCGAAGAGGTGGGGTTCCCGCCCGAAGACATCATCTTCGACCCCAATGTCTTCGCCGTCGCCACCGGCATCGAGGAGCACAATACCTACGGCGTCGATTTCATCGAGGCGGTCGGCGCCATCAAGCGCGATCTGCCGGGCGCCCATGTCTCGGGCGGGGTCTCCAACCTCTCGTTCTCTTTCCGCGGCTTCAATGCCGTGCGTGAGGCCATGCACGCGGTCTTCCTCTATCACGCGGTCAAGGCGGGGATGGACATGGCGATCGTCAACGCCGGCCAGCTCGCGGTCTATGACGACATTCCCGAAGAGCTCAAGGAGCGGGTCGAGGACGTGGTGCTGAACCGGCGCGAGGACGCCACCGACCGTCTGTTGGAGATCGCCGAGCGCTATCGCGTCGGCGCCGCCAAGGCGGCCCGCGATGATCTCAGCTGGCGCCAGGGCAGCGTTGCCGAGCGCCTCGCCCACGGCCTGGTCAAGGGGATCGGCGATTTCATCGTCGAGGACACCGAGGAGGCGCGTTTGGCCGCAGACCGGCCCATCGAGGTGATCGAGGGCCCGCTGATGGACGGCATGAACGTGGTCGGCGATTTGTTCGGATCGGGGCAGATGTTCCTGCCCCAGGTGGTCAAGTCGGCGCGGGTGATGAAGCGGGCGGTGGCCCACCTGATCCCCTATATCGAGGCGGAAAAGGCGGCCGGCGGCGGCGGCCCCAAGGGGCGGGTGGTGCTGGCCACCGTCAAGGGCGATGTCCACGACATCGGCAAGAACATCGTCGGCGTCGTGCTCCAGTGCAACAATTTCGAGGTCATCGACCTCGGCGTCATGGTGCCCTATGAGCGCATCCTCGAGGCCGCGGAAGAGAACGATGCCGACATGATCGGCTTGTCCGGCCTGATCACCCCGTCCCTCGGCGAGATGGCGTCGGTGGCGGCGGAGATGGAGCGCGCCAAGATGGATCTTCCGCTGCTGATCGGCGGCGCCACAACCTCCAAGGTCCACACCGCGGTCAAGATCGCCCCCAACTATTCGGGTCCCGTGGTCCACGTGCTCGACGCCTCGCGCGCCGTCGGCGTCGCCCAGAACCTGGTCTCCGATACCCAGCGCGCCGATTTCGTCTCCGGCGTGGCCGATGACTACGCCGCCATCCGCACCGATTTCGAGGCCGGCAACGGCGAGGCGCGCCTGCTTCCCTTGGCCGCGGCGCGGGCCAACGCGGTCGAGATCGACTGGCGCGACTATGCGCCGCCCGCGCCCCGGCTGATCGGCATCAGGGCCTTCGCCGACTACGACCTGGCCGAGCTCGCGCGTTATATCGACTGGTCGCCCTTCTTCGCCACCTGGGAGCTTAAGGGCCGCTACCCCGCGATCCTCGAGGACGAAAAGCAGGGCGAGGCGGCGCGGGCGCTCTACGACGACGCTCAAGAGATGCTCGCCAGGATCATCGAGGAACGCTGGCTCGAGGCGCGCGGCGTCATCGGCCTGTGGCCGGCCAATTCGAGCGGCGACGATGTCCTGCTCTATGCCGATGAGGGGCGCGAGAAGGTGATCGAGACCGTCCACTTCCTGCGCCAACAGATGAAGAAGACGCGCGGATCCAATGTTTGCCTCGCCGATTTCGTGGCGCCGGCCGACACCGGCATCGAGGACTACATGGGGGCCTTCGCGGTGACCGCCGGCCACGGTTGCGCCGAGCGCGCCAAGGCGTTCGAGGACGCCCAGGACGATTACTCGTCGATCCTGTTGAAGGCGTTGGCCGACCGCCTGGCCGAGGCCTTCGCCGAGCGCCTGCACCAGCGCCTGCGAACCGAGTTCTGGGGGTATGCCGCCGACGAGGCGCTCACCAACGAGGACCTGATCGCCGAGAAATACGCGGGCATCCGCCCCGCGCCCGGCTATCCCGCCTGTCCCGACCATTCGGAAAAGCCGGCCTTGTTCGAGCTGCTCGCCGCCCGCCAGAACGCCGGCATGGAACTGACCGAGGGCTTCGCCATGCAGCCGGCGGCGAGCGTCTCCGGCTATTACATCGGCCACCCCGAGGCGCGCTATTTCGGCCTCGGCTCCATTGGCCGCGATCAGGTCGCGGACTATGCCGCGCGCCGGGGCATCGCCGTCGACGAGGCGGAGCGTTTCCTCGCCCATAACCTCGCCTATACGCCGGGGAAGGATTAAGGGGCCGGCCCCGGCCGAGAGCCCCCGTCACCCGCCTTCCAGCCCGAAGGCATCGGGATAGCGGACGGTCGCCCGCACGCCGTCGAGCACCCCCGGCGTGAGCTCGAGCGCCATGAAGGCGGGGCCGGAAAAGGGCGCCCGGAGGTGCCGGGCCCGTGCGGCGGAAAAGCCGAAGCGGGGGTAGTAACCGGGGTGGCCGAGCACGACCACCAGTTCGATCCCCGCATCGCGGCAGGCTTGCAGGCCCGCGTCCACCAGCCTGGACCCGATGCCCCGGCGTTGCCGGTCGGGGGCCACCGCCATGGGGGCCAAAGCCGCGGTCCTGACGACGCCGCCCGTATCGGTTTCGACCCAGAGGTCGCTCAGCAGGATATGGCCGACGACCTCTCCGTCCTCGGCCGCCACCAGGGCGGCGATCACCAGCCCCGCCCGGCGCAGGCGGTCGACCAGTTGCGCCTCCTCTTCGCCGCCGAAGGCGGCCCGGTTGAGG
>JAWWBR010000121.1:0-9976 GCA_033720855.1 Alphaproteobacteria bacterium
GCCTTGCGGTTCATCTCGAGCCGGGCATCGACCCGGGCGACGGTCTCATCGACGACGTCCAGTTGCATGCCATGCTGGGCGGCGAGCGTTTTCACCAGGCAATCGACGCGCTCGATATTGGGCGCGCCGGCGAAAAGCGCCCGCGCCGCCGAGGACGGCTTGATCAGCCCCTCCGCCGCCTTGGCATATTTCTCGAACGGCACCTGGTCGGCGGGATCGGCCCCGAGCTTGCGGCAGAGCTCGGCCACCCAATCGTAGACCGCGCGCGAGGCCTCGAGGTCGCTGTGCACGGCATCCCGGATCGAGCGCGCCTCGTCCTCCTGCACGCAGCGGTAATTGCCGGTCAGCAGCATGCACCACTTGGCCAGCGGCACGAACACCGAGTCATGCACCTTGAGCTTGACCGGAAGCTCGACCATGCCGTCGCCGGTGTCATACGTGATCGCCTCGATGTCGGCCTGCAGGCCGCGCAGCATATTGGTGTGTTCGTCGAACTCGAAGCGCGCCGACTTGAAATTTGTCGGCAAGGACACCTGAAGGATGTTGACCGGCTCGTCGGGCGGGCGGAAGGCCTGGGGGTCGGGGCTGCACAGCGTCAACAACCCCGGGGTGAAGCCTTCCCACACCGTCGGGTCGGTGTAGCAATGCAGCACCGTCGAGGTATCCAATCCCGGCAGCCTGGCAAGGTAGGGCAAGGGTGGCATGTTCATGATCGACATGCAGGGCACCCCTGATGCCGCCACCTGGCCCAAGAGCTCGCGCACGCCCGGCGCGCGGTATTGCGGCTCCTGCATGGCCAGCGCCACCAGGTCGTAATCACCGGGATCGACGGCGTCTGTGGTCGCCGCGGAGACCTCCCCGGGGGCCTCGGTGGAGCGGATCTCGACGAGCCCCTCGCGCCCCCGCACCGGCATGCGGACGATGGTGCCTTCGGCATTGATCAGCTCGGCCTCCTCGGGCAGGCAGACGAGCTTCACGTTATGCCCGGCAAGCGCCAGCTTGATCGCCAGCAGAGAGCCGTAGGACGCGCCCATGATCAGGATGTTCTTGGCCTCCGACATGATGCACCTCTCCCGTTTTGCGCCGGACCGGAACCAAGAGCGCCAGGACCCGGCGTTTTCTCCGATTTTCAAAACTGTGCCCGCAATCAACGCCGCGGGTCAAGGGCCGCCACCCGGCGTCAGGCCGCGGTGACGCTTTCGGCGAGGCTCTTGGCGGTGCCCTTGATCTCCGGCATGAGCCGCGCAATCGCGGCCCGATCGATCGCCCGGGCGACCGCGGGATGGCCCGCGCTCTCGATCATCGCCGGCAGCCGGTCGGGGATGCGGTCGAGGAACCAGTCCATGCTGTCGCCCACAAGCGCGGGGTCCAGCGGCACCTCGCGCATCGTCTCCATCCTCGGGTTGTAGTGATAGTGGGGGCAATCGGGGAACCAATCGAAACGCAACAGGGATGTTTCCGTCTTGCCGTCGCGCGCCAGGAAATCCACCGACACGCCGTCGCCCAAGCGGGTATGGAGTTCGCGCACCGCCAACACCAGATTGCCCGCCTCAAATCTCGTCTCTTCCATGGTGAGTCCCTCCTTCGGGCGTCCAGGAATTCCGGCGGCCCGTGGATTCCAGGGGAATGTTACCCAAAAACGCGGACAGGAGTAAGGGCACGTCGCATCGCCGCCGGTGATCAGAGACCCCGCGGGTCAGAGTAAGCCAACGCGATACAAACTGGCGCCGGCGGGCCCGGTGACGCATGGGCCCCTACCCGAGTACCCGCCTCTTGTGCAGGCGGTGCCTCACTCGCGTGGGCGCCTTTACGATTGCGTTGGTTCGCGGGCCATGGGCGTCGGATGAACCGGGGTTGGCGTTACCGGTTGCGCGGAAGGAATGCCACGATCCTGAGCGGGCCGCCCGATCCCCCTTCGATCTTCATCGGCAAAGCCACGATCTTGGTCCCTGTTGGCGGCAGGCCGCTCATATCCGCGATGTTTTCGAACGCCGGAATATTGTTCGTCATCAGCTTCACGTGGGTTGCGAAATCCTTCGACTGGCCATAATCGATCGACGGCGTGTCGATGCCAACGGCGCCGACGCGACGAGATATGAGCAGTTCGGCGCCATCCACGCCGAGGCCGGGAAAATGCAGCTTGGCCACCGCAGCGGGCCCACGCTCGGCCGTTCCCATATACCTCTCGCGGTCGGGATAAAGCTTCGCACGGCCGGTGTTGATGAGGACGATCGCGCCCTCGGGGATCATGCCGTGTCTGCGCTCGAACGCTCTGATGTCCGCCGCGCTGGCGCGATAGTCCCTGTCGGCCGCGGCTTGGCGCGAGACATCGATGACGACGCCGGGGCCGATCAACTGCTGGACCGGCACCCGATCGACGGTGTGTTTGTTCTCCGCAAAGTGAATCGGGGCGTCGATGTGGGTGCCGCCGTGCTCGGCCGCCGAAAAATTATATGCCGAATAGAACCACCCGCCCTTGGTGTGCCCATGGAAGACTTCCGTTTTTGAGAAGGTTTTCGCCGTTGGCCAGTAGACCGAGCGGTGATTGAACGGGTGTGTCAGATCCACCCACCGCCCCGTCTCCATGTTCTGGGTGCAACCCGAAACCGACACGCAGATTGCCGCAGCAGCTAAGGTCATTCGGAGGAACATCGTGGCATCTCCCTCTCTTTCCAAGGCGGGCCAAGGCGCGAACGACGTCGGGCCGTTCGCGTCGGGCCGGGCTTGGATTTTAGACCAAACTTCCGTGCAGGGCGCCGCGTTAACTTGACGCCCGCTGTTTGCCGAAAGGGGGCCTGCGCCGGTCCATGGACGAGGGTCGCGAACCCCCTTAATATTTCCCCGACACGCCTACCTGCGAGGGTGCCGCCTTGGTGCCGCCGCGTCAGGCGACCGATACAGGCAAGGGCGGAAGGGATAGGGAAAATGCTGCCCCGCTACCTTCGTCCAGGTCGCAGGGATTCAATCATCAAGGGGGAACCTGATCATGCTCACCGACAAGGTCGCCGTTGTCACGGGTAGCGCCCAGGGTATCGGCAAACATGCAGCGAAAACCTTGGCCGAAAACGGCGCCAAGGTGGTCATCGCGGACCTCGACGGGGACGCGGCGGAAGCGACCGCGGCGGAACTCGCGGCGGTCTCCGAAACGATGGCGCACGCGGTGGAT
Source organism: Alphaproteobacteria bacterium (assembly GCA_033720855.1). Classification (GTDB taxonomy): domain Bacteria; phylum Pseudomonadota; class Alphaproteobacteria; order SMXQ01; family SMXQ01; genus SMXQ01. Next base: position 3,167 of record JAWWBR010000121.1, read on the forward strand.
GTCCAGGATGAAGACCAGGTCAGGGAACTGTTCGATGCGGTGATCGACCGCTTCGGACAGGTCGATGTCCTGGTCAACAATGCCGGCGTCGTGCCGCACTTTCGTTGGGGCGTTCCGCGATGGCCGCAAATCAGCGACATGCCATTGGAATTCTGGGACCGCGTCATCCGCACCAACCTGTACGGCACTTTCCTCTGCTCGAAACACGTGATCCCGCTGATGCGCGAGAGAAACAGCGGCCATATCCTCAACCTCTATGGCGGCGGCGGCCCCAAGCCGGCGGGGGCGCTCTCCTATGTCGTCACCAAGGAGGCGATCCGCACCTTCTCCGTCTACCTGGCCGAAGAGGTGAGAGACTCGAACATCTGCGTCATTACCGTTTCGCCGCGGGTGGCGATCGCGACGGAAACGGCGCCCGAGGAGGCAAAAAAGGCCATGCCGGGGCCCGAAATCCTCGGCGATGCATTCGTCCTGGCCGCTCAGGCGCCTCTGGATCAGAGCGGCAAGTGCCTGGCGAACGAAGACGGCCGGCTGGTCGAGGAGGCGTAATCCTCAAGAAAGCCGGTCAGAGCGCCCGGGCGTTCCTGCCGGTCTCGAGTGAAGACCTCAGTCGGCGCGCCTCCCTGCGGACGCTCATGGCCAAATCAGGACATAAGCCTATTAACGACACGCATTTTTTGGAGTCTAATACCAGCCGTCGCAAGGATGTGCGGGCCTTGAAACACACCTGCCTGAATATTGATAAAAAACCCGCAGGGGGATTGAGGGATGACGCGTCTTGCAGCGATTGCCGCGTTTCTGGTTTTGTTGAGCGTTCAAACCGCGTCCGCCGATGAGGAAAAGCTGGTCACGATCAAGACCCAGCGCGGCGCCGAACAAACATTCATCCTCATCAGACCGAAGGACCCGTTTGCGTCGGTGATCCTGTTCGCCGGCGGACATGGCGGTCTCGGCATCAACGGGACCGACTCCTTCGAGTGGGGGGAGGAAAACTTCGTCGTGCGCGCGCGCAAGGATTTTGCGGCCAAAGGGCTTATGGTCGCCCTGGTTGACGCACCGAGCGACATGTCGCAGCTGAAGGGGACATTTCGTCTCAGCCGCAAGCATGCCGGCGACATAGCCGATGTCGCAAAACACCTGAAGGGCATAAAGGACGTTCCCGTATGGATGGTCGGTTTTTCCATGGGCACGTTTTCCGCCGCCAACGTGGCGATCAAGAAACGGCGCGCGGTATCGGGCCTGGTCTTGGTCTCGACCATGGCCGGGGCGAGGGAAGGATGGAAGATCACCGAAAAGTTCCCCGAGGGCGTCGTCAGCATGAACCTTCGCAAGGTCCGCGCGCCGACGCTGATCCTCGCCCACGAAGACGATAGGTGCGATTACACGCCGCCGAAAAAGGGTGCGGCGAAATTAAAAGACAAGCTCACCAACGCCAGCGCCGTGAAGGTCGTCTTCATCACCGGTGGATCGGGGCAGCGCAAAGACGAATGCGGGTCGGAAGGTCCGCACGGGTTCCTCGGCGTAGAGGACCAGGCGGTATCGGCGGTCGCCGGCTTCATCAAGGCCTCCGTGAACGGCGGAAGCGCCGGCACCTTGTCTGGCGGCATGCGGTCGTCCTCGGCGGGCCGGCCCAAGGCGACGGATTGCGCCGGACAGATCACTGAAACCGAGAAGCAGTACGCGGCGTCCAAGGCCAAATACCGCTATTCCGACAGGCTTCAAAGCGTCGTTGAACGGCTGCTGAAGAAAGCCCGAACGCGGCTGGACGAGGGAAAGAAGAGGGGCTGCTTCAAGCTGGTCAAGAAGGCTCGGGACAAGATCGCGTCTCGCGAGAGCAAGGCCGGGGGCAGCCGGTAACGGCCGCCGGTCCGGCGAAGGTCCGCCCCGCTACCTCGAAATCTTCCAGTCGAGCGGCGCGCCATTCGGCCGCGTCGCGGTCATTTCCTTTGAGTCGCGGGCGATTCGCGGACACATGTTTCGTCCGAAGGCGAAGGTGTCGAATTTCATGCAGAACCGCGCATCCCTGGTCCACCATTTGCCCGTATCGCGAAAGATCTCTCCGGACGGCCTGATAACCTCGACCTTGGCGACGCCGCCGCCCGATAGTCTGATGGTGAAGGGGCGGCTCCCCATTCTCGTGGTTCCCTGGATATTCATGCCGGTCACGACGCGCTCGATGTCCTTGGCGGACATGTAGTCGGTCGAGAACTTGTCGGGCAACGGCGTGGGAACAGACGACCCCCGATCGAGGGAACTGAAGGCGGCATAGCCTCCTGCAAGGATGACAACGGCGGCGGCGGTCCACATGGCGGGAATGCGCCACCGTCCGGCTTCCGCCGGTGGTTCGGCGGCGGTTGGCGCGGGTTTCGAATCGGCAACGACGGAAACCGGTCCGGGAATCAGGCGGAAGGTCGAAACCGGATGCGGGATGTTCTTGACCTCCTGCGGGCCGATGTCTTCGAAGCCGATCGAAAGCTTGTTCTTGACCTGCTCGAAGGTGCTGCCCGAGATGCAGATGCCGCCGGGCTCGGCAAGCCCTTCCAGCCGCGCCGCCACATTGACCCCGTCGCCAAACAAATCGTCGTCGTCAACCATGACGTCGCCGACATTGATGCCGATCCGCCACAGCATCTTGCGGTCATCGGGCCGTTCGGCATTCCGCACCGCCAGATCCTCCTGAATCGAGATCGCGCATCGCACCGCTTCGACGGCACTGCCGAACTCGACCAGCACCGCGTCGCCGGCCGTGCCCACGAGACGGCCACGGTGCTTGTCGACCAAGGAGTCCATGACCTCGCGATAGGCCTTCAGGGTAGCCAACGTCGCCTCCTCGTCGGCCGCCATCAACCGGCTATAGCCGACGACGTCGGCCGCAAGGATCGTCGTCAGCCTGCGCGTCACGCCGTCTTGCGCCATAGGTTCTCTCCCCGCGTTTCAATGGGGTGCGGTCACTGGGGCAGTTGCCGGCCGGCGAGCAGCTTCGCCCGATAGGTAAACTTCTTGTTCTTCATGATCAGCCTTTTCGGTTCGCCCCCCGCGGCCACCTTCGTGCAGTGCTTCCTGTCGTTGCGGCCGAAGGTCCGGCACAGCATCCCCTTGCGGTTGATAGACCATCGTTTCCTGATGATCCGCGGGCGGCCTTCGACCTTCAGATGGACGCTTCCGTCAGCGGCGAAATAGGCGATCAGCCTGCGCCCGTTGCTCGGCGCCACGAAGTCCAGGGTATTGCCGATCACGGTTTTGCGGATCTCGTCCTCGCTCAGGAATTTGGCCTGCCCGGGTCCGCCCGGCCCCGGACCCGGCGTCTTGCCGGCCGCTTGCCGGGCCGCCGGCTGCGGGCCGAGCCGGTACACCCGAAGGGCGTTCTTGTAGGCGATTTTTTCGGCTACCTGTTTCGGCAGCAGGGCGAGCATCTGGCGCGTCACCTCGTAGCGATCGGAATTGCCTTCGGCGAACGCGGTGAGATGGTTCCGCCGAGGCATATCCGGCGACAAAAACATCGCGTCGGTGCCGATGAAGAAACGATCGGAATGGGCGAGCAGGAGCGCGCGCCATTCCTTGTCCAATTCATCCCCGTCGAAAACGATATTCTTGGATTTACGCCAGCGGGAATCGGCGACCCGCAGCGACATATAGAGATTGGGGTACTTGTCCATCATCCGGTGGATGCGCCCGGGCGTCATCTCGCCCAAGGGATCGGAACCGCCATGGGCCCAGGAGATCTTGGCCTTGGGATTGTGGGCGATGAGCCGCTCGAGACCGGCGAGCGTCCCCGGCAAGACGCCGGGATTGTCGGCATCTGCGAATTCGTCGGGCGTGTTCATGGAGCCATCGACGGCGTCGACGTGGATCTCGATGGGCAGGCCGCTTTGGGCGGCGATATCGGCGAGGCGCAGGAACAGCGGATGATCGGCGGGCTGATGGGTGTAGGCATGCCCCGAACGCAACGAGATGTGCAGGGCGCCCATTTCTCCGAACCCGGCGGCACCGCTGCGGATGATCCTCCGGGCGATGGATTCGAATTGACCGGCCGCGTGTTCGTGGCTCCCCGATTTTGCGTCGTGGGAATGGATGATGGGATTGAGCGACCCGCCGCCACCCAGGAAAGCAAAGCCCTTACGCCCCTGAATCAGTTGCTTGAGGGCGGGGAACCGGTACATGACCTTGTCTTTGATGGCCGGCACATGGGACAGGACCGTGATCTTGACGCCATGCCGATGGGCAAGCCCCTCGGCAACCTTGAGGGCGCCGGGAAACATCTTCGGCCGGCCTATGATATGGGTATGAACGTCGATGATGGGCATCGGCTCCGCCGTTTCAGCGGAATTGGCGCCGCTGCCCCCGGCAAGAAGCGAGATCAACCCAAACACCGTTGCCGCACCCGCGCGTGTCAGGATCTGCCTGCGGTTCATGGATCCCCTCCCCAAACTTCCCTCAGGGTATTTCTTTGTCTTTTGAACCCGCATTCTACCCTGAAAGCGGCTTTAGGAAAGGCGGGTCCGGCAGCTTCTACGCGACATCTCCCCTTTAGCCACTCGCGGAGATCGGGTTGACGAGACGATGTTCGGTGGAGTCTTGGGCCGCACCGCGGCCGCTCCTCGCCCCCTGCGACCGAATCTTGAAACGGCAAGAGCCCCCCCTTTTCGACGGGGGCATCTCACTTTCGGTGCGGCACCCATATATCCTTGACTTTCATGTGATCGGCTCGATAAGGCTACCAAGCCGTTCCGAATCCGGCATTCCGGGCCGCTCGGGGTCGGACGTTTTCCCAATAGCAACAACGGGACGTCACCAATCGTGCACACCGAGGCGCTGAACCTTCGCGAGGTCGTGGTGTTCTTGATCGCCGCGGGACTCATCGTGCCGGTTCTCCATCGACTGAAAATCAGCCCGGTTTTGGGCTTCCTCGGCGCCGGATTGGTGATCGGCCCCTATGGCCTCGCCCGTTTCGCCGCCGATTTGCCCTGGCTCTCGTATCTGGTGATCGCCGACATCGACGGCGTGCGGGCACTCGCCGAACTCGGCGTCATGTTTCTTTTGTTCATGGTGGGTTTGGAATTGTCCCTGGACCGTCTATGGACGATGCGGGCCAACGTGTTCGGCCTGGGCGGCGCCCAGGTCTTGGTGACGGCGGCCATCGTCGCCGGGATCGCCACCCTGTTCGACAGCACGCCGACCGCGGCGATCGTGTTGGGCGCCGCGTTCGCGCTTTCGTCTACGGCCATCGTTCTTCAAATCATGACGGAGAACCGGCGCCTCGGCACCGCCATGGGACAAACCACCCTGGCGGTCCTTCTTTTCCAGGATCTCGCGGTTCTGCCGATCCTGTTTCTGCTCGGCATCTTCGCAACCGAAGTCCAGGGCCCGGTCACGCTTTCGTTGTTCACCGCGTTCGCCAAGGCGGTCTTCGCCGTCGCCGTCATCTTGGTGCTCGTCAGGCTGGTGATCCGGCCCCTGTTCCGCTTTATCGGCAGCCGATCGAGCCGAGAGATGTTTTTGGCCGCGGTGTTGCTGGTCATCATCGGGACGGCGATTGCGACCCGTCAGGCCGGGCTTTCCCTAGCGCTCGGCGCCTTCCTCGCCGGCCTGCTGTTCAGCGAAACCGAGTACCGTCACGAGATCGAAGTCGACATCGAGCCATTCAAAGGGCTGCTCATGGGGCTGTTCTTCGTCTCCGTCGGCATGAGCATAGACCTGGCCCAGCTGGGGGCCCGGCCGCTGTGGCTTGGGGCGTCGGTGATTGGCTTGTTCGTGATCAAAGGGAGTATTTTCTATGCCCTCGCGCGCCTGTTCCAGACGCCCCATGCCGTTGCCATGGAAAGCGCGATGCTGCTGGGCCAGGCGGGCGAATTCGGCTTCATCGTGATCGGCTTGGGTCTCGGCGCCGGACTTCTTCCCGGCGATACCGCCCAATTCATGCTGATCGTCACGGGGCTGACCATGGCGGCAACGCCTTTCGTCGCGGCCGCCGCCCGACGCATGGCGCGGACCGCGGAACGCCGGGCAGCGGCGGGCCGGGGCGAGGACGGTGTGGACGCCACCGGCGACCTCACCGGGCATATCATCATCGTCGGCTACGGTCGGGTCGGACAGATGCTCGGCGAAATCCTGGAAGCCGTCGAGCTGCCATACGTGGCCCTCGACATCGATGCCGGTTTGGTGGCCCGGTTCGCCGACCAGGGCGCCGGCGTCTATTTCGGCGATGGGCGTCAAGCGGCGATCCTGCGGAAAATGGGGGTCGAGCGGGCCGGCGCGCTGGTGGTGACGATGGACAGCGCCAGCGCCACCGAGAACGTGGTGAAGGCGGTGCGCAGGGACTGGCCCGATTTGCCCATTTACGCGCGGGCTCGGGACGGGGCGCACGCCAGCCGGCTGCTGGCCGATGGCGCGACCCACGTCATCCCCGAGACCATCGAGGCCAGCCTGGAACTGAGCGAACTGGTCCTGGTGGGGGCCGGAGTGCCCGACAACGCCGCCCGTCAATTGATCGAGGGGCGCCGCCAAGCCGAACAGTCGGCCTTGACCGAAGGCGGCGGCCCCGGTGGGCCGGCCTAGAAGGACAAAAGCGCGTTCCCTTGCGGAAACGGAAAACAGGCCTGATCTCCTCACCCCGTCCGACCAATAGCCGATGCGATTTCGAGTGCAGGCACGGGAGCCCACCAGCGGGCGGCCGGCCATGTCCCGGGACGGGGCGTCGAAAAACCCTTTGGCGGGGGAACGTCCTCTTGCTAGCCTGCGGCCAACCGCGCCCACGGAGGGGCCCATCCATCACCATGTCAGGGAGCCAATCATGAACCGACTATCGAAAAC